>NZ_JBSGXZ010000046.1:0-74842 GCF_053610285.1 Lentzea sp. NPDC054927
CTGCGGACTCGTCGTCACAGCGCCGGGTAGGCGTTGCGCATGAGCTCCTGGAACTGCGCGGAGAACCACTTGCCCGACAGCGGGGCGTCCGCCAGAGCGCCCGACATGCTGTTGCCGTTGCGGACGTTTCCGGTGTAGGCCGGGTCGCACATCTTGTCCGCGCCCTTGCCCTCGTTGTTCGGGATCTCCTTGCTCGCACCGTCCGACTCGCCCGGAGGCTTCATCCACACGTACGCGTCGATGCCGGACGCGGGTGCCGCCTTCGGCCGTTCGCCCAGACCAGCACCTGACTGGTTGCACCAGTTGCCGAGGTGGATGCGCCGGTCGAGCTTGCCGCCGTTGACGTAGGCGTCCACGGTGGTCTTCGGTCCGGGTCCGGTGGGACGGGCCGCGCCGCCCCAGCCGTTGCGGCTGGTGTCGATCAGCATGCCGACGTTGGCGTCGAAGCCCGCCTGCACCGCCCGCTGCCGGAACGCCTGCGCGTACGACTGCTCGTCGACGTAACGGTTCCAGTCCACCCACTTCGACTGGCGCACGGAAGTACCGTTCACCGTGTCGTCGATGGTGAAGTTCGGCTCACGCAACGCGCCGTAGTTGGCGGTGTTGGCGATGAAGCCCTGGACGTTCGCCTTGGTGCTGCCGGACGCGTTGGCCGCCTGGAACAGCAGCTCGGCCGTAGCGCCGAAGTTGTCGTCCCAGCCGATCCAGCCGTGGTGACCGATGTCCAGGTAGTTGTAGACGTTCGGGACCGCGCCGAGCTTCGCCAGTGCGTAGCCGACACCGGTGACGTAGTTCCCGTTGGCCTTCATCACGTCGCACTGCGGCACCGCGGTCGGGCGCGGCGTCACGTTGGTGACCAGGTTCGGCAGGGAGTCGATCTCCACCGTGGTCACGATCCGCAGGTCCTTGTACGCGGGCCTGGCGAGGATCGCCGCGATCGGGTCGATGTACTCCGTCTTGTACCTGTCGATCTCGGTCGCCTTGAGCTCGCCGTTCGAGGCGAGCGCCGAGCAGTCACGCCCCGGCAGGTTGTAGATCACGAACTGGATGACGAGTGGTGAGCCCGCCGCCTGGCGCACCGCCTCGTCCAGATGTCCGGCGATGCCACGGGAGTCGACGGTGCCGGTGATCGCCGCGATGCGGTCGATCCACACGCCGGTCGGCTGGTTCGCCACCCGGCTGCCACCGGGCTCGGCGGCCGCCTTGGCCGACCAGTCCGGGTTGACGTACTGCTTCGCGCCCGCGTACGGGTTGTCGACGCGGTTGCCGGGATCGGGGTTCGGGTCACTCGTCGTGGTGGTGGTCGTGGTGGTCGGTGGCTGCAGGCCCGTGCAGACCGTGCCGTTGAGCGTGAACGTCGCAGGGTCGGCGTTCGTGCTGCCGGTGTAGCTGCCGTTGAAGCCGATGTCGACGGACGCACCGGTGCCGAGGCTGCCGTTCCACGACGCGTTCGCCGCCGTCACGTCCGCGCCCGACTGCGTCCAGGTGGCACTCCACCCCTGTGTCACGCGCTGTGCTCCGGGGAAGCTGAACTTCAGCGTCCAGTTCGACACCGCGTCGCCCAGGTTGGTGATCTTCACGGCGGCGCCGAAGCCACCGCCACCCCAGTTGTTCGCCTTGTAGTCGACCCGGCAGCCAGGTGCGGCGCCCGCGGGTGCGCTGAGCGCCACCCCGAACGTCGCCACCGCGATGGCGACCGCGACTCCCGCCGCGGCCCACCGCCTTTGTCCGTTGAGCCTCATTGCCACGGATCTCCTGTCTTTCAATGGTGTTTGATCTGGACGAGAGTGCACGCGGCAGGCGTGCACTCGAGTCGTTTCAGGCCGAGGTGCTCCATGCCGGTCGAGCCCGTGATCGCGAACCCGTCGCCGAACACGAGGTCCGGGTCGCCCCGGACCTCACCCCTGGCCAGCGCGCCGCGCCAGGCTTCTTCCAAGCCCGGTCGCAGCACGAGGAGCCCCAGCTGTTCGTAGGGCGGTTTGGTGCAGGTGCCCCACTCCACGACGAACGGCCCGTAGACCTTCGCCCGCACCGGACCGGCGAACGCGGCGAAGTCCTCGCCCCTGCGCACGTCGGTGCAGTCGCCGGCGACCTGGTTCAGCCAGGCGGCGATCCCGTCGACCCCCCTGGCCGGATCCGGGGCCGGTCCGGCGCGCGCGACCACAACGGCGAGCGCGACCGAACCGGCCACGAAGAGGGCGAGGAGGACCCTCATCACGGGACGGCGCAGGAGACGCCGCTG
The DNA here is from genome assembly GCF_053610285.1 of Lentzea sp. NPDC054927. NCBI lineage: Bacteria > Bacillati > Actinomycetota > Actinomycetes > Pseudonocardiales > Pseudonocardiaceae > Lentzea > Lentzea sp. NPDC054927. Next base: position 2,243 of record NZ_JBSGXZ010000046.1, read on the forward strand.
AGCTCGAAGTTCACCGGATCGGTCACCGCACCGGTCATCGCCACGTTGAACCCGAACTCCACCGAACCGCCGGCGGAGATGTCGGCGTTGTACGAGGCACCCTTCGCGGTGGCCTTCCCGTCCGCGACGGTGATCGTGGACGACCAGGCCGACGACACCCGTTGCGTGCTGGGGAAGTCCCAGACGAGCTGCCACGCGCGCACAGCTTCCGCACTACCGTTGGCGATCTTCACGTTCGCCGTGAAGCCGCCGTTCCAGGTGCTCGGCTTGGTGTAGGTCACCGTGCACGCCCCGGCACCACTGCCGGTGCGCACCGTGGCGCTCGGCGACAACGGCGAGACGTTGCCCGCCGCGTCGACCGCGACCACGCGGAAGGTGTAGTCGGTGTTCGAACTCAGCCCTCTGACCGTGACCGAGTTCGTCGTCGACGTGGCGACCAACAGGTCACCGCGGTAGACGCGGTACTCCGACACACCGAAGTTGTCCGTCGCCGCCGGCCAGTCCAGCCGCACCGAACTGCCGGTGACCGAGGACGCGACCGGGGTGCCGGGAGCGGACGGTGCCTGGGTGTCCGGCACGCCACCGCCGAACAGCACGTCCGAACAGCTGTAGAACGCTTCCGGGCTGTCGGAGCGCTGCCAGAGCGAGTAGATGATGTGCCGGCCGGACTTGTTGGGCAGCTTGGCCTGCCAGCTGTACTCGCCGTTGCCCAGCGGTGGGTTGGTGACCTTGTCGAACGGCACGGCCTCCAGATCGGACCACTTCAACGGCTTGGTGACGTCGAAGCCGTCCTTGGTGACGTACTGCTCCCACGTGCCGGGGTGCGGCGCCCATGCGTTGTACCGCAACGTGACCGTGGCGTTCGCCGTCACCGAGGTGACCGGCCAGTCGGCACGCGCCTGGTTGTAGGCGTCGTACTTCGTGGTGGGGCCGCAGAGGTTGCCGTCCGGGATGATCTCCCGGTGCCGCCCGGCCGCGTTGCTGATCAGGTTGCCGTACCAGTCCCACAGCGGTTGCTTGCCACCGAGGGCGACCGCCTGGACGCACGCCGGGTTGGTGGGCTGGAGGTCACCGCCGCCGCTGCCTGCCCTGCCGTCCTGGTAACAGGCGTAGGTGCGGCTGGCCGGCCAGACCATCGAACCGTGCGCGAGGGCCGTCCCGCCGGTGTGCACGAGAACAGCGCCGGTGGTGGCGGCGACGAGCAAGAGCGCGATGCGTTTTCTCATCCCGATACTCCTCACCCGTAGATCTCGGCGTGCAGGGAGAACGCCGTGGCTATCTCGGCTTGCGCCCAGAAGCGGTGGTAGGTGAACGTCGGTGCCGGTCCACCGTCCAGATAGGACTGCACCTTCGGCCACTGCGGGTCGTTGCGGAACATCGACCGCATGGACAGGAACGTCGAGCTCTGCCCGATCTGGTCGCCGTTCGGCATCCGCCCGGTCCAGCCCGGCGGCACGTACGGACCCTCACCGGTGGTGGCGTTGTACGTGTCGTCGAACCGGTTGTAGTCGCTGCGGGTCTCCGGTGTCGCGATGCCCAGACTGTCCTGCTTGGACAGCAACGACGTCAGCAGCGCCTCACCGGTGGTCTTGGCCTGGGCGTTGCCCGACCTCGACGCGTAGTTCAGCAGCACCTTGGCGTAGGACGCGGCCACACCGACGTCCTGGTTGTGGTTGAGGACGCGGACCCGCAGGTTCGCGTTCGCGCCGGGGTTGGTGGCGTTCCACGTGTCCGGCGAGCCGGACCACTCGAGATCCGCGGGGATCTGGAAGTTGGTACCGGTGGTGGTGTTCGCGATGGCCCACGGCACCCACTTGTCGAGGATCTTCTTCGCGCGGGCGTCCCCGGTCATCCGGTACAGCGCCGCGGTCCGTTCGATGCCCCACACCTGGAAGCCGAACCAGCGGTTCGACGGCGGGTCGCGCCACACCGGGTGGGCGTCGTAGTACATGCCGTAGAACGTCGGCGTGCCGGAGGGAGGAGCGGCGTACTGGCCTTCCCAGCTGTTCGTGACACCACCGGCGAGACCACCGTCGGCGGACTGCAGCCACTGCAGCAGTTCCATCTGCCGGTCCAGGCTCTTCGCCCAGTCCTGCTGCCCGGTGGCGGACAACGGCTTGAGCGCCGGGACGTTCGCCAGCGCGTGTGCCGCCAGCGGGTTCTGGTAGCCCTGGTGCGAGGCGCTGTCACCGATGCGCCACGCCCAGCCGGCGCTGGTGTCGGTCGCACCGCCCCATGCGTAGTACCAGGACATCAGGTAGTGCTCGCTGCTCTTGCCCGTACCCGCGGGGCACGAGCTCGGGCTGGTGCAGTTGCCGATACGCTTGAAGTACTTGTCGAACATGGCGTACCGCAGGTAGTCGCCCATCTTCGCGGCCTTGGCGATCTCGGGCGCGACCTGGGACTCCTTGCCCTGCGCGGTCGCCCACTGCTGGGCGAGCAGTGCCACCTGCACCGCGCGGGCGTCCGCGTCCGGTGCGTTGGTGTACTTCCACTGCTTGGCGTAGGAGGAGTCCTTGGTGAACAGGTCGAGGTAACCGTTGGGGCCACCGTGCTTGAAGGTGTCGCACGACGGCTGCGGGATGGTCTCCCACACCGACTCGGACGAACCGCGCTGGTAGGTGTTGATGTAAGCCGGCGCGGTGGTGCCGTCGCCGCAACGCCCGAAGCCGTAGGTGTTGTCGACGTCGATCAGCCAGTGCATGCCGTAGACGTCATCGCTGCCGTAGGCGGCCTTCAGCTCGGCCGCGATCGGGTCCTGCCCCACCGGGATGGCGCTGTCCAGCACCGCCGGGTAGCGATCCATCCGCGGGTGTTCCGGCGCGTAGGTCGCCGGCTTCGCCGCGTTGTACTTGTCATTGGTCGGCTGGTCGACCTTCGCCGGGATGATGAACTTCTCCATCGACGCCCAGGCGGACTTGAACGGCGCCCAGTCACCGCTGATGCGGCCGTAGCTCGCTTCCAGCCACAGGTAGTAGCTGAACGCCTCGGACGTGGTCTGGTGACCGTGGTCCGGCGCCTCGACCATCAGGGTCTCGACCGAGTGGTACGGCACGAGCAGGTCGCCGAACTTGCGGAAGTACCCGCTCGCCGGGTCCTTGATCTTGTTGTACTGGTCCAGGAACGCCTTGTTGAAGTCCGAAGTGGACGGATCGAGCTCCTTGACCGTGACGCTCGCCGGGTTGTGGCCGGGCGCCGACGCGGTGAACGTGGCCGTCGCGAGCTCACCGCCGTTGGCCGCCGACGTCACCGTCACCGTCTGCTTCGCGGTGCTGGTGAACGTGAGGGTCGTCGGTGCCGCCGTCAGGTCCGCGCTGCCGGTGCGAGCGAGGGTGACGGTGACCGGCTGACTCGGTGCCGTGGCCAGCGAGACGTCGAACGTGGCCGTCGAGCCCTGCTTGACCGACAGCGTGCTCGGCGTCGCCAGCACGGCGGGTCCGGCCAGCACCTTGACCGTCGCCGGTGCGGAGATGGTGGTGGCGCCGAGGTTGTCGGACGCCCTGGCGGTGATGCGGTGATCGCCCGCGGGTGCCGTGGTCCAGCTGCCGCTGAACGGAGCCGACGTGTCCGTCGCGATCAACGTGTCGCCCGCGTAGAAGTCGACCTTCGCGATCGTGCCGTCGGTGTCCTGCGCGGTCGCCGCCAGCGGAATCGTCGCCGGAAGCGTGTAGGTGCTGCCTGTGGCAGGCGCGGTCAGCGCCACCGAAGGCGCCTGGTTGGGACCGGTGCACGCCACGCCGTTGACCGCGAAGTCAGTGGGCGGACGGTTCGCCGAACCCTTGCTGCCGTTGAAACCCACCTGCGCCGAACCACCCGCGGGAATCGTGCGGGCCCAGTCCGGATTGGTCACGGTCACCACGGCGCCGGATTGGCTGAAAGTACCGTTCCAGCCCTGCGTGACACGTTGCCCGTCGGGGAACGACCACGTCAGCCGCCAGCCGTCCATCACGTCGCCGTCGTTGCGAATCTTCGCCGTGGCACCGAACCCGGTGTCCCACTGGTTGGTGATCTCGTAGGTGACGGTGCACGCGACCGCCGCCGGGGCTGCCACAGCGGGCGCACCACCGACCACAGTCGCCACCGCGACCGCCAATGCCATTGCTCGTCGTCGAGCCATGCCGCCGCCTCTCGACCCTGGGAGCGCTCCCAGATTTCACGGCACTGTAACGCGAGTCACTTGGGCCAACCGAGGCCCGGTGTAACCGCACACCCCCCTAATGACACAGCGCAAGACACCACATGGCGCACAAACGGTTCGTCTGCCCGATTCTCTTACTGCTCTGTTCGAGTGGAATTCTGGGAACGGTCCCAGAACGAGATAGATCCCCGTAACGCCCGTTCAGCGTGGTGCGGCGACGAAGATCGGGTTGGAGTAGAACCAGAGGTCTTCCCACGGGTCCGACCTGCCGATCACGTCCAGCGCGGGACCGGCCGGATCGACCGCGGCACCGTGGTAACCGGGCGCGCTTCGCTTGCCGTCGGTGCCGCGGACCCGGATGTAACACGGTCCGTCCACGGTGATCCGATGGACCAGCTCGACGGTGCCGGTCCGCTGCCGGACGTCCCAGGACCTCACGACCTTCGTCCGCGGGGCGTGCAGCGCCGACCGGTCCGAGGCCGCACCGGTGATCGCGCCGACGATCAGGTCGACCCTGGCGAGCTCCGGCACGAAGCCCGCGAAGTTCGGGCGGTCCGCCAGATCGATCCTGATCACCGCCTCCACCACGTCGCCGCGACGCGCCCGCAGGGTTCCGCCCATCGCCACGCCCGACCCGTGCGACCCGCGCGGGCGCAGCCGGACGTCGACACCCGACACCAGATCGCCGAGGCCGACCCACATCCGGCCGGCCCGCATCGCCCGCATCACCTCGCGGTACCCGCGCTGGGAGACGCCGACCCAGGTCTTGTTGTAGGCGCCGGGCGGGAACGAGCTGTACTCCGTGATCGGGCGGCCGGCGTTGACCGGATCGGGAAAACGGCCGGTGCTGGTGAACGTGTGCCCGGCGCTGTCGTACGGGATCTCGTCGTAGGCCTGCTGGTCGAGGCGGTCGACCGGGTTCTTCACCCAGTCCCCGCACCCCTGGTGGCCGTCCGAGGTGGTGGTGATCCACCACGGCTTGCCCTCGGCGAGCATGCTGTCCCAGAGGCCGCCGACGGTGGCCGCGGCCCAGTCGAACCCTCCCCAGGTGCGGTAGCTCTCCGCGGGATAGCCGGGGAAGGAGAACTTGCCGGGGGCCGAGTCGTACAGTCCGCGGCCACGAGCCATGCCCGGTGCGGGCAGGCCCGCCGCCTGGTGGCCCGGTGCGCCCTCCATGCCGATCACGATGCCGGGCGCGGTGTCCCGCCAGTTCCTGGTCTCCTGCGGGGAGTTGATGCCGAGCCGCGACGGGTGGTTGGGCAGCACCAGCGCGTCGTCGACCCGGCGGCCGGCCACCGCGTCCTTCAGGAAGTTCAGGGCCTGCAACGCGATCGCCTCGTTGGCGGGCGTGCCGTCACGGGTGCCGTTCACCCGCGCGTCGAATCTGGTGACGAACTCCTGCAACAGGCTCGCCTCGCCCCGGCCGGGAGCGAGCATCAGCGTGGTGTGCTCGCCCGCCGGGATGTTCCACTCCAGCCCGGTGAACACCAGCACGTCCTCGTACGCGCGGCGCGCGGCCGCGATGTCCGCCGTCAGCGGAGGAACGCTGAACTTCGCGAACGGCACGTTGCCGTGGTCGGTGATCGTCAGCCAGCTCAGGCCGTGCCTGGCCGCCCGCGCCACCTGCGTGGCCACCGGGTACATCGCGTCGTTGCTGTACTGGCTGTGGACGTGGTGGTCGCCCGCGAGCCACAGGTAACCGCCTCGCCGCTCGTCGTGCGCGTGGGCCGGCGTGCTGCCGAGCACGGATCCGGCGGCGAGTCCGGTGCCGATGAGGAACCCGCGACGGTCGGTCCGCGGCGCCATCACGCGATCCGGCTGTAGATCACGCCGAGCGAGTCCACCTCGTCGCCGGAGCGGCCGTGGAAGCCGGCGATCTGCCAGCCGTCGGGCGCGGTGCAGGTGACAGAACTGGACGTCCGGCTGCCACCGGACAGGGTGCGCCCGGTGTTCGTCGCGAAGTCGGCGTAGAAGACCCTCGTGCGTCCCTTGTACTGCGCCGAGTGGAGCGTGACCGACTTCAGGTGCTCCCCCGCCGCCAGCGTCAGCTCTCGCGCGGTGCCGCCGTTGCCTCCGTGGGTGAAGGAGGTGCCGTCGGCGAACGTGAGCCCGACCTGGTCGACGCGCGATCCCGCGCGGAGGCTCACCTTGGCGACGCGCTGCGCCAGCGGAACCGAGGCGAGGTCGGTGAAGGCGTCGCCGTGCGGTCCGCCCCACGCCTCGCTGAGCGACAGCCCTGGGTTCAGCGTCCACCGGAAGTCCGCCGCGATCGGGTAGTGGTCGGACAGCATCTTGTTGTCGGCCGTGCGGAACGCCGCGTTGTCGTTGCCGTACCGGGTCAGGTCGAGCGTGATGTACCTGTTGCCGCGGAACAGGATCTTGTCGACGACCTCGCACGCGTCGCTGACGTTCTGCTCGTTGCAGCCCAGCGTCGTGCTGCCGGCGGCCGGCGGCACGCCACCCCGTTCCTCCTGCACCCAGGCGTCGGTCAGGCCGTTGGCGGCGACCAGCTCCCGGATGTTGTCGCCGGTGCGGGTGTAGCGCGTGTTGGTGTCGCCCGCGACCACCACCGCGTTGCCGGCCGAGTAGTCGGTGATGAACCGGGACAGCTGGCTGATGTTGGCCCGCCGTGCGGCCAGGTCGGCCTCGTTGTCACCCGCGTTCGTGTGCACGTTGTAGAAGTCGACCAGCACGCCCTCTGCGAGCCGCAGCCGCGACCAGGTGAAGCCTTTGGGGGTCAGGCAGTCCGTGCCGTTGCACTTGTCCCACTTCTTGCGGGCGAAGTCCGTGTCCGCGTACGGGTGGACGGACAGGGTGTTGAGCCCGTCGCCGAACGGGACGCCGCCGCTGGTGGGCGTGCGGAACGGGTGCGTGTTGTTGGCGTAGAGCGACGCGTGGTAGTTGAAGTCCTCCTGCACGTGCACGATGTCGTACGGCCTGATCCGCTGGCCGATGATCGGCGTGTTCGCCTTCGGGCTGCCGCTGGACAGTCCTTCCGGGAGTCCGGCGACGTTGTAGCTCAGCACCGAGAACGTTCCGCCGGACGGTGGTGCCGCCACGGAGGGCAGAGCGGCCGCGGACACCACGCCGGCGGCCAGTAAGCCGACAGCAGCAACAGTTCTGACCAATCGGACCATTCTCACCGCACGACTCCTGACGCGACTTCGAGCACGATGCCGCGACGCTAGAACAACGCGAGAAAGTTTCATATATCTTGGACATGACAACAAAGTGTCCACATAGCAACGGAAACCACCGAAGGTCATGCGAGCCTTCGGTGGTTTCCGTTCTGGGTGAACCGGATCAGGCGGTCGTGCCGGTGACCGCGCCGCCCGACTTGGTGACGTGGTAGGTGACCTTGGCACCACTCCAGTAGTGGAACGTGAGCGTCACTCGCTGGTCGTCCTTCACGGCGCCGAAGAAGTCCGGCGTCAGGGTGGTCTTGCTGTCCGCGTAGTTGGGCGTGAAGGTCTTGTCGAACTCCTTGAAGGACGTCCAGTCGTTCGGGCCGGCGAAGGCGCCGTCGTCGTACTTGGCCTCCATCGTGGCGAGCTGGTCGCCGCGGAAGGCGGTCGGGATCTCGAACTTCGCCGTCGTCCCCGTCGCGCCGGACAACACCGGCGTGTCATAGGTGATGACGTAGAACCGCCACGGCACGCCGTGGGAGAACTTGGCCGTCAGCACCGCGTTCGTGCCGTAGCCGCGCGAGCCGCTCAGCTTCGTCAGCGCCGAGGCGGTCAGGGTGAGCCGGTCGCCGTCGACCGTGTAGTCGCGGCCGCGCGTCAGGGCGATGTTTCCGTTGTACAGCCCGGTGAACGACGTGCCGTTGAGGTTCAGCGCGATCGTCTTGGCGGTGATGTCACTCGACTTCGCGTTGAACACCTGGTCGGTGAACGCGGTGCCGGACCGGGTCGTCCAGCTCGACCTGATCTGCGCGAAGAGCTGCGGATCGCTCCACTGGAACGACGTGCGGCCGAGGTGCTGGCCGTTGTCCCACAACATCGTGGTGATCTTCTTGGTACGCGCGTAGTAGCCGAGGTACTCGAAGAACTTCAGCTTCTCGCCCTGCTCGATGGTCCCGGTGTGCCGGTCGAACCCGAGCAGGCCGTACTCGCCGAGGATCACCGGGATGCCGCGCGCGATGAAGCTGGTGTGCACGCGGTCGAACGAGTCGGTGATGTCCTTCTGGACTCCCGCGTCGAAGCGCGTCCCGCCCGCGATGTTCACGCTGAACGGCCAGTAGCCGTAGTAGTGCACGGTCGCGGCGATGTTGGGGTCGCCGAACCCGCGGATCTGCTCCACCACCGGGTCGATGTACGCCTGCTCGGACGACGTGTGCATGGTCGGCAGCACCAGCAGGCGGGTGGCGTTGTTGCCGCCCGACCGGCGCACGATGTCGCGGAACGACGCGTTCAGCTCGTTGTTCAGCTGTATTTCCTGCGGCTTGCCCGTGCTCCCGGTGAACTGCGGCTCGTTCCAGCTCTCGAACGTCAGCTTGGGCCCGAACTCGGCGAAGGCGCCCGCCAGCTGCGTCCAGATCTTGTTGAACCGGGTGAGCACGAGGTCGTGCTCAGCAGGCATCTTCCAGATCCACTGCCACGAGTCGTGGTGAATGTTGACCAGCACGTACAGATCACGCGCCAGCGCCCAGCGGACGACCTCCTTGACCCGGGCCAGGTACCCCGGCTCGATCGTGCCGTCGGACGCCAGGTGCGCGCTCCAGGTGACCGGAAGGCGGATGCTCTTGAAGCCCTGCGCCTTCACGTTGTCCAGCAGCTCTTCGGTGATGCGCGGGTTGCCCCACGACGTCTCCTCGCTGCCGGTCGAGTCCAGCGTGTTGCCGAGGTTCCACCCCGGTTCCATCGCCGCCACCTGCTCCGTCGCGGTGAGCTGCTTCCCGCCGTGGACGCACGTGACACCGTTGAGCGAGAACGACAACGGCGCCGTGTTGGCGTGGTCCCAGGTGCCCGTGAACCCGAACTTCACCGTGGCCTGCGACGCGATCCTGGCGTTCTGGGCGACGTTGGCGGCGGTGACCTGGCCGTCCTCCTCGGTGATCTTCGCGTTCCAGGCGTTCCCCGCCTGCTGGCCGGACGGCCACTCCCAGCGCAGCTTCCAGCCGTCGACAGCGGCACCGAGGTTGGTGACGGCGACGTCGGCCTTGAAACCGCCCTGCCACTGGCCCGTCACCGAGTAGGTGACCTTGCAGCCGGTCTCCGCTGCGACGGCCGTCGCCGGTGCCACGGCCGTCGCCAGGACCGTGATCCCGGCCAGCGCGGCACCGAGAACTGTTCGTGTGTTGCGGCGTGCTCCGAACATGAACCCTCGCAATCAGTTGGACGGCTGGTAGTCGAACCAGTCGAAGTGGACGGTGCCCTCGGCCGCGTACATGCCGATGACGCGGCCGGTGAAGCCGCCGGCCACTTCGGTCGAGAGGTACTTGCCGTCGAGCGTGGCGAGCTCGACCGAGGTGCCGTCCTGTTCCTCCACGCCGAACGAGAGCGTGTCGGGCCCGGAGCGCGCGTCCCGCAGCTCGCGCGCCTCGTCGACCCGCACGACGAGAACCACCGGCCCGGCCGGTGCGGGCCGGGACGCGACCACGGTGCGCACCGGGCCGATGCGGGCGAGCACCCGAACCTCGCCGGATGCCACCTCGATCTCGTAGTGGTGGTCCTCGTCCAACCGGACCGCGAGGCCGCCGCTGCCCTGCGCGGGATCGATCAGCGCGCGGGCACGGCACGACAGGTGCTGCTGGCGCCGGCCGGCGAACACGGCGGCGGGATCGTCCAAAGAGGACCCTCTGGCGTGCAACGTCAGCCAGCCGGAGCGTTCCTTCGTGGTGCAGTGCTGCTCGGAACGGTCGCGCAACGACACCCAGCCCGGCTTGAGTTCGTTGTCGTCGAAGTCGTCCCGCTCCGGCACCGCGGGACCGGGGGCGGACACCAGTTCCCCGACCACGGGCCAGTCGTCGACCCAGCTCACCGGTGCCAGGAAGGTCTCCCGGCCGAGCACGTGCCAGCCGGGGGTGCCGCCGCCGGGCCGCACGCCGAGCAACACCAGCCACCACGCCCCGTCGAGGCCCTGCACCAGATCGGCGTGGCCGGTGTTCTGGACGGGCTCGTAGGTGCTGCGGTGGCTGAGGATCGGGTTGGCAGGGCACGGTTCGAACGGGCCGTCCGGCGCCGGGCCGCGGGCGATCGAGACGGCGTGACCCCGTTCGGTGCCGCCCTCGGCGATCAGCAGGTACCAGTGGTCGCCGATCCGGTACAGGTGCGGCGCTTCCGGTGCCTTGGCGCCAGGCGTGCCGGACCACAGCGGGCGCGGCTCACCGAACGTCTCACCGGTGGCCGGGTCGATGCGGTACTGCCGCACCCCGGCGACCGTGCACCAGCAGTTGCCGTCGTCGTCCCAGGCGAGGTCGGGATCGATGCCGCCGACGTCGGGCAGCGGGATCGGGTCGGACCACGGCCCTGCCGGATCGGTGGCGGTGAAGATCATGTTGCCGCCGCCGTGGCTCACACTGGTGACGATCAGCCAGAACCGGCCGTCGTGGTGGCGCAGGGTCGGCGCGTAGATCCCGGCTGAGGACGGCGTCTCCGCGGTCAGGACCAGCTGGCTCGGCCGGTCCAGCGCGTTGCCGATCTGCGTCCACCGCACCAGGTCCCTGCTGTGGAAGACCGGGATGCCGGGGAAGTACTCGAAGCTGGAGCACACCAGGTAGTAGTCGTCCCCGACCCGGCACACGCTGGGGTCGGGGTGCATTCCCGGGATCACTGGGGTGGTCACCCGTCAACTCCTCTGGTCGTGAGCCGGTACAGGACGGCCGAGGGCGCGGCGGGCATCGTGACCGCGAGTTCCGCGGTCTCCGAACGCCACTGCGCGACCGCGGGCGATGCGGCCGGGTAGAGCCGCTCCACCACGACGTCCACATCGGACAGATGCGGCAACGCCAGCGTGGTGGAGTCCTCGCCGGACCGACGCCAGACGGTGAGATAGGTCGTGGTGGAAGTGCGCATGGCGAGGGCCAGCCACGGGTCGTCCCAGCCGGGAAGGCCGAGCGGCCAGGCAGGAACCGCCCGCGGCAGATCGGCGCGGATGGTCCGGTAGACGGCCACGGCTTCCTGGACGAGCGCACGCGCCTCGGGTTGAAGCTCCGTGATCCGCCCCGACAGGTGGATCCGGCCGAGCAGCGCGCTCGCCATGGTGAAGGCGACCTCGTCGAGCGAGTCCTCCGGCTGCGGGTAGGCCCAGACCGCGACCTGCTCCGGGGTGACGGCGGTCGGCGCGGAAGCCGCGATGGGCGCGTAGCGGTCGAGGTTCTGCTGGTCGCTCGTGGACTGCAGTTGCAGCCGCGACAGCAGCGCGTGGTCCATGCGCATGCCGCCGGACGCGCAGTTCTCCAGCACCAGCTGCGGATGGCGGTCCAGGACGCCGTCGAGCCAGTCGAGGTGGGCGCGGTTGTGGCCGAGCAGGCCGTCGGCAGGGGCCTCGCCGGCCCGCGAACTGGTGCCGGAACCGGGGTTGATGTTGTGGTCGAGCTTCAGGTAGCCGACGCCGTACTCCCCCACCAGGCGGTCCACCACCTCGTCCAGGTGGGCGCGGGCGGCGGGGTGACGCAGGTCCAGGTGATAGCGGACGCAGTCGTTGACCCGCACGCCGTCACGGCGGAAGAACGCCTCCTCCGGCAGGGTCGCGGCGAGCGGGCTGTTGACGCCGACGACCTCCGGCTCCAGCCACAGACCGGGAATCATGCCGCGCTCGCGGATGTGGTCCAGGACCTCCTGGAGGCCGCCGGGGAAACGGGTGCGGGACGGCTGCCACGCACCGACGGTGTCCCACCAGCTCTCGTTCTCCTCGGCGTACCAGCCCGCGTCGATGACGAAGTACTCGGCGCCCGCACCGGCCGCGGCGTCGATCAGCGGCAGCAGCTCGGCCGTGGTGGGGTCGCCCATCAGGCAGTTCATGTAGTCGTTGAAGATGACCGGCAGGCCGTCGTGGTCGGGGTGCGGCCGGCGGGTCGCTCGGCGGTAGCGGGTCAGCGCGGCGAACGCGTCGTCCGGGCCGCCGTCCGCGCTGAACGCCAGCGCGGCGGGCACGGTGCGGAACTCCTCACCTGGTGCCAGCACGCGGCTCCAGCCGTGGTCGTGGTCTTCCGGGCCGAGCAGCGCCACGTAGCCGTTGCCGTCCTCCTCACCGCACTCCCAGCGCCAGCCACCACCGTTGTGCTCGATCTGCCACACCCACGTCCGGCCGGTCCGGCGATCCGTGAGCCCGCCCATCGGCAGGTGGCCACAGCTGGACCAGACACCCCGTCCGGCGAGGACGAACGCGCCCTTGGGGCGGGCCGCGTGGTGCCGTCCGCCCCGGTCCGGCGAGGTCAGGCGCATCGGCTCGCGCCGCCACCGGCATTCCGCGAGCCAGTCGTTCTCCGCCCACAGCACGTCGGCGCTGTCCGGCCGCAGACCGCATGCCACGAGGGAGGTGACCGACTCCAGGCGCAGCGGAGCACTCCCTTCGTTGCGCACGACGACTTCGCTGCGCAGCACCGGAACGCCGTCCGGCGAACGGTAGGTCACCTCGGCGACCAGGCCGGTCTCCTCGTCGCCGAGCTCGACGACGAGCACCCGCCAGTCCTTTTCGGACAGTGCGCGGTGGTCCCGGTACCGCAGCCGCCCGCCGATGGCGGTGCCGACCAGGCGGCTGCTCGACCAGATGCTCCCGTGGTTCGCGGTCATCACGTCCACCAGCGGCAGCGGTGCGGCGGACCCGTGCTCTCCCGGCAGGGTCAGCCTGACCACGCCGTCCTCGGCGATGTCCAGCACGCAGTCCAGGGCCTCGTGGCCCCAGCGGATCGTGGTCACCGCGGCTGTCCTTCCCGCAGCACGGCGCATCCGCCCGGCGGCAGTTCCCGCACCGGTCCGCCCGTGAGCAGGTCGTGCGCGTTTCCGGGCAGGGAAACGGGTTCGGCGCTGTGGTTGAGCACGACGTGCCAGCGGCGGCCGTCCTCACCCCGGCGGGTGACAGCTTCGGCGCCGGACGGCAGTCCCGGCAGCACCGGCCTGACGCCGGCGGCGTCCAGCAGCCTGGCGACCAGCGCCGCGTAGTCCGCGTCGTCGAGTCGGGTGGACAGGTACCAGCCCTCTCCCCCGCCATAGCCGTACCGGGTGAGCGCCGGGGAGTCGGCGAGCATGCCGTGGGTGTAGGCGACGACCGTCTCGGCGCCCACGGTCCGGACGGACTCGCTCCAGGCGGTGGCGTGCGAGCCGTCGGAGAGGGTGACCCGCTCGTCACGGCCCAGTGGCCGGTACTCCTCAACGCGGATTCCCAGCGCCTCCCGCAGCGGTGCGGCCGGATAACCACCGAGCCGGGCGTGCATGCGGTCGTCGACGACCCCGCCGAAGTGCTGGAAGAGCAGCGTGCCGCCGCCCGCGACGTAGCGGCGCAGGTTCTCCGCTCCGTTGTCGGACAACAGGAACAGCGCTGGGGCCAGCACCAGCCGATACGGGCTCAGGTCTGCTTCCGGGTGCGCGAAGTCGGTCACCACGCCGGCGTCCCACAACGCGCGGTGGGCGCCCCGCAGCGCGGAGTGGTAGTCGAGCTCGGACGAGGGCAGGCCGTCCGAGTTCATCGCCCACCACGCGTCGGAGTCGTGCAGCACGGCCACCTGGGCCGTGACGGTCGATCCCGCGAGTTCGGCGAGCCGGGCGACGGCCGCGCCGGTATCCGTCACCTCGGCGAAGACCCGGCTGTCCGGACCTGCGTGCGGGACCATCGCCGAGTGCCACTGCTCGGCGCCCGCCTTGGACTGGCGCCACTGGAAGAACAGCGCACCCTCCGATCCGCGCGCGATGTGGCCGAGGGAGTGCCGCAGGATGTCGCCGGGTTCCTTGGCCAGCGTCCGATCGCCGACGTAAACGGTGCTGGTGCCCTGTTCCATCAACAACCACGGCGCGCCACCCGCGAGCGAGCGGGCGCGGTCGGCCGCGAAGGCGACGTCCGCGGCGGCACCCAGGCCCGGCCGGTCCGGGTAATGGTCGATCGCGACCAGGTCGACCTCGCGGCCCAGCGCCCACAGGTCGACGTTCTGGTAGCCGGGCTGCATCATGTTGGTCGTCACCGGCCGGTCGCTGTGCGCGCGGATCGCGTCGCGCTGCTCGGAGTAGGCGGCGATCACCTCGTCGGAGAAGAACCGGCTGAAGTCCAGCGTGAGACCGGGATTGCGGTGCCACTGGGTGGCGCGCGGCGGCAGGATCTGTTCCCAGCTGCCGTACCGCTGGCTCCAGAAGGCCGTCCCCCACGCCTCGTTGAGCGCGTCCAGCGAACCGTGCCGCGCCTGCAACCAGACCCGGAACGCGGCGGCGGTGTGCTCGCACCAGCACAACGTGACGTACTCGTTGTGCACGTGCCACAACGCCAGCGCCGGGTGGTCGCCATAACGTTCCGCGAGAGCGGAGGCGATGCGCCGGGCCGCCTCGCGGTAGGCCGGAGCGCTGAGGCAGTAGGTGTCGCGGCTGCCGTGGACCAGCCTGGTGCCGCCGGGGGTGACCGGCAGGGCGTCCGGGTGCGCCAGGGTGAACCACGGGGGCGGCGAGGCGGTCGGTGTCGCCAGGTCGACGGCGACACCGTTGGCGTGCAAGCGATCCAGGTGCGCGTCGAGCCACCCGAAGTCGTAGCGGCCCTCCTCCGGTTCGAGCAGCGCCCAGGAGAACACGCCGACCGTGGCCAGGTTGACCCCGGCCCTGCGCATCAGCTCGTCGTCCTCCTTCCACACCGGTTCGTCCCACTGCTCCGGGTTGTAGTCGCCGCCGAAGGCCAGCCCCTGCAACCGTTCGACCAGACGACGGGTCGTCATGCGTCCTCCTCTCGCACGGGCAGACGGGCGCCGTCGCGCAGGAACAGCGGGATGCGCTCGATCGGGGCGGCGACGGTGACCGTCCGCCCGCCCTCGTGCTCCTCGCCGGTCCACGCGTCGGTCCACCGGGAACCGGCGGGCAGGTAGACGTCCCGCTCCCTGCCGCCCGCCTCGGTGATCGGAGCCACGAGCAGATCGGGACCGAGCAGGAACGCGTCCTCGACGTCCCACGCTCCGAGGTCGCCGGGGAACTCCAGGAACACCGGCCGCATCGGCGGCACACCGGTGTCGGCTGTCGTACGCATCTGCTCCATCACGTAGGGGCGCAGGCGTTCCCGCAACCGGAGGTGCCCGGCGAGGATTTCGTAGGCCTCTTCGCCGTAGGACCAGACCTCGTTGGCCAGCCCGGTCATCGCGGGCTCGAGCACCTGCTCGTCGCCGCGGAAACCGTGCAGGCGGAACAACGGGCAGAAGGTGCCGTACTGGAACCAGCGCACAAGGACCTCGCGGTAGGCGGGGTCGTCCGGATCGCCGCCGTGGAAGCCGCCGATGTCCGTTGTCCACCAGGGGATGCCCGACATCATCACGTTCAGGCCGGCCTTGATCTGGGTGCGCAGCGAGGCGAAGTCCGTGGCGATGTCGCCGGACCACAGCGCGGCGCCGTACCGCTGCGCGCCCGCCCAGGTGGAGCGGTTGAGCGAGATGATCTCGCTCTCCCCCGCCGCACGCAGTCCGTCGTGGACGGTGCGGGCGTTCTCGCGCGGGTAGAGGTTTCCCACCTCCAGGCCGGGACCCTCGTGATAGCGCAGGTTGTACTGGTGGCCGGGCTTGAGCTCGGGTTCACCGGCGTCCAGCCAGAACACCTTGACGCCGAGCTCGTGGTAGCCGCGCCGGATGCGTTCCCACACGTACTCGCGGGCCTCGGGGTTGGTCGCGTCGTAGAAGGCGACCTGCGCGGAGTACGCGCCGAGCCCCTTGTCCGGCCAGTCGGCGTGCGCCATCGGCCCGAACTCGGTGCCGATGAACAGACCCTGGTCCAGCATCGGGTGGTAGTTCTCGCTCGCCGGGCTCACCGACGGCCAGACCGACACCATCAGCTTGACGCCCATCTCGTCCAGCTCGCGCACCATCGCCGCCGGGTCGGGCCACTCGGCGGGGTCGAACTTCCACTCGCCGAGGTGCGTCCAGTGGAAGAAGTCGCAGACGATCACGGACAACGGCAACCCGCGCCGCTTGTACTCGCGCGCCACCTCCATCAGCTCGTCCTGGGTGCGGTAGCGCAGCTTGCACTGCCAGAAACCGGATGCCCACTCCGGCAGGTCCGGCGAGTGCCCGGTCGCGTCGGCGTAGCGGCTCAGCACGTCCGCCGGCTGACCGGCGGTGAACCAGTAGTCGATCTGGCGGGCGCTGTCGGACACCCACCGCGTGCCGGTCTCCGCCAGTTCCACCCGCCCGATCGCGGGCGAGTTCCACAGCAGGCCGTAGCCGCGGTCGGAGATCAGCAGCGGGATGGTGACCTCGGCGTTGCGCTGGACGAGGTCGATGACCGCGCCCTTCTGGTTCAGCATGCCGTGGGTGTGCTGGCCCAGACCGTAGAGCCGTTCTCCTCGATAGGAACGGAAACGCTGCTCGAGCCGGTGGTGGCCGTTGCCGGTGGCGGTGGCGAGGCGCGGTCCCGGCCACCAGAAGTGGGCGGGCTGCTCGGCGAGGAGCTCGGTGCCGTCCTCAGTGCTGAGGAACGTCAGCCTGCCCGCGGACGCGCCGAGCTCCGGGGTGAGCTTGCCTTCGGTGTCGGCGTCGATCCGGACGGTCAGCCTGCCGTTGACGAGCGTCGCGTGGTGCTCGGCAATCTTGATCTCCGCCGCGCCACCCTCCGGTGGTGTGGCGAGCAGGGCTCCCGGCAGGCCGTCGAGCAACGGCCCGCCCGGCGTGGCCCTGACCCGGACGGCGTCCTGGCCCCACACCTCGACGCGGAGGGTCTCGCCCCTGGCGCGCCACTCGAGTGCGTTGCCGAGGTCTCGGAAGTGCATGGGCATGCGCCACTCCTCGCGGATTGTCTTCGGTGTGGGTGAAGGGGACGGCGGTCGTCAGGCCGGGACAGCGGTGGTCAGGGCCGGCATGGCGGTCGTCAGGCTGGCCCGGCGGCGGTCAGGGATCGCCACGGGCCGGCCCGGCGGTGGTCAGGACAGGGACAGCGGTGGTCAGGGCCGGCACGGCGGTCGTCAGGCCGGTACGGCGGCGGTCATGGATCGTCACGGCCGGCTTGGCGGTCTGTCAGGGCCGGCCGGGACAGGCGTGGTCAGGTCGTCACGGCCGGCTCGGCAGCGGGCCGGCGCCGGTCAGGGCCGGCGCGGCGCGGGCCCGGTGCTGTCCCGGATGGTCAGTGCGGGCGTGAGCAGGACCCGTTCGTCGGCGGGACGGTCGCCGCCGGCCGCCGTGATGAGCCTGCGCACGACCTGTTCGACGGCGACCCTGCCGAGCGTCTGCGCGGAGCCGGTCACCGCGGTGAGCCTGGGCGCGAACTGCTCGGCGAGCTGGTCCTGGCAGAGCGCGATAACCGAGGTGTCCTCCGGCACGGTCCGTCCGCTCATGCGCAACAACGTGAGCAGCGGCCCGATCGCACCCTCGTTCTGCACCACGAAACCGGTGGTTCCCGGCCGGTCCGCGAGGACGCGGGCGAGCGTCCCCGCGGTGCTCTCGTAGGTGCCCTCGCACGACCGGTGCAAGAACCGCAGACCGCGCTGCTCCGCCCGGTCGCGGAAGCCGGTGAGCGTGCGCTCGGCGTAGCCGGCGTGCCGGTGGTAGACACCGGAGCCGTAGCCGATGAACGCGATCTCGCGGTGGCCCAGATCGGCCAGGTGGTCCGCGCACACCGCACCGGCGGCGGCGAAGTCGTGGTCCACACAGGACAGTCCGCGGCCGTCCTCCGCCAGGCCGATCAGCGCCGCCTGGGTGCCCTGGGCCCGCAGCACCGGGATGCGCTCGTCGTCCAGTTCGACGTCCATCAGGATCACGCCGTCGGCCAGGCCGCTGGCCGCGATCCGCTTCACCCCGGCCGGCCCCTCGTCGTTGGTGATCAGCAGGACGTCGTAGCCGTGCTGACGGGCCGCCATGGTCACCGAGATCGCGATCTCCATCATGACCGGGACGTAGACGTCGGTGCGCAACGGCACCATCAGCGCGACGACGTGCGACCGCCGGGCGGCCAGTGCCCGCGCACCGGCGTGCGGGTGGTAGCCGAGCTCCCGCACGGAACTCTGGACCCGGCGCTGGGTCTCCTCGGAGATCGAGCGCTTGCCGCTCAGCACGTAGCTCACCGTGCTGGACGAAACGCCCGCGTGCCTGGCCACATCGGCAATGGTCACCATGTGCGTCAACCCTTGATCGCGCCGGTCAGGACACCCGTGCGGAAGTGCTTCTGCACGAACGGATAGACGATGAGCAACGGCACGAGAGTCAGCACCACCACGGCCATCTGCAACGCCAGCGGCGCGGTCTGGGACAACGCGGTGCCGAAGCCCGAGTTGACCGAGCCCGGCATGCCGTTGCCGCGGTTGACGTACGTGTAGAGCACGTACTGCAGCGGCCATTTCTCGCTGTCCGTCGGCATGTACATCATCACGTTGAAGAAGGAGTTCCAGTAGCCGACGCCGTAGAACAGCGCCATCACCGCCGTGACGGCACGCGAGGTCGGCAGCACGATCGACCACAGGATCCGCCAGTCGCCCGCACCGTCGATCCGCGCGGCCTCGATCAGGTCGAGCGAGGTGCTGGAGTAGAACGACCGCAGGATCAGGATGTTGAAGACCGAGATCGCGCTCGGCAGGATCAACGCCCACAGCTGGCCGTAGCCGCCCAGCCCGGTGACGACCAGGAAGGTGGGGATCAGGCCGCCGTTGACGAACATCGTGACGATCAACAGCGTCAGCAGGAAGCGGTGCGCGAACGAACGCGACCGGGACAGGCCGTAGGCGCACATGACCGAGACCACCATCGACACGAGCGTGCCGACCGCCGTGATCCCGAGGCTCACCACCAGAGCGGTGCGCACCGTCGCGTCCTGCAGCATGACCCGGTAGGCCTCGAAGGTCAGCTCGTCCGGCCAGAGCACGAGACCGCCCGCGCGGTTGACCGCGCCCTGGGTGGACAGGCTGGTCACCACGATGATCCACAACGGCACCAGCATGATGAGCAGCACGCCGGTGAGGGTCACGCCCTTTCCGGCCTCGCCGGCGAGCGTCGGCGGTTCCTCCCAGGCCGGGCGGCTGCCGCGGCGCTTGCGGCGCACGGGTGGTTCCGGCGCGATCGCAGCCTCGCTCATGCGTTCGACAACGCTGAGTGTGTCGGTCATTTTCGGTACAACCCGTCTTCACCGAAGGCGTGCGCCATCTTGTTCGCACCCCAGATGAGCAGCAGCGAGATCACGCTCTTGAACAGGCCCGCCGCCGCGCCATAGCTGTAGTCGCCGGTGGCGATGCCGTAGTAGAACGAGAAGGTGTCGAGCACGTCGGCCGTGTCGTAGCCCACCGCGTTGCGCTGGATCAGGAACTGTTCGAAGCCCACGGTCAGCGCGTTGCCCAGGCGCAGCACCAGCATCAGCACGATGACGCCGCGCAGACCGGGCAGGGTGATGTGCCACAGCCGCCGCCATCGTCCGGCACCGTCGGCCGCCGCCGCCTCGTAGAGGTCGGTGTTGATGGCGGCGAGCGCGGCCAGGAAGACGATGATCCCCCAGCCGGCCTCCTTCCAGATCACCTGGGCGGAGACCAGCAGCGCGAAGGTGTCCGGGTTCGTCATGACGTCCCAGGTACCGATGTCGTTGTTGCGCAGGACGTGGTTGAGCGCCCCCGCACCGCCGAGCATCTGCTGGAAGATCGTGATGGCCAGCACCCACGAGAAGAAGTGCGGCAGGTAGACCACGGACTGGATGAAGTTGCGCACCCGCAGCGACAGCACCGAGTTGAGCAGCAGCGCCAGCGCGATCGGGACCGGGAAGAACAGGACCAGCTGGACGAAGCTCAGGTACAGCGTGTTCTGCACCGCGTTCCAGAACAGCGGGTCGCCGAACAGCCGCTGGAACTGGTCGAGACCGGCCCAGGTGCTGTACCAGATCCCGGCCAGCGGGTCGTACTCCTGGAACGCGGTGACGAGCCCGAACAGCGGGACGTAGTTGAAGACCACCAGCAGCATGACGGCGGGCAACGTCATCAGGATCAGCGACCGGTCGCGGCGCAGCCGCACCCGCCAGCTCAGCCGCGCCGGTCGCCTCGTGCGGTCCGGCGGCGCCGTGGTCGTCGTGGTCGCGGTGGTCACTGTCCGGTGCCGTGCTTCTGCAGGACGTTGTCGTTCGTCCACTGGATCAGCTTGTCGCCACCACCACTGGACTTCCAGCTGGCCACGGCGTCCTTGACCTCGGACACCTTCTTCTTGCCGTGGTAGCAGTCCTTCATCGCGTCCTCGACCTGCTGACCGGCGTCGGCCGTGGCCTGCGCCTGGGGCATGCTGATGTTCATGTTCCAGAACACCGGCTTGACCAGCGCCTTCACGTTGGCGGCCTGCCAGGAGGTGTAGTCCCTGGTGACGATGTCCGCGCCGGGGTTGTTGACCACGTTGGACGCCGCGGCGAGGAACGGGTAGGTCTTCGCCTGGACCTCCTTCTTGCCCGCCTCGGTGGCCGTCGGCACGCCGTCGACCATGGTGAAGTGGGTGCCCTCGACGCCGAAGTTGACCATCGTGAACTCGGCGGAGCCGAACGGCGCGGCGAGGTAGTTCGCGACGGCGAGGCACTCCTCGATCTGCTCCGGCTTCAGGTTGATGTTGAGGTAGCTCATCATGTCGGCGCCCGCGCCCATGTAGACCCGCGGTTCGCTCTTGCCGTCGGCGGCGAAGATGTTCAGCCCGCCACGCCGGTAGCTCGGGTTGGCGGCCTTGCCGGCCTGGGCGTCGGCGAGGTTCCACGCCCCCGTGCCACCACTCGTGATCAGCGTCTTGCCGCCGTAGAACCGGGTGTTGCCGTTGGCGTTGTCACCCGCCAGCGCGTCGGGGTGCACGTACCCGGCGGCCGCGAGCCGGTTGCACCAGTCGAGTGCCGCGAGGAACTCCTCGGTCTCGTACACGTGGACGAGCTTTCCGTTGTCCACCCGCCACTTCAGCGGCGCGCCGAAGGAGGTGTAGATGTAGCGGTAGACGTCGTCGAACGCCCACACGCCGTTCTTGGCGTCGGTCAGCTCCTTGCCGAGGTTCATCAGGTCGTCGGCGGACTTCACCTGGTCGGCCTTGATGCCCCTGGCTTCGAAGACGTCCTGGCGGTAGTAGAGGAGGCCGGCGATCTGGAAGCCGGTGGCGAACGACGGGATCCCGTACAACTTCTCGCCCCAGGCACCGGTCCGCCACGCGGAGGTCGGGATGGCCGCGAGGTTGGGGTACTTCTTGATGTTGTCGCCGGACAGGTAGGGCGTCAGGTCCGCGAGCTGGTTCCCCACCAGCCCGCCGACGTTCATCTGGGAGTTCCACCAGGCGGGGAGCTGGATCCAGTCGGGCAGCCGCTTCGAGGCCGTCATCGTCGGGATGATGGTGTTGTAGGTGTTGCCGTCGGCCGGTTTCATCTCCAGCTGGACGCCCAGAGCCTTGTTCATGGCCTGGTAGAACGAGTTGTCGGCCGGCGGAATGGTCCCCCACAGCGGCGTGACCGCCGCGTACTTGCCGCCCTTGCCGGGAACGCCGGACACGGTGGCGACCCGGTTGGCGGGGTAGCTCAGGAAACCGGGGTTCGTCATCACGTCGGGGCCGCCCGCGATGGACGGGATGTCCGGTTTGATCGACGTGTTCGGCACGTAGGCCGGCAGCACGGCCTTGAGGGCGGCCTCGGAACCCACACCCGCCCGCTGGGCCGGTCCGCTGCCGCAGGCGGACAGCAGCGGCCCCAGCGCGACGAGCCCTGCAGCCGAGACGGCGGCGTTGAGGAAGCTTCTGCGGTTCAACTCGTTGCCCATGACGGAACCCGATCCTTCGTCGTCGAAGTGTCGAAGCGCTTAAACAGATGCCGGGGAGGCTAGTGACGCACGTCGCACTTAACAAGCCCGTTGACAGCGGAAACCTGTTCGTGCCACCGTCGAAACGCTTCAACGCTAGCTCCGACCTGAGGGGTTACCACGTGGTTTCCGAGTCTGTGCCCGCCGTCGATCGGCTGCCTTTCCACGATCCGGCGCTGCCGACGCGCAAGCGCATCGACGACCTGCTCGGGCGACTCACGCTCGACGAGCGGATCGGGATGCTGCACCAGTACTCGCCGGCCGTGCCCCGGTTGGGAGTCGCCGCGTTCCGCACCGGGTCGGAGGCCCTGCACGGCGTCGCCTGGCTGGGCGTCGCCACCGTCTTCCCCCAGGCTGTCGGGCTGGGCGCCACCTGGGACGAGGAGCTGGTGCACCGCGTCGCCGAGGCCACCTCGGTCGAGCTGAGGGCGTTCCACTACCACCGGTCGCCCGCCATCGGCACGGGCGCGAACAGCCTGCAGGCATGGGCGCCGGTGCTGAACCTGCTGCGCGACCCGCGCTGGGGCCGCAACGAGGAGGGCTACTCCGAGGACCCGGTGCACACCGCACGGCTCGGAACGGCGTTCTGCCGGGGACTGACGGGCGACCACCACCGGTTCCTGCGCACGGCCCCGGTGCTCAAGCACTTCCTGGCCTACAACAACGAGGACGACCGGTGCGTCACGTCCTCCGGCGTGCGCCCGCGGGTGCTGCAGGAGTACGATCTCGCGGCCTTCCGCCCCGTGGTCGCCTCCGGCGCGGCCACCGGTGCCATGGCCGCGTACAACCTGGTCAACGGCCGTCCGTGCCACGTCACCCCGCTCATCGAGACGGAGCTGCGCCGCTGGGCGGAGCCGACCGGCCACGAGCTGTTCGTGGTGAGCGACGCGGAGGCACCGTCCAACCTGGTCGACCCTGAGCACTACTTCGACGACCACGCCGAGTCCCACGGGGCCGCGCTCAAGGCCGGCATCGACAGCTTCACCGACCACGGCGAGGACAGCGCCACCCCGTTCCGCAGGCTGCGCGAGGCACTGGACCGCGGCCTGATCGACGAGGCCGACGTGAACCGCGCGGTGCGGCGGCAGCTGGAGATCCGCTTCCGCCTCGGCGAGTTCGACCCCGGGCTCGACCCGTACGCAGGCATCGGCCCGGACGTCATCGACTGCCCGGAGCACCGCACCCTCGCACTGCGGGCCGCGACCGAGTCCGTGGTGTTGCTGCGCAACGACGGACTCCTGCCGCTCGACCCGGACCGCACCCGGCGCATCGCCGTGATCGGCCCGCTCGCCGGCGTGCTGTGCGAGGACTGGTACAGCGGCACGCTGCCGTACCAGGTCACGGTCGCGAGTGGACTCGAGGCGGTGTTCGGCGGCGAGGTGGTCGTCGCGGACGGCGCCGACCGGGTGGCGCTGCGCTCGCGCACCAGCGGCGAGCTGCTGGACAAGACCGCGTTCGACGTCGCCGACTGGGGCGACGGGGTGCTGACGCTGCGGTCCGCGGAGACCGGCCGCTACCTGAGCCTCAAGAGCGCGGACGACTCGCTCGTCGCCGACCAGGACCAGATCAAGAGCTGGGACGTCCGCGAGACGTTCCGCCTCGTGCCGTCGGAAGATTCCGTGCTGCTGCAGAACGTGCTGACCGGCCGGTACGCCGTGGTCGATCCGGTCGACGGCCGGGTGAGCGTCAATGCCGACACACCGGAATCCGCCGAACGCTGGGAGCGCGAACTGCTGCGCGACGGCACCGCCGAAGCATTGGCCGCCGCCGTGTCCGCGGACGTCGCGGTGGTCGTCCTCGGCAACCAGCCGCTGATCGACGGCCGCGAGACCGAGGACCGCGCGGGCATCGCACTGCCCGCGGCCCAGGAGTCGTTGCTGCGCGAGGTGGCCGGAGTCCGCAGGGACACCGCGCTGGTCGTGATGAGCAGCTACCCCTACGCCCTGGACTGGGCCGACGAGCACCTGCCCGCCGTGGTGTGGACCTCCCACGGCGGGCAGGAAACCGGCAGGGCGGTGGCCGCCGTCCTGCTCGGCGAGGCCGACCCCGCCGGGCGCCTGCCGCAGACCTGGTACCGCGGCGACGACGAGCTGCCGCACCCGCTCGACTACGACATCATCAAGGCGGGCTGGACCTACCAGTACCACCGCGCCGCGCCGCTGTACCCGTTCGGCCACGGCCTCTCCTACACCGACTTCGCCCACCGCGACCTGATCCTGTCCGCGGACACCGTCACCGGGAACAGCGCGATCGACGTCTCGGTGACGGTGTCCAACACCGGCACCCGCACCGGCAGCGAGGTGGTCCAGCTCTACGTCCGCGCCCTCGACGCCCGCTACGAGGCACCCCGGCTGCGACTCGCCGACTTCCGCAAGGTCTCCCTGTCCCCCAAGGAAAGCCGCGTGCTCACCTTCCGGCTGTCCACCGACCAGCTCACACACTGGGACGTGGCAACGGGTGCGTTCACCGCCGACCCCGGCGCCTACGAGGTGCTGATCGCCCGTTCCGCCGAGGACGTCGTGCTCACCGCGCCGCTCACCGTTGCCGGCCCTGCTCCCGCACCGCGCGCCGCCGTGGACCGCCGCGTCCTGGCCGCCGACTTCGACGACCACGACGGCGCTACCTTCGTCGACGCCACCCGCACCACAGGTGACGCGATCACCCCTGCCGACCCCGCTCAGCCCACGACCCTGTGGTTCTCCTCCGCAGACCTGTCGGGCGCGGTCCGGGTCGAGGCCGAGGTGTCCCGGGAGAGTGATGCTCCCGGCGACCGCCTGGAGTTCTGGACGGACGAGGGGCTGCTGGCGGAGATCCCGGTGCCGGTCACCGGTGGCCGCTACGAGTGGGCGACCGCGTCGGCCACGCTGCCCGCGCCGTTGTCCGGGGTTCACGACCTGCGGGTGAGGTTGCACGGCACCTTCCGCCTGGCCGCGTTCCGCTTCTCCCGCTGAGACCGGTGGCCCGCCACTCCGGCGACGGCGGGCCACCACCCAATCGATCCAGGTCGCACCGCACCTGGCCGAGACCGGTGGCCCGTGACCGGCGGGAAACGGGCCACCACCACCTTCAGGCGTGTGCAAGTACCACCGACTGCGAGTCGGCGGTACTTGCACACGGCCACATCCACCCCAGCCGAGCCTCAGCGGCCGGCCGCCGTGGCGAGGCCGGGCACCACCCCTTGAAGGAGTCACCCGATGCCGTTGACGGACGCCAGCCTCGACGAGCTCACCGGCTACCGCCCACATCTGCCGGCGCCACCGGACTTCGACGCGTTCTGGACCCGGACCCTCACCGAGGCGCGGGCGGGCGGCGGCGCCGTGAAGGCCGAGCGGGTCACCGACCGGCACCTGCTGCGCACCGTCGAGGTCAACGACGTCCGATTCCCCGGCTGGAACGGCGAACCCGTGGCGGCCTGGCTGCTGCGACCACGCGAAGCAGAGAGATCGATGCCCGTCGTCGTCACCTACGCCGGCTACACCGGCGGGCGCGGCCTGCCCACCGACCACCTGCTCTGGTCCGCCGCCGGGTACGCGCAGCTCGTCGTCGACAGCCGCGGCCAGGGCCACGAGACGCCTGACCGCGGTGAGGGCGACGGCACGCAGTGGGCCAAGGGCTTCATGACCCGCGGCATCGACTCCCCCGAGAACTACTACTACCGGCGGCTCATCACCGACTGCGTCCGCGCCGTGGACGCGGCCGGCGAGCTGCCAGGGCTGGATGCCGAGAGGGTGATCGTCGCGGGTGGCAGTCAGGGCGGCGGGCTGGCGATCGCGGTGGCCGGGCTGACCCGTGTCGCGGCGGTGCTGGCGGACGTGCCGTTCCTCTGCCACTTCCGGCGGGCGGCGGAGATGTGCGGCGACGGGCCCTACCAGGAGCTCGCCGAGTACCTGCGCTGGCACAGCAGGCATCGGGTGAACGACACGTTCGCCACGCTGTCCTACTTCGACGGGGTCCACTTCGCCCAGCGCGCGCTGGCGCCGGCGTTGTTCAGCGTCGGGTTGATGGACCCGGTCTGCCCGCCGTCCACCGTCTACGCCGCCTTCAACCGGTACGCGGGCGGGGACCGGACCATGACCGTGTGGCCGTTCGCCGACCACGGTGGCGGGCACGGCTCGAACTCGGTCACGCAGCTGGAGTGGTTGCGCGAGCGCGGTTTGGTGCCGGAAGTGCGGTAGCGGCCGGAGCCTCCCCAGCACGAATGGCGCTGTCCGCGGGAATTCCCGTGGACAGCGCCATCGATGCTCAGCCGAAGGAGACGGAGTAGCTGTTGGTGGTGAAGTTGAGGCCACCGCTGGACGAGGTGATCTCGTAACCGAACTGCACGGAGCCCACGGTGACGTCACCGAACCAGCCCTGGCCCCGGATCCAGTTCATCACGGCTTTGATGTCGACCGTGCCGGAACCCGTGTTGGACGTGCGGACGAACGAGAACACCGCGTTCGAGCCGTTCGAGCCGCGGTGGACGTCCCAGGTGTGGCCGCCCACCGAGATCGTCGTCAGCCGGGAGCCGATCGGTCCCACGGCGCCGACCTTGTTCATCCACAACATGATCTCGTAGGCGTTGTTGTCAGCCCAGATGTCGTAGGCGGTCGTGTAGGCACCGGAGCCGGGGTACGAGACGTTGAAACTGCTCGACAGGCTGCCGAGCGAGCTCAGCCTGCGGTTCACCTGCCTCTCCGAGTGCGGATAGGACTTGATCCCGCCGGTGTTGGGGTGGTTCGCCCAGACACCCCAGTTGCTGTAGGAGTTGGCCCAGACCGTCTGGGGTCCGTAGCCGTTGCCCCAGACGTTGTTGCGCACCGTGTATCCGCCGTTCGACCAGGTTCCCCACCTGTCGGAGGAACTCCAGGTCGCCGCCAGCGCGCTGCCGGTACCCAGTGAAACCGTCAGCACGGCCACCGTCGCGACAATCAACGCACGCATCATCTTGATCATTGATTTTGCCCTTCCGCACATCATTGAACGGAATTCACACCACACCACTGCGAACCGAATCGAAACGCTTCGACCAGCTATTCAGAATCTGGCACAGCCGAAATCCCGGCGTCAAGAGAACTTCCGCAGTTCGACGAATTCGCTCAATCCGGCATCGATTTTCGACGGATGTTCGACGGCGTCCGGCCACAGGGGACACCGCCCGCGCCCGGCGCCGGGCTCCGCGCCGCCGTACGAGAACTTCCCGCGCCGCACTACGATGATCGCCACTTGCCGACGCGCGATCCGAGGGGCGGGCATGATCACGATCAAAGAGGTCGCCCGCCACGCCGGCGTCTCGATCAGCACGGTCTCGTACGTGCTCAGCGGAAAACGGAGCATCTCCGAAGAGACGAGACGGCGAGTCGAGCAGAGCATCGTCGAACTCGGCTACCACCCGAACGCCGGTGCGCGTGCGCTCGCCTCGAGCCGGTCACGTGTGATCGGCCTGATCGTGCCGTTGCGGTCCGACCACAACATGCCGGTCATCATGCAGTTCGTCTCGTCGATCCTGGCTTCCGCGCGCGACTACGACTACGACGTGTTGCTGCTGACCAAGGAGGCGGGCCCCGGCGAGGCACATCGGGTCACCGCGCGGTCCATGGCGGACGCGATCATCGTGATGGACGTGGAGAGCGCCGATCCGCGCGTGCCCGAACTGCGCACGGTCAACGCGCCGGTGGTCCTGCTCGGCATGCCCGACGACCACCAGGGCCTCAACTGCGTCGACCTCGACTTCGCCTCCGCCGGTAGACAGATGGTGGGCCATCTCGCCGATCGAGGGCACCGCTCGATCGCGCTGATCGGCTCACCGCCCGCCGTCTACGAACGCGGCACCAGCTACGCCGCCCGGCTGCTGGCCGGTTTCCAGCAGGAGACCGCCCAGCGGAACCTGCCTGCCTCGGTGCACTCGTGCGCCGCGGACTACGAGGCGGTCTCGGCGTGCCTCGACGACGTGCTGAGTCCCGAACGCGGCACCACCGGTCTGGTCGTGCACAACGAGGCGGTGCTCGGCCCGTTGCTGCTCGAACTGCGCCGCCGATCGCTGAAGGTGCCGGCCGACCTGTCGGTGATCACGCTGTGCCCCGATGACATCGCGCGGAACCTGGCCGTGCCGCTCACCTCGATCTCCGTGCCCGCCGACGAACTGGGCGCGATGGCCGTCGAGATGGTGACGGGCCGCCTCGAGCGGGAGCAGGCGCCGGAGATCCGCCTGCTCCAGCCGCGGCTGACCGACCGCGGCAGCACCTCCACCCGCTGACCACGGCCGCTGCTCAGCCCGCCGCGACGATCCGCCACTGCTGGTTGGTGCTGTTGCTGTCGCTCCACTGCCCGAGGTTCGCGGTGCCCGACGCACGACCCATGCCGTCCAGGTAGAGGCCGGTCGCACGGTTCCTGACGCGCACGTCATTGCCCCTGCTCTTGCCGGTCACCACCATCCACTGCTGGCTCGTGGCCGTGCTGCCAGGGCGCTGGCTCGTGTCGGAGCCGTTGGACGTGCGGCCGGCGCCGTCGAGGTACAGGCCGGTGACCGCGTTCTTGAACCGGACGTAGGAGCCGGTGTTCTCGACGATCCACCGCTGACTGGCGCTGGTGCCGCCGCTGCCCTGACCTGCCGTCGAGTCGGTGGTCCTGCCGAGACCGTCGACGTACCAACCGGTTCCGATGTTGCGGACCTCGACCGTGGTGCTGCCGCCCTCGCCCACACCCCAGGCGTAGCGCAGCTGCTGCAGCCCCGACGGGTTCGTCAGCGACAGCGCGATGTTCTGGCCGCTGCCGCTCCTGCTGGTCATGCTGTACCAGTCACCGTCGCGCAGGCCCGGCCAGTACACGCTGCCCATCCCGAGGCTGCGCAGCTTCGCGCTGACGCCCCTGATGTAGTCGGCCATGTAGGACCCGCTGGGGATGCTGTAGTCGACCGCGTCGAAGGACACGCCGTTCTTGGAACCGGGACTCATCGGTCCGCCCCACTCGGTGGCGATGGTGCGGCTGGCGTAGTTGCCGATGTAACCACCGATGTGGTTCGCCCACTCGGTTTCGCTCTCGTAGCCGGCGAAGAACGAGTAGTCGTGCACCGCGAGCAGCGTGCCGTTCAGCCTGCTGTCACCGCCGACCGCCGGAACGTTCTGGGCGAGGCCGGCGCCGTCGAGGATCACCCTGCCGCGCGGGACAGTGGAATACCTGCCCAGCCAGGAGTTGTACATGTTGTTCAGGTCGCCGGTGCTGTAGCCGTGCGGTTCGTTGATGACCTCGAAGTAGGCGTTCGGGTTACCGCCGTACTTCGCGATGACCTTGTCCCACATCTGGTCGAACGCGCTCGTGCTGGGCGGCCGGCCGCCGGTGTGCGCCCAGTACGCGAAGATCACGTTGCCCTTGGCGAGCGCGGTGTCGATGGCGCCGGTGTAGGTGCCCCAGTAGTTCGCCACGGTCGGCTCGTTGATCGGGATCCGCACCGTGTTGGCGCCGGTGATGGAGTACATCTGGCCGACGACGCGGTCCGCGACGGTGGCCGCCGAGGAGTAGGTGTCCGACGCGCTGAGCCCGGACGGGTACAGCACACCGTTGACGAAGTTGTCCCTCTGGTCGGCCCAGTTCACGCCCCTGAACTGACTCGTGGAGGCCTGGGCCTGGGGCGAGACGGCGGTGACCAGGCCTGCGGCGAGCAGCAGCGAGGCCAGCAACCGCAAGATGGTAAGCGCTTTCCAACGACTCATCAGCTGCTCCACAACGTTGTGTCACTCATCGCTGTCGTGCGAACGCGGGCCGTGCCCGGCGTGCACCATGAGAGCAGCCAGGTGAAGTCGACGTCAACAAGATGAGCATGCTTATCTTGTTGCCAGCTCAATACCTCTGGCACCGCCCGTGACCTTGGACGATTGCCTGTTCGACGGGTTGTTCTGCTCGTTCGATGCGCATGTACCCTGGTTTCGACAGGCGAAAAGTCGTACTCATGAAGGAGCTGTCTCGGTGGATGCCGATGCCGCGTACGCCCCGCCCGCCGCCTACCGGCCGGGCTACGAGCTGGTGGCCGAGCGGATCCTGCAGCTCATCGCGGAGCTGGAGCTGCGCCCCGGTGACCGCATGCCGACCGAGAACGAGCTGGCCGGCCGGATGGGGACCAGCCGGACCGTGGTGCGAGAAGCGGTGAAGATCCTCTCGGCGCTCGGGCGGGTGCGCGCGCACAAGGGCCGCGGGCTGTACGTGGCCGACGACGAGGGCATGCTCGGTTCCTCGCGGTGGGGCGGTTTCTTCCTGCCCACCGACCTCGACCACGTCTACATGCTCTTCGAGTTCCGCCGGGTCCAGGAGACCGCGGCCGCGCGCCACGCCGCGACCCGTGCGACCCCCGCCGAGCTGCGCGCCATCGAGCTCGCCTCCGACCTGTGCCGCGAGGGGCACGTGACCGGGCAGCCGGCGCTGTTCGACCGCGGGGACGACGAGTTCCACCTGGCCGTCGCGGCCGCGTCGCACAACCAGTTCCTGGTCGCGTCGGTGCGCGAGGCCCGCCGCCTGCAACGCCAGTCCAACATCATCGGGATGAACGGCGCGGTCGGCAGCCACACCGCGGAGGCGGTGGAGGAGCACACCGCGATCTACCAGGCCATCCGCGACGGCGACCCGGAGGCAGCCGCCGCGGCCGCCGCCGTGCACGTGGACAGGACCCTCGAGGACTACCGCAGGGAGATCCAGCGCCGCGTCTTCGGCTGACCTGGACCCGCCTTCCGAATGTGTGCTACAAACTTTCCGGTGTTCAGTGCAATGAATCGCA
Organism: Lentzea sp. NPDC054927; assembly: GCF_053610285.1. Classification (NCBI taxonomy): domain Bacteria; kingdom Bacillati; phylum Actinomycetota; class Actinomycetes; order Pseudonocardiales; family Pseudonocardiaceae; genus Lentzea; species Lentzea sp. NPDC054927. The sequence goes on from NZ_JBSGXZ010000046.1 coordinate 33,007, forward strand.
CTAACCGTCACCGGACGTACGTGCCTGACGCCGTGAACGTGCCGTCGCCACCGGCCGCTCCCGGACTCATCCCGGCATTGCCGATCGCCACCGCACCGCGCCCTCCAGGGCGAAGATCCTGACTGTCCACTGAGGACCAACCGGAGCCGCACCGCCGTCGGCGCCCGGTGATGACGCACGACCGGTGTGCCTCAACGCCGGAGAACTCGATTAACCCCACCTTTCAATGATGAAACGAGGGTTGCGATGTTCAACAGCCACTCCCTGCGACGGCGGGCTCGTTCGGCGGCAGCCGTCCTGGCTGCCGCAGGACTCACAGCGACAACCCTCGCCGCCTTTCCCGGCCCTGCCGCGGCGGCGGCGAGCACACTCGGTGCCGCGGCGGCACAGAGCGGCCGGTACTTCGGGGCCGCGATCTCCCAGAGCCACCTCGGCGAATCGGCGTACGTGAACACGTGGAGCACGGAGTTCAACAGCGTCACGCCGGAAAACGAGATGAAATGGGACACCGTCGAGCCCAGCCCCAACCGGTTCAACTTCGGACCGGCCGACCAGATCGTCAGCCAGGCGCGCAGCCGCGGCATGTCGGTCCGCGGCCACACCTTCGTGTGGTACCAGCAGATTCCCGACTGGGTGAGGAACCTGAACGGGAACGACCTGCGCGCCGCGATCGCGAACCACATCAACCAGGTGGCCGGTCACTGGAAGGGCCAGATCCACTCCTGGGACGTGGTGAACGAGGCGTTCGAGGAGAACGGGTCCCGCCGCCAGTGGTTCGTCCAGCAGCGGCTTGGCGACGGCTACATGGACGAGGCGTTCCGCACCGCCCGTGCCGCCGATCCCAACGCGAAGCTGTGTTACAACGACTACAACACCGACGGCATCAACGCGAAGAGCACCGGCATCTACAACATGGTGCGCGACTTCAAGTCCCGCGGGGTGCCGATCGACTGCGTCGGCTTCCAGAGCCACCTGAGCTCCGGCGCGAACCTGAGCAGCTACCAGGCGAACCTGCAGCGCTTCGCCGACCTCGGCGTCGACGTGCAGATCACCGAACTGGACGTCGGCGGCTCCGGCGCCGGCCAGGCCGCGACCTACCGCACGGTGATCCAGGCGTGCATGGCCGTGACCCGCTGCACCGGCATCACTCCCTGGGGCGTCACGGACAAGTACTCGTGGCGCAACGACACCCCGTTGCTGTTCGACGGCAACTACAACAAGAAGCAGGCGTACACCGCGGTGCTCGACGCGCTCAACAGCGGCGGCGGTGGTGGCGGCAGTGGAACGCTGCGTGCCGTGGCCGCCGGCAGGTGCGTGGACGTGCCGAACTCGGCGACCGCACCCGGCACGCAGCTGCAGATCTGGGACTGCCACAGCGGCACGAACCAGCAGTGGACCCGCGCGTCGTCCGGTGAGATCACGGTCTACACCGGTGGCTCCAAGCGGTGCCTGGACACCTCCGGCACAGCGGCAGGCTCGAACACGATCATCGCGAACTGCACCGGCGGCAACAACCAGAAGTGGAACGCCAACAGCAACGGCACGATCACGAACGTCCAATCAGGACTGTGCCTCGACGTCAACGGCGCCGCGACCGCCAACGGCACCAGGGTGATCATCTGGTCCTGCAACGGTGGCAGCAACCAGCAGTGGACCGGCCTGACCGATCCCGGACCCGGGCCCGGCCCTGGCCCCCTGCCGTCGCGCTACACGTGGAGCTCGAGCCAGCAGCTGATCTCACCCAAGTCCGACGCGACGCACAACATCGCCGGCATCAAGGACCCGTCGGTGGTCTACCACAACGGGAAGTGGCACGTCTTCGCCAGCGTGGCGAACGCGGCGGGCTACAACATGGTGTACCTGAGCTTCACCGACTGGGCGCAGGCGAGCGCGGCCTCCCACTTCTACCTCGACCGGTCGGGGATCGGCGCGGGCTACCGGGCGGCGCCGGAGGTGTTCTTCTTCGCACCGCAGAACCTCTGGTACCTCGTCTACCAGGACGGCAACGCCGCCTACTCGACCAACCCGGACATCAACAACCCGGCGGGGTGGACCGCGCCCAGGCACTTCTACCCGGAAATGCCGAAGATCATCCGGGACAACATCGGCAACGGGTACTGGGTCGACATGTGGGTCATCTGCGACACGGTGAACTGCCACCTGTTCTCCTCCGACGACAACGGTCACCTGTACCGGTCCCAGACCCCGGTCGGGAACTTCCCGAACGGCATGAGCGAGCCGGTCATCGCCGCCCAGGACCCCGACAGGTACAAGCTGTTCGAAGCGGCCAACGTGTACAAAGTGGACGGTTCCGACCAGTACCTCCTGCTGGTGGAGGCGATCGGGGCACAGGGCAGGTACTTCCGCTCCTGGAAGTCCGGCAGCATCTCCGGACCGTGGACGGCGCTGGCCGACGCGGAGGCCGCCCCGTTCGCGGGCCCGGCCAACGTCACGTTCCCCGGCGGCGCCTGGACCCGCGACATCAGCCACGGCGAGATGATCCGCACCGGCACCGACCAGACGCTGACCATCAGCCCGTGCCAGATCCGCTACCTGTACCAGGGCCGCGATCCGAACTCCGGCGGCGACTACAACAGCCTGCCGTGGCGGCTGGGCCTGCTCACGCAAACCAACTCCGCTTGCTGACCGGCTAGGAGACGACGTTGTCCAACACCCCAGACGCCCCGGACGAACGCGCGCCTGCTCACCGGCGCAGGATCCGCAGGCGCACGCTGCTCGGCGGCGGACTCGCGGCGCTGGCCGCCCCCTCCCTGGCCGGGCCCGCTTCAGCAGAAACCACGGCGACCTCAGCGACCTCGGCTACCGGTGACGTCGGCGCGGCGGCGTGGGTCGACCCGCCCAACGGCTATCCCGAGTGGAACAACAACATCGGGTACTTCCAGGTCAACTCCCAGCCCGCGCACGCCACGTTCATGCCCTACGCCGATCTCCAGCAGGCGCTGGCCGGAGACCGCACGAACTCGCCGTTCCGGCTCGACCTGACCGGCACCTGGCGGTTCAAGCACGTCACCCGCGCGGCCGACCGGGACCAGAACTTCTGGCGCACCGACTACAACGACAGCAACTGGGCCACTCTCCCGGTGCCGTCCAGCTGGCAACTGCACGGCTACGACAACCCGATCTACACCAACGTCCCGTACCCGTGGTGGGGCAACAACGGCCAGAACGAGAACACGCAGCCGCCGTTCGCGCCGTCGCGGGTCAGTCCCGTCGGCCAGTACCGCAGGACGTTCACGCTGCCGCCCGCCTGGCAGGGGCGCCGGGTCAACATCCACTTCGAGGGCGTCAAGGCCGGGTTCTACCTGTGGGTCAACGGCACGAAGGTGGGGTACCGCGAGGGTTCGTACACGCCGTCCGAGTTCGACATCACCGATCAGGTCAGGGCGGGCTCGAACCTGATCACGGTCGAGGTCTTCAAGTTCCCCGACGGGGACTGGCTGGAGGACCAGGACATGATCCGGCTGTCCGGCATCTTCCGGCCGGTCTGGCTCTACTCGCTGCCCGCCGCGCACCTGCGCGACTTCACGATCACCACGCCGCTGCGGGACAACTACACCAACGCGGACCTCGCGGTGGCGGTGGCCGTCCGCAACAACGGCGGCCAGCAACCGGGCACGTTCACGGTGGAAACCCAGCTGTACGACCACAACCGGCAACCCGTCTGGCCGGAACCGTTGCGCACACCGGTGAACTCCCCCTCGCCGGGCCAGGAAGCGACCGCACGTGGTTCCAAAGCGGTGCAGGGACCGAGACTCTGGTCGGCCGAGCACCCGAACCTCTACACCGCCGTGCTCACGTTGCGCGACCCGTCCGGCGCGGTGACCCAGACCGTGTCGGCACGGGTCGGTTTCCGCGAGTTCGCCCTCAAGAACGGCCTCATGCGGATCAACGGCCAGCCGGTGTCGTTGCGCGGCACCAACCGGCACGAGATGGACCCGGACCGCGGGACCGCGCTGACCCGTGAGGACCAGATCCGCGACATCACGGTGATGAAGCGGCTCAACATCAACTCGGTGCGCACGTCGCACTACCCGAACAACACGGTGTTCTACGACCTCGCCGACGAGTACGGCCTGTACGTCGTCGACGAGGTCAACCTGGAGACACACGGGATCCGCGACAGCTACCCCGCATCGAGGTCGGACTGGACCTCGAACGTCCTCGACCGCGCGGCCCAGATGGTCCACCGGGACAAGAACCACGCGTCGGTGATCATCTGGTCGCTCGGCAACGAGGCCGGTGGTGGCAGCAACTTCGTGACGATGCGCGACTGGATCCGCGCGGCCGACCCCACCAGGGTCATCCAGTACGAGGGCGACAACCGCCCCCAGGTCAGCGACATCCGCTCCGCCATGTACGAAAGCCCGGCAGGGGTGGCGAACCGGGCGCGGAACACCTCCGATACCCGGCCGTACGTGATGATCGAGTACACCCACAGCATGGGCAACTCGACCGGCAACCTCAAGGAGTACTGGGACATCATCCGGGCCAACCCGATCCTGCAGGGCGGCTGGATCTGGGACTTCGTCGACCAGGCCCTGACCTGGAAGGCCTCGTCCGGCGCCACGTACCTCGCCTACGGCGGCGACTGGGGCGACAACCCGAACGACGGTGCCTTCTGCGGCGACGGCATCGTCACCCCCGACCGGCGGATCAGCGGCAAGGGCGTCGAGGTCAAACAGGTCTACCAGGCGATCAACGCCGACAACGCGGGCGCCGCGGGCACCGTCCGGATCACCAACGAGTACCTGTTCACCAACGTCAACGAGTTCGTCTGCACCTGGGCACTCGTCGCCGACGGCGCCGTTGTCCAAAGTGGAGAGCTCACCGCCGAGCAGGCCAACATCCCGCCGCTGTCGAACAAGACGGTGCAGGTACCCATCCAGCGCCCGGCCAACCCGGCGCCCGGCGAGGAGCACTTCCTGCAGCTGTCGTTCAAGCTGCGGACGGCGACGTCGTGGGCAGGCGCCGGTTTCGAGGTGGCCAAACAACAACTGCCGGTCAACTTCAGCAGCCCACCGGTCGTGCCGACGCCGGTCACGTCGGTGCCGGTGGTGACCGCCACCGAGACCGGCGACCGCATCACCGTCACCGGCCAGGACTTCAGCGTGGTCATCGCCAAGGCGTCCGGCCTGATCACCTCCTACGACGCGATGGGCATGCGGCTGCTGAACTCCGGCCCGCAGCCCAACTTCTGGCGGGCGCCGACCGACAACGACGTCGGCAACGGCCATCCGAACCGCAACGGCACGTGGCGCAACGCCGGCGCCAACCGGACGGTCAGCAGGGTCGTTCTCGACCGGCCGTCCGACCGCGCGGCGCGGATCACCGTCAGCGGCACCCTGCCGACCAGCACCGTGTCGACGTTCACGACGACGTACACGATCTACGGCAACGGTGAGATCAAGGTCGACAACCTCCTGCACCCCGGATCGTCCGGCCTGCCCTACATCCCCGAGGTGGGCACGATGCTGTTCGTGCCGGGCGAGCTCTCCCGGCTGCACTACTACGGCCGCGGCCCGCACGAGAACCAGTGGGACCGCAAGACCGGCTCCGACGTCGGCGTGTACTCCTCGACCGTCGCCGAGCAGTGGACCGGTTACCTCCGGCCGCAGGAGAACGGCAACAAGACCGACGTCCGCTGGGTCGCCCTGGTCAACGGCGCCGGCCGCGGCCTGCTCGCGTCCGCCGAACCGCTGCTGGAGGTGAACGCGTCCTACTTCACCCCGGAGGACCTCTCCAAGGGCGTCCGGCACGACTACCAGCTGACCAGGCGGCAGGACGTGGTGCTGCGGCTGAACCTGCGGCAGACGGGCGTCGGCGGCAACGACAGCTGGGGCGCGCACCCGCTCGACACCTACAAGCTGTTCCCCAACCGGGACTACACCTACACGTACCGGTTGAAGCCGTTGCCCGACGTCGGCCAGGCGCTCGCGCTGACCCGCAAGCCGGTCGGGACCGCCGGTGGTGGCACCGGCACGGTGCAGCCAGGGGTGGACTACCGGCTCGTCGCCCAGCACAGCAACAAGCTGCTCGACATCAACGGCGGTTCCACCGCGGCGGGTGCCGCCGCGATCCAGTGGGCGGCCACGGGCGGGCAGAACCAGGTGTTCGACTTCCTCGACTCCGGCGGCGGCTTCTACCGGGTCCGCGCCCGGCACAGCGGTCTCGTGCTCCAGGTCGCGAGTTCGAGCACCGGCGCCGACATCACGCAACAGACCGACAGCAACTCGACCAGCCAGCAGTGGCAGGTCGTCGACCAGGGCCTGGGCGTGATCAGCCTGGTCAACCGGCAGAGCGGTCTCACCATGGACGTGTGGGAGGCCTCGACCGCCGACGGTGCCCGCATCTCGCAGTGGACCGCCGGCAGCGGACTGAACCAGCGGTTCGGGCTGCAACGGTTGTAGCGCCGGTCCGGACGTCCGGGAACGCCCGCCGCACGAGCTCTTGGCCGTGCGGCGGGCGATCTCACCTGCTCGTGGTGTGGGCGCCCTGCCGCGCTTCGTGATGGGCCGCCATCCGGACGGGCGCGTTGACCACGCCGAATCCGCGGTAGTCACCGATGCGCTGGACCACCTCGAAGAACACCCGCGCGCCTGCCAGTTCGGTGTAGAAGTGCAGGTACTCGCCGCGTTCGTCGCGGTCGTAGAGCACGGAATGCTTGCGCAGCGCGCTGATGCGATCGGACGGCAGGCCGGTGCGTGCGGCGAGGTCGTCGTAGTAGTTGCCCGGGATCTCCAGCAGTCGCGCACCCAGCTGCCGGAGCGCCTCGGCGGACGCGATCGCGTCGGCGGTCGTGAACGCTATGTGCTGGGGCGATTCGACCGCGGGCGCCCAGCCTCCGCGCCGGACGAGAGCCGCGTCCAGGGTGAGCCGCACGCCTCCTCCGCTCACACCGCGGCCGCGCACCAGGCCGAACGGTGCCGCGAACTCCGCTGTGGCGCCCGGTTCCAGGCCCAGCACGGAACGGTAGAAGAGCGTGGCCTCGTCGAAGTTGTCGAACGGCTGGGTCAGCGCCACGTGGTCGATGCCGGTGATTCCCGCGTCCGGGGCCGATTCCCGGGTCGCCACGAAGTCGCCGCGCCAGTCGTTGTCGGCGCACAGGAAGATCTGCGTTCCGTCCGGGGTGGCGATGGCGGTCAGCGGGGCTTCGCCGGGGCCGGCCGTCCGGGACAACGGTGGTGCGAGCAGGACCTTCGCCCGCTGCGCCGCGGCGGCCGGGTCCGGCACGGAGATGCCGAGTGCGCCGATCGCGCCGGGCTCGCCGTCCGCGTTGACCAGCACGCGTGCTTCGCCCTGCGTCCACAGTTCCACCGGCTTCGAGCGGTGCACGCCCGCTCGGGTGAAGCCCAGCGCGGCCAGGTTCGTCTCCCCCACGACCTCGGCGAAGGCGTAGCCGGACGGGACGGGTGCGGCAGGAACGTCCAGCAGGCCCAGGGAATCCCGCAGGCTGATCAGCGACCGCATCGCGTCGACCGCAGCTCGGTGGGGGTCCGACTGGCGGAAGACGTCGTTGAACACCTCGAGCGAGAGCGGTCCGCGATAGCCGGCGTCGAGCACGTTGCGGGTGAACGTCGTCAGGTCGAAGTCGCCCTGTCCCGGGAAGAGGCGGTGGTGGCGGCTCCATTGGAGGACGTCCATCGGCAGCGTCGGCGCGTCGGCGAGCTGCAGGAAGAAGATCTTCTCGCCGGGGATCGCGCGGATGGCCCGCGGATCGTCCCCTTTGGACAGGATGTGGAAACTGTCCAGGCAGACGCCCAATGCCGGGTGAGCGGCGCGGCGGACGATTCGCCACGCGTGTTCGTAGCCGTTGACGAACCGGCCCCAGGCGAGCGCCTCGTAGGCGATGCGCAGGCCTCGTTCGCCCGCGCGCGTCGCGAGCAGGTGCAGTTGTTCCGCAGCCAGATCGTCGTCGTCGATGGCGTCCTGCGAGACCGACGAGCACACCAGCACGGTGTCCACGCCCAGTTCGGCCATGACGTCGAACTTGTGCTCGGCGCGGCGCAGGTTGGCGGCGAGCACGTCCGGCGGCACGGCCTCGAAGTCGCGGAAGGGCTGGTACAGATCGATTTTCAACCCGAGGTCGGTGCAGCGCCGCCGGATCTCCTCCGGAGCACGGCGGTCCGCGAGCAGGTCGTTCTCGAACAGCTCCACGCCGTCGAAGCCCGCTTCGGCGGCCGCGGTCAGCTTGTCGTCCAGGGTGCCGGAAAGGCACACGGTGGCGATGGCGGTGCGCGGGTCAGGACGCATGGGCGGGTTCCCCCTCCAACTCCTCGAAGTGCGCGAGCATCCGGTCCGCGTCCGGCTCGACGCCGGTGAACAGCCGCAGCGACTCGGCAGCCTGGAGCACGACCATCCCGCCACCGTGCAGCACCCGGCAGCCCCGCGCCCGCGCTGCGGCCAGAAGCGCGGTCTCCAGCGGCCGGTAGACGATGTCGGCGACCCAGAGTTCGGCGCGCAGCAACGACTCGTCGATCGGCAGTCCGGGATGTGCCGCCATGCCGGTGGGAGTCGCGTGCACCAGGCCGTCGGCCGTCCGGACGGCATCCGGGGTGCACAGGACGGCCCGCTCGGAGCCGAACGTGCGCCGCAGCGCCGTGACCAGGCTGTCGGCGCGGGCCGGGTCGACGTCGCAGACACCGAGGCGGCCGGTGCCGAGCGACAGCAGCGCGTGTCCCACCGCGGCGCCCGCCCCGCCCGCTCCGAGCAGGACGACGTTCTCCATCCGCGCGTCCGGCAGGCCCCGGCTCAGGCTGCGCGCGAAGCCCGTCGCGTCGGTGTTGTGGCCGATCGCCCTGCCGTTCTCGAAGACCACGGTGTTGACGGCGCCCAGCGCGGCGGCCTCCGGGACGATCTCGTCCAGGTGCGGCAGGATCTTCTGCTTCGCCGGGTGGGTGATGTTGAGCCCGTCGAACCCCTCTGCCCTGGCCGCGGCCAGCACCTCACCGATCGGTTGCCCGATGACGTCGAGGTCGAGCAGCCGGTAGCTGTAGCGCAGCCCGAGCTCACCGGCCTCGCGCTCGTGCAGCGCCGGGCTCAGGGACGGACCGATACCGGAGCCGATGAGACCGATCAGGTAGATGGACACCCGACCTCCCACTTAATGTACGAACTAGTGAGTTAACGCTAGCGCACCGAGTCGCCCGCAGGAAGGGTTCGACTAGAGTTGGCTGGTCATCCGCAGATCGAAGGGGGCCCGGTGGCAGCACCGTCGTCCGACACCGAGCGCCAGCGAGACAAGGACCGCACGCGCGCGGACATCCTCGACGTGGCCACCCGGGAGTTCGCGGACAAGGGCTACACGGGCGCGCGTGTCGACGAGATCGCCGAGCGCACGAGCACGACCAAGCGGATGATCTACTACTACTTCGGCGGCAAGGAACAGCTCTACATCGCCGTGCTGGAGCAGGCCTACCTGGCGATCCGGGCGCTCGAGGCCGAGCTCGACGTCGAGCACCTCGAGCCGGAGGACGCCATCCGCCGCCTCGCGGAGCTGACCTTCGACCACCACGAGGCGCATCCCGACTTCATCCGGCTCGTCAGCATCGAGAACATCCACCGCGCCGAGCACATCGCCCGCTCGGAAGTGCTGGCGGGGCTCGCGAACCCGGCGCTCGACGGCCTGACGCAGATCCTCGAACGCGGCCGCGCGGCCGGGCGGTTCCGCGACGACGTCGACCCGCTCGACGTGCACATGGTGATCAGCTCGTTCTGCGTCTTCCGGCTCGCGAACCGGCACACGTTCGCCGCGATCTTCGGGCGGGACATGCTCGACCCCGGCCGCCGCGAGCACTACCGGCGGATGCTCGGCGACCTGCTGATCGACTACTTGACCAGCTGAAAGCAAACCCTTGACACGCGGGGGTGGCGTATCCCATTTTGTGTTAACTAACTAGGTCGTACATGGGAGTACGCCGTGACCACATCGATGGCCCGCAAGACTGCGCTGGCAGCCTGGATCGGCAGCGCCCTCGAGTACTACGACTTCTTCATCTACGGCACCGCCGCGGCACTGGTGTTCAACAAGGTCTTCTTCCCCGCGGCCTCGCCGGCGACCGGGACCCTGCTCGCGCTCGGCACGTTCGGCGTGGGCTATCTCGCCAGGCCCCTCGGCGCGTTCATCCTCGGACACGTCGGCGACCGCTTCGGGCGCAAGAAGGTCCTGGTGTTCACGTTGCTGCTGATGGGCGTGGCGACGTTCGCCGTCGGCTGCCTGCCCACCTACGGTTCGGCCGGCGTCCTGGCGCCGGTCCTGCTCGTCGTTCTCCGCCTGCTGCAAGGACTTTCGGCGTCGGGCGAGCAGGCGGGCGCGAACTCGATGTCGCTGGAGCACGCCCCGGAACACCGCCGCGGGTACTTCACCAGCTTCACCCTGAGCGGCACGCAGGCAGGGCAGATCCTCGCCACCGCGATCTTCCTGCCGGTCGCCGCGCTCCCCCAGGAAGATCTGCTGACGTGGGGCTGGCGGGTGCCCTTCTGGTGCAGCGCGGTCGTCGTGGTCGTCGGCCTCGTCATCCGCCGCCGGATCGACGAGACCGCCGAGTTCAAGCGCGCCAAGGTGGCCAAGCTGCCGGTCGCGACGTTGTTCCGGACGCACTGGGCCGACGTGCTGCGAGTCGTCCTCGCGGCCACCATCGCCTCGGTCAGCACGATCTTCACCGTCTACGCCCTGAGCTACGCGGTGAACACGATCGGCCTGGCACGCACGTCCATGCTGTGGGTCGGCGTCCTCGCCAACGTCGTCGCGCTGGCCGCGATCCCGTTGCTGGCAGGGCTTTCGGACCGGATCGGCCGCAAACCGGTGTTCCTCGCCGGCTGTGGCGCGTGCGCGATCCTGATCTTCCCGTACCTGTGGTCGATCTCCATCGGCGCGTACGGCCTGGTGCTCGCCCTCGGCATCCTGATGTTCGGGGTGGCCTACTCCGCGATCAACGGCATCTGGCCCTCGCTGTACGGCGAGATGTTCAGCACCGAGGTCAGGCTGTCCGGCATGGCGATCGGCACGCAGTTCGGGTTCGCCATCGCGGGCCTCGCCCCGAGCGTGGTGTCGGCGATCGGCTCCGGCCGCGACGACTGGATCGGTGTCGCGATCTTCACGGCGGCGGTGTGCGCGCTGAGCGCGGCCGCGATCGCGACGGGGCGTGAGACGTCCAAGGTCCCGACGGCGGAACTCGGTCGCCTGCCGCAGGAGTCTTCCGCACCCGCGGCTGCTCGCGTCTGACAACGCAAGCCGGGTTGCGGACCACGTTCCGCAACCCGGCTACACGTCCGCACAGCTGGACTCGCCCGGCAGCAGCGGCCGGAACACGACGATGAACGACGTCTCGCCGATGCGGAACCGCGTCCCCTTCGGCACGTCGCGCGCGAGCCCCTCCACCTCTGCCGCGTCCAGCACCACGCAGGAGCCGGGATCGACCCGCACGTCAGGCCGCGCGAACGGCCACGGGCGCGCGTTCTGTGACGAGTCGGGTGCCCACGCCACGGCGGCGATCTTCGTCGGCCGGTAGGGCGTCGCCTGGCCGTCCACGTGCAGCGTCGAGTGGAAGTCGGCCAGCTCGCCCTCCGGGTTCACGGCCCTGGTGACGAACCGGTGGCCGCCGGAGTTCAGGACGAAAACCTGCGTGTACCCGTCGATCACCGAGTTGTTGGGGATGTCCTGGTCGCGGTCGAGTCCCGCGTCGTGGGCGTCCTCGTAGAAGTCCACCGCCTTCTCGTGTCCTATGTGGACCACCTCGGCCGTCTGCAACGCACCCGCCGGCGGTCCCGGCCGGATCACCGTGTCATCGCCGTAGAGCGTGAACTCCGGCAGCTCCGCGGGCCTCGGGCCGGGCATGCCGACCAGTTGCTTCGCCTGCAGCGCAAGCCCGTCCGGCACGGCGGGAGCGTCCGCCCCGCAACCGGCCAGCACGATCGCACACACCGCCAAGGACCACCGCATTCCCCTCATGGTCAGGAGACGGAAAATGTCCGCCTTCCGTTGCGCGCATCGCGGGGCATGATGGGGACATGACTGAACCGGACTACACCGAAGACGGCGTGCCGACGTTCGACTTCGTCCGCGACAAGATCGAGGGCCGCCACTTCACCAGCGAGGCCGCCACCGAGCTGGCCGGCGATCCGCAGCACACCCAGGACCAGTTCGAGCAGCGCGAGGAGGCCGGCCGCGACCGTCTGGAGGAGATCCGCAAGTCGATGCGCGGCGAGTGAACGGGGGTGCCGGATAACGCCCGGACATGGGGAAATGGCATTGGCAGGGCCTGGCGGACCGCGCCGAGACTGGCCGGACCCTGCCCCTGCCCCGAGAGGTCCTCCCGATGGCTGTGCGGATCCGGCGAACGTTCTCGTCGGCCACCCTGTTGCTGTGCGGTCTGTCCCTGTGCTGTCCGGCTGCGGCGCGCGCGGACGACACGATCGGCTCCGACGGCTACGTGCACGTCGCGCCCAACGGTGTCGTGCTCGGCGTCGACCCCTACTACCCCACCGACGGCAACGGCGGTTATGACGTCGCCGACTACACCGTCGACCTGTCCTACGACCCCGCCGCCCGGTTCCTCAACGCCAGGGCAGTCGTCCGCGCCACCACGACGCAGCGCCTGAGCCGGTTCAACCTGGATCTGCGCGGCCTCACGGTGGCCTCGGTGAAGGTCGACGGGGTGCCGGCGTCCTTCGCGCGGGCGAAGGAACACGAGCTGGTGATCACGCCCGCCACCGAGCTGGCGGCGGACGCGTCGTTCACCGTCGAGGTGGTCTACTGCGGACGCCCGCAACCGGAGTTCACGCCTCGGGGCGCCACCGGGTGGCGCACGACGTGGTCGGGCGGTGCGGTCGCGGCCGGCGCGCCTCACTCGGCGGCCACGTGGTTCCCGGTGAACGACACGTCGGCGGACAAGGCGACGTTCCACCTCAACGCGGGCGTTCCGGCCGGGTGGAGCGTCATGTCGACCGGCGTGCGCACGTCCGTCCACAAAGGAGTGCACTCCTGGGTGGAGGACGTGCCGATCACACCGTCCGCCACGATGATCGCGATCGACCGGTTCACCGTGCGCGAGTCGGCCCTTCCGGCGGGCACCGCCGTGCTGGACGCCTTCGCGAACGGCGCCGGCACCTCACTGGCCGGGAAACTGCCCGCGGTGATGGAGTTCCTGACCGGCAAGCTGGGCCCCTATCCGCTACCGGCCACCGGTGGCGTGTACCTGCCGGACCGGCTCGGCTACTCGCATCCGTCGCAGGGCCGCCCGGTGCACAGTGGCGCCGCGGACCAGTTGGCGCTGGTGCAGGCCCTGGCATCGCAGTGGTGGGGCAACCAGCTCGCCATCAAGATGTGGAAGGACCAGCCGATGGTCGAGTCGTTCGCCCGGTACGCGGTGTGGTTGTGGGACGAGGCGAACAGCGGCCCCGCCGTCGAACAGCGTTATCAGGACGCGCTGCGCCGGGCGGGCTCGGACACCAGGTTCTGGGGACGCCAGCTGGCTGATCCGGGCGTGGGCCGGGAGTTCTCGGTCACCGACAAGGGCGTGCTGATGGTGCACGCGCTGCGCAAGCACATCGGTGACGAGAAGTTCTTCACCGTGCTGCGGGAGTACCCGGAGATCGCGGTGCTGCTCAACCAGGGCTGGCACGACTGGGAGCTCTACACGGCGGCGGTGGCGGACCAGGACCTCACCGCGTTCCACGAGGCCTGGGTGCACGGAACGACCCTGCCACCGGCAGAGCTCCGCTGACGGTTCCGGCGGCGGTGTGCCCTCCGTTCGCGGAGGGCACATCGCTTCGCGAAGTCAAGCCAGGTAACGGGAGTAGACCGGCGAGGCCTCGCACTCCAGCCGGTAGGCCAGCGCCGCTTCCGCGAGGACGTCACGGGCGAAACCCGCGACCTCGCTCTCCTTGTGCCACACCAGCAGGAATCGTCGTGACAACGCGTCGTCCGCGAGCAACCGGGCGGCGACCTGCTGATGGCCTTCGCACGCCGCCTGCGACAACCCCACGGCGCCGTTGCGCACCGCGGCCACGGTCGTGCCGTAGGACTCCGAGACGTACCGCACGCGGGGCGTGAAACCCTTGCGGCGACAGGACCTGTGGAAGTACTCGTGGAAGCGGGACGAGTCGGGCGGAGGCAGCACCCACTGCTCGTCCGCCAGCTGCTCCAGGCCGATCACCTTGTGCCGGGCCAGCGGGTGGTCCTCGCGCAGCAACACCAGCGTGCGATCGTGCGCCACCACCCCCAGGTCGACCGACGCGGGCGCGATCGCCTCGAACCCGGGATAGTCCTTGACCACACCCACTTCCAGTCGCCGCCGCGCCACCATCTCCACGACGAGATCCCGGCATTCGCTGTCGAACAGGGACGCGCCGGGCGCGTGCGGCCGGTGACCGTCGACGATCGCGGGCAGGTGGCACAGCACCGGTGAGCACACCCCGCCGACCCGCACCGGCTCGGCGGGGCTGGTGCGGACCTCGATGTCCCGCACCAGTCCCTCCATCATCGGCAGCACCGCGCTGATCCGGTCGAGCAGCAGTTCGCAGGTGGGGGTCGGGGTGACCGCGGTGCTGTGGTGGCCGCGGTCGAACAACCGTTGCCCCAGCGCGTTTTCGAGGCGTTTGAGGTTGCCGCTGACGGCCGGTTGGCTGATGCCGAGCCGCACCGCCGCCTCGGACAGGCTGCCGGTCTCGCCGATCGCCCGCACGAGCCGCAGGTGGTGGACGTCGAGTTCCATGCCGTCACTTCCCCGTCAGCGGTGAGTGTCGACCCGGGATCCGGGCACCGGCCGCATGATCCCGGCCGTCCTGCCGATCGCAGCGTACAGCGCGAAGGCGACCACGACGGAGTTGATCGTCGGGATGCCGACCGGCACGAGGAAACCGACGGCCGTGCCCGCCGCCCAGCACACCAGCGCGGCCGGAACCCAGTCCGGCGGGGCGGCGGGCAGCTCTCCCCTGCGCCGCGACTCGTCCAGCTCCGCGCGCCAGGTGCGCACCACGAAGTACTCGGCGATCATGACGCCCGCGACCGGAGGGGTGATCACCCCGATCCAGGTCAGGAACACCGTGAAGTGGTCGAGGATGCCGAACGCGGACAGCAGGGTGCCCAGTCCGCCCAGCCACAGCGTCGCCGCCGACCGGCTGATCTTCTTGCGCAGCAGCACGTCCACGGTGTTCACCAGGCCGAGCGACGCCGAGTAGAGGTTCCAGTCGTTGATCTTCAGGATCGCCGAGATCATGATCAGCGTGCCGACCACGCCCGAGCTCGACATCACGATGCCCACCACGTCCGCGCTCCGGGAGGCGTGCGCGAGCAGCACCCCGGTCAGGCCGATCAGGTACTCGCCGAGGGTGACGCTGATCAGCGTCTGCTTCACGACGTCGGCGGTGCGCCGGTTGAACCTCGTCATGTCAGGGGTCATGACCGCGCCCATGATGAACGCGCCCGCGACCAGCGTGGTGCCCTGGGCGAGGCTCAGCGCCGGGCCCGGTGCCGGCATGCCCACCAGGTCGCCGAGGTCGTGCCGGCGCAGCTCGGACACGATCGTCCAGCCGGTCAGCAACAGGAACGCGGGCACCGTGAGGTAGGCCGTCCACGCCATGGTGTGGAAGCCCGCCACCACGATCACGGTCACCGCGAGGCCGCCGAGGATCGCCCACGCCCAGACCGGCGGGCCGCCCATGAGCCGGTGCAGGCCGTGCGCGAACACGTCGTTCTGCACGCCGAACCAGCCGGCGAGGCTGAGCGTCACCAGCAGGCCCACCAGCGCGGACCCGCGGGCACCGAACCCCGCCCAGCGGGCCAGCACGGACGTGGACACGTTCTCCCGCACGCCCGCGACGCCCATCAGGACGGTGACGATCTCGAGCATCACCGACCCGAGGGTGATCGCGAGCACCGCGTCCCAGAACGTCATGCCGAGGCCGAGGGTGGCGCCGAGCAGGAACTGGTGGAACGCGGACACCTGCCCGAACCGTTGCACGGCAACGGAAACCCACGACCTGCGGGCCTCGGCGGGGAGCCGGCCCAGCGAGTAGTCGTCGTGTGCCACCGTCACACCACCTCGTCGCCGGGCCGCAGCACGACGAAACCCTGTGCGGGGTTCGGCAGCCAGGCCAGTTCCCTGGCGTAGAGCCGTTCCAGGAACGCGACCCGCTGGTGGTAGGCGAACACCGAGCTGCCGACGCCCGCGATCGCCGGGGTGTCGATGAACATGGGCAGTTCCGCCAGGAAGTACCGCACAGCGCAGCGCAGCTGGTCGTCGGTGGGCGACTGTCCCTCGGGCAACCGGCGGTCGAGCACCCAGCGGGTGGCCTCCAGGCAGTCCGCGGCGAACACGTCGTCGGTCATGAACCAGGCGTGCGCGTCCCGCAGCAACTCCCGGTACACGTCGTTGCGGGCGAGGGTGGCGCCGTCGAGCAGGTGCTCCTCGGGGTCGGTGACGCCGGCCTCGCGCAGGGCGCGGCAGATCTTGTTCACCACGTACTGGCCCTGCCGCGCGGCCTTGTGCTGGGCGCGGCCGGGGGCGTACCCGAGTGCCTCCAGGGTGTGCACGGCCGCGCGATCGGGCACGAAGAAGTGGAACCGCTCGAATTCCCGCAACGCCCACCGGGCGAGCGCGGTGATGCGTTCCACCGTGAAATAGCTGTTGAACGGGCTCACCCCGACGCACACGTGCCTGCCACTTCGCAAAGGGGCGGCGCAGTGCTCGGTCAGCGGAGTTGTCAGCAACACCGTCGACTCCGAACAATAATTCACAGGGACAGGGAAATCCGGATTCGACCACTATCGGCAGCCCCGGAACCGGTGGGTACTGCCGGAAGGTCATGCCACGGCCTTATGTGACAGCGCGCGTCCGGTCGTGCCTAATGAGTGACATGGAGCTTCAGGTCCGGCATCTGCGGGTGCTGGTCGCCATCGCCCGCGCCGGCAGCCTGAACCGGGCGGCGGGCGAGCTGCGGCTGGCCCAGCCCGCGCTCAGCCACCAGCTGCGCCGGATCGAACAGCTGGTGGGTGAGCGGCTGTTCGACCGCGGCACGCGCGGCGTGCACCCCACCCGGATCGGGAAACTGGTGCTCGCCCGCGCCGAGGCGATCATCCCGGCGTTCGACGAGCTCGACCGCGACTTCCGCCGGCAGGAGCCGTCCGGTGGCGGCCTGCGGATCGGCTGGAACGACAGCGGGCTCGTGTCCGGCCTGCTCGGCTGTGTCGAACGGCTGTTGCCGGAGCACGAGCTCACCAGCCGTGCGGACCTGTCACACAGCAGGCTGGTCACGCAGGTCGCGGGTGGGTGCGTCGACCTCGCGCTGGCGATGATCTGCGGACCCCGGACGCTGGCCGTGCCCGACGAGGTGCGGGCCGAACGAGTGGCCACCGAGCCGTCGTTCGTGGCACTGCCGGCACGGCACCGGCTCGCCGCCTCGTCCGTCGTCGACCTGACCGAACTGGCGCAGGAGCGGTGGATCGTGTCCAGCTGCGGCGACGGCTGCCGCGTGGTGTTCCGCGAGATGTGCCTGGCGCACGGGTTCACCCCGCACATCGCGCACGACGTCGACGCGCTGCGGCACCGGCTGGTGACCGGCGCGCACGGGGTGTGCCTGGTGCAGCCGACCACGCAGGAACCTCCCGGCATGGTGATCAGGCCGCTGGCCGGAGATCCCATGACCGTGCAGCACGTCCTGCTCTGGCGGGCCGACCACCCGCTCGACGACCGGTTCGCCGAGGTGCACCGCGCGGTCATCAGTGCCTACGAGCAGCTCGTCGCGGAGAACGACCGCTATCGCGAGTGGCTGGATAACGGCACGGCATAGCCCACTGACAGTGGGAGCGAATCCTTGGTCCGGCCACACTCGGAATCGGCGCAGAATTCTGCGCGAACCGTGCCGGAAAGGGACCTCTTCGATGTTGTCGCTGATCTCGCGAGAGGAACTGCGAAAAGGAATCGACGCGGGCACGCTCGTCGTGGTCGACACCATGCCCGCGGCGTACTACGAGATGGAACACCTGCCCGGCGCGGTGAACATCCCCGGATTCCCCTACGACCAGGCGGCCGAGCTCACCGACCGGCACGCACCCGACGTCCTGCCGGACAAGGCCGCCGAGATCGTCGTCTACTGCGCCAACGTGCCCTGTCGCAACAGCGAGCTCGTGGGGTCCCGGCTGCTTCAACTGGGTTACTCGAACGTGCGCAAGTACCGCGAGGGCATCGAGGACTGGGTCGGTGCGGGCCTCGCCACCACCTCCGGTTGAGCACGCGCACCTCCCTGCACACCAAGGAGTTCTCATGTCCCTGCTCAAGAACTGGCTGCGCGCGGGCGTCGCGGCCGTGGCCGTCGTGGCCTCGGTCCTGCTGGCCGCGCCCGCTCAGGCCGCCTCACCCGTCCAGATCAGCGCGGAGAACGTCGTCCAGGTGACGTCCGCCAACTACAACGAGGTGATGGAGGTGTCCAGGACCAAGCTCGTCGTCCTGGACTTCGGCGCCACCTGGTGCCCGCCGTGCCGCCAGCTCAAGCCGGTGATCGAGAAGCTGGCCGCGCAGTACGGCGGCAGGTTCCTGCTCGGCGAGGTCGACGCGGACACCAGCCGTGATCTCGTGTCCCGCTACCGCGTCCAGTACCTGCCCACGCTGGTGCCGGTGCGCAACACGGCGGAACTGCCGGGCTCACGCATGATCGGCTTCCGGGGCGAGGCCGCCGTGCGGGCGTGGATCGACGCCCAGCTGGCCAAGGGCTGATCTCCCTCTTCCGCCCCGGCACGGGCCCTGCTCACCGTGCCGGGGCGGTTCCCACGTGAGAGGAAACCCTTGTCCCAGCACACCTTTCCTCGGAGAACCCTGCCATGGCAAGCGTTGCTCGCACTGACCCTGACGGTGCTGCTCGGCTGTCTCACGGAGGTGCTGCCCGCGGGGTTGCTCCTGGCCATGTCCGAAGACCTGCGGGTGTCCCCGTCCGCCGCCGGGCAACTGGTGACCGGCTACGCCGTCACCACCGCGATCACCGCGATCCCGTTGACCGCCCTGACCTCCCGGCTGCCGCGCAAGCGGGTGCTGGTGGCGCTGGTGCTCGGGTTCGTCGCGACGAACTTCGTGATCGCCCTGTCCCCGGGCTACGGCCTGATCCTGTGCGCGCGGGTGGTCTCCGGCGCGATCACCGGCGTGATGTGGTCGCTGGTCGCCGTGTACGCGATGCGGATCGCGCCACCGGGACAGGCCGGGCATGCGCTGGCGATCGCGATGGCGGGCACGCCGGTCGGGTTCGCGGTGGGGGTACCCGCCGGCACCGCGCTGGGCGAACTGGTCGGCTGGCGCTGGTCGTTCGCGGCGATGGGGTTGATCGCGGTGCCGCTGCTGTGCTGGATCCTGCTCGCGGTACCGGCGGTCACCGCCGAGCCCTCTTCCACCGCGCGGGCAGCTCTGCCGATGCTGCGGCCGATCCTGCTGATGGTGTTCGCGTACTCGTTGGGACACAACGTTCTTTACACCTACCTGGGGCCGGCGCTGGCCAGGCTGGCGCAGGAGGAGCTGCTGAGCACGGCGTTGCTGGTGTTCGGTGCCGCCGCCGTCGGCGGAATCCTCGCGGTCGGATCCACAGTGGACCGGACACCCCGCGCGGTCCTGGGCTGGTGCCCGTTGCTGACCGCCGCCGGGATCGTCGTGCTGGCGGTGTCCGACGACGCCGCCACGACCCTGGTGGCCTGCGCGGTGTGGGGCCTGGCGTTCGGCGGCGCCCCCGCGGCGTTCCAGTCGGTCACGGCCCTGATCGCGGGACGGGACGCCGATCGGGCCCAGTCGCTGACCATCGCGGCCTGGAACGGCGCGGTGGCAGGGGGTGCCGCGGTGGGAGGAGTGGTGCTGGACACCGCGGCACCCGCGTTGACGTGGACGGCGGCCGCGCTGATGGCCGTGCCGTTCTGGGTGGCGACCCGGCTTCCTGTTCCGGGGAGCGCGTGGCACGCGCACGACCCTCGCGCCGTCAGAAGACCGAGTCGTCCCAGGTGGCGGTCAGGTCCTTCGCGATCACCGTGATCGTGCCCGCGTGGAACGCGAGCTCGTGACTGACGCCGTGGTCGTGCGGCAGGATCTCGTCCAGTGCGAGATCACCCAGCCGCACGCCCGCCGGTTGCCGCTCCCCCACGTCGATGGAGAAGCTGCGCACGTCCTCGTACCGGATGACCAACGCCGGCGGGTACGGGCCCGGCTGCGGCTCGAAGCGGAAGGCGATCTCCACGCCGACGGTCTGGTAGTCGTCGGAGTAATTGATCCGGTCGACCAGCAGGTCCTTGACGCAGCGCGCCGCGGAGAAGTCGTAGTGGTCCGGATCCGTCGCGAACCGGCGCGCGCCGTCGGGCAGTTGGGCGGCGAAGTCCGGGAGGTGCTGTTCGTACGGGAGATAGTCGTACGGGAAGACGATGTACTTCACTTGTTTTCACACTTCTTCGACAGGCGGGGCCGCTTCCACTTGTCGCCGGTGACGTCCGCCGAGCCCTTCTCCGGCAACCTGTCCCCCTTGCGCAGCAGCTCGATGGACATGTTCTTCAACCTACCCTCGATGTGCGGCGGGACCTCGCCGGGATCGGGGATGCGGCTGAGCCGGTGCTTCAGGAACCAGCCTTCGCTGCCCCAGACACCGATCTCCTGCCCGTTGCGGTAGACGTGGAACTCGAAGTCGTGTGAACCGGCGATCGGGAACACGTCGAGGCCCAGCGTCCAGCCGTCGTTGTGGTTGTACCACTTCCTGGGCAGCGCTCCGCCGAGGCCGTAGGGGTCGATCCACGTTCGCGGGTTGACCACGTAGGCATGGCAGTCGTCGCCGCCGTTGATGCCCAACGGGTCCGTGGACGTGAAGCGTCCCGAGGCCGGGTCGTAGTAGCGGGCGTAGTTGTAGTGCAGGCCGGTTTCCTCGTCGAAGTACTGGCCGGGGAACCGCAGCGGCGTCTGCGCGTCACCGGCGGGCGGGCCGATCGGCTCACCCCACACGGTGGACCGGGCGCGCCAGGCGATCCTGCCGTCCGGGTCGACCAGTTCTGTCGGTGTGCCCACGACGTCGGTCACGATCGCGTAGAACCGCTCGTCCACCCATTCCTGGGAGGGAGCTGCCCTGCGTTCGGTCTGCGCCACCGGTTCGAACCTGCCCGGCGCGAAGTCCCAGCTCGTCGCACGGCCGTCGGAGCGCACCTCTTCGGCCACCACCGGACCGTCCCAGGCGAAGTCGGTGCGTTCAGCCACGGTGCCGTCCGCGGCGAGCTTCTCCTTGGCCACCCGGCGTCCCAGCGCGTCGTACAGGTAACGCCAGCGCGTGCCGTCGGGGGTCGTCACGGCGATCAGCTGGTCCTCGGCGTTCCACTCGTAACGCCACGTGTCCGGCTTGCGCGACAACCGCTTCTTCTGCCGGATGACCATCCGGCCTTGCGGGTCGTAGGAGAACCTCATGTCTCCCACCACCATCACGAGCGTCTCGTCGTATTGCCTGGCTCCCCGTGAGTCCACGCTCGGAGATGTCGCGGACGTCACGCAACCAGTGGTGTCGTAGGCGTACGTCTCCTGCCAGCCCTTGCCTCGTACGGCGGTGACGCGGCCGATCGGGTCGAGGTCGTAGTGGCGGGTGCCGGCCGGGCCGTCGGCCATCACGGTGACGTGACCGTCGGCGCGGTAGCGGAAGGTGCGCTGCTGCACGGCTTGCCGCCCCTCCGGCGTGTGCACCACCTGCGACACCAGCCGGTTGTTCCGGTCCCAGGTCTGCGCCATCGCCACACCCGTGTCCAGCAGGCGTTCGATCTCCCGGCCCGCCGGGTCGTAGTCGAACGTCATGACCCGTCCCGAGGTGCGCAGCCGGGCCGGCTGGTCCGCGTCGTGGTAGTCCCACCGGCTCAGGGCACCGGTCGGGGTGAGCCTGCTGGTGCGCCGGCCGAAGGTGTCGTAGGTGGACCGCACGGTGCGGCCGTTGACCGTCTCCGCGACCACCCTCCCGGCGGCGTCGCGTTCCAGTTCCAGCACCACGTCGCCGTTCGTGGCGCGGATCAGCCGCTGCGCCGCGTCGTAGGAGAACGTCGCCATGGCACCGCCCGTGCTCCGCTCGACCACATCGCCGAGCGGGTTGTGCCGGTAGGAGGTGGTCTGGCCGAGCGCGTTCGTCCTGGCCGTCAGCTGCCCCGCCGCATCACGCTCGTAGCGCAGTGTCCTGCCGTTGAAGTCTGTCTCCGCCACAAGCGCGCCACGTGCGTCGTACTCGTAGCGCCACACTTCTCCCTTGGCGTTGGTCACCGACACCAGGCGCAGCTCGCTGTCGTACCCGTACGCCATGCGGGACCCGTCCGGCGTCGTCTCCGCCGAGACCAGGTCGAAGTGCGTGGTCTCGATCCGGGTGATCCCGCCGATCGCGTTGGCGTGTTCCACGGCGTTGCCCTCGCCGTCGTACTTCCACCGCTCGACCGTGCCGTCCGGCATGGTGTGCGACAGCAGCTGTCCTTCGACGGTCCACGTCAGCTGCCGGGTGTTGCCGGCGGGATCGACGACCTGGCTGACCCTGCCGAAGGCGTCCCGCACGTACCGGGTGGTCGCGCCGTCGGGGCCGATCAGCATCAACGGCAGTCCGGCGGCGTTGCTCACGACACGGCGGACCGCACCGGACGGATCCACGACCTGGCTCACGGTCCCGCGGGCGTCGCGTTCCATCGTCGTCACGGAACCGCCGGAGTCGGCCAGCGCGACGACGTTCCCGCGCTCGTCGTAGTCGATCCGCCGGGTCAGTCCGTCGGGGCCGGTCACGGTGATCGGCTGACCCCACTCGTCGTACGTGGTCCTGGTCTGCCGGCCGTCCGGGCGGGTCAGCGTGACGAGGTTGCCCATCTCGTCGTACTCGTACCGCGTTTCGCGGCCGAGCCCGTCCCGGGAGACGAGTGGCCGGTCGTAGCGGTCCCACTCGTTTGACGTCGTGTTGCCGAGAGCGTCGACGACGCTCGAGAGCTGCATCCGCTCGTTGAAGTGGTAAACCGTCTGGTGTCCCAACGAGTTCGTGTACGTCGTGACGCCCGGCGAGTACTCGACGGAGCACGCCAGCGCGTCGCCGGAACCTTCCGTGCGGACACATCGGCCGTGCTCGTCGTAGGAGTAGCGATACCACTCGCCGTTGCGGTCCTGCCAGCGCACGATTCGGCCGGCCGGGTCGTAGTCGAAGCGCATGGCCCGCCCGGACGAGTTCACGACCTCGGACAGCCTGCCGTTGTCGTCGTAGCGGTACCGCAGGAGATCGATGCTCTCGCCGCCGGACTCCAGGCTGAAACCGGTGATCCGGCCGCCATCGCCGGCCACGGCCACCCGATAGCCGCCGGAGTGCGTGATGCCGGTGACCACGCCGTCCGCGTCGCGGGTGAACTCGATCCAGTTGTCGTTGCGGTCCACAACGGACCTCAAGCGCGCCACCGGACCCGTCGCCTGGAACCTCAGCGTCAGTCCCGGTGGCAGGCTGAGCGCGTACTCGTCCGCCGAGATCCGCTGCAGCGCGTGCCGGGCACCTTCGACGGGCATGACCGCGGTGCCGTCCTGGGGCGGCGTCGGGTACACGAGGAGAACGCCGTCCTCCGCCGCGAAGCACACGCCCAGGTCGTCGATCTCCAGCCGCTGGTCGAAGGTCGACGACCAGGAGCTGCCCAGGGACTGCCCGGTGAGGTGCGAGGACAGGTGGGTGCGCCGCACGACGAGCGGCAGTGCTCCCGGCAGCTCCAGATCCGTCTGGGTCATCAGCATCTCGCCGGTGGCCAGGTCGATCGGGTCGGCACCGGTGCACTTGCCGTCGTTGGACCGGCCGGTCTCCCGCGGGTCGTCGGCCTTGCCGCGCAGATCGGAGTCCTTTGTGGAGGGACGATCCGGATCGGTGCCGGTCTTGGTGCTGCTCGGCTTGGTGGTGTCGTGGTCCGTGCCGCTCGGTGAGGTCGTGTCGGTCTTCGTGGTACCGGGGCTGTTCGGGTCGGGTGACGTCGTGCTCGACGGCGTGGTCGTGCTGGACGGCGAGGTGGTGTCCGGTGGGCGGTGCACGTCCGGCGTGGACGACGGTGTCGTCGTGTCCGCGCTGGAGGCACTGGTGCCATCGGGTTTGTCCGGGTGTTTCGTGTGCGGGTCGACGCGCGGTTTCGCGGACGGCGAGCCGGCCTTCGAACCACGCGGCGGCTTGAGCCGCTTGGCGACCTTGGCCAGCATCCGGATCAGCTCCGGCAGCTTCTTCGCCAGCTTGGCCAGCGAGCGCACCAGCTTGCCGATGACCTTCACGACCTTCTGCAGGACGTTGCGGATCAGCTTCACCGCCGCCCGCGCCGTTCCGGGGCCGGGCGGCAGCACCGCTTCGATCAGCCCGGACACCAGCGCCGCGATCAGGTCGCGCACCATCACCCGCACCGCGGCGACGACCTCGCCGGCCATCACCACCGCGGACGACACCCCTGCGCACGTCTCCGCGGTCGTGCGCAGCGCGTCGACCCGATCCGTCGCCGCGGCCCGGTAGGCGTCGGCCGCGGCGCCCGACCACTCCGCCAGGTCGGCGGTGACAGCGGCCTGCAGGTCCTCGGCGACCGCGTTCATCCGGTCGGCGACGTTCTGCCACGTCTGCCCGAACGACTTGACCGTCTCGGGGTTGCCCGCGAGCTTGTCCAGCGCCTCCTTGAGCGGCTCGAGGTGTTCCATGAGCCATCCGACGGCCGCCTCGATCACCGCGCCGAGCGCCGCCGTCGGATCCGTCGCGCACGCGATCAGGTCCATGCCCAGCGGTACGGCACCCAGCCCGGCCTCGAGCCAGTCGCCGCTCTCGACGGCGTCCTTGACCTCTTTGGCGTCCTCGAGCTGCGAAATGCCGCTGTACCACTTGGTCTCGTCGACGGGCTTGGCCACCAGATCCCCGGTCACGTGGCAAGCCCCTCACCGAATCCGGCGGCGTTGTTCTCATCACTGCTGCGATACGCCGCGGCGGTGGACCTAATGTCCTGCGCGTCCTCCTGCAAACATTCCACTGCGGTTTTCAACGCGTTGATGCCCTCGTCCTCCACCGGATTGATGCACGGCGGCAGGAACTGGCAGATGATTCCGTACGCGTCCTCCGAGACGCTGACCGATGTCGCCGCGGCCAACGCCTCCGCTACCGCCGCGGCCCGGTCGTCCAGGCTGCGTGCGTGCTTGTCCAACGCCTCGACCACGACCTCGTACCCACTGCCGGCCATGCTCTCCCCCTCGCCCGACCATGCGCGGTCAGTCGTCGTCGACCTGCCCGATCCTCATCGTCCCCGGACCACCGTCAGGTCTCGGACCAGCGGGATCCGGCTCGGGCTGCGGGAAGCGCCGCCGGTAGGAGTCGATGACGTGCCGGGTCATCTCGTCGTCGCTGCCGGTCTGTTCGGCGGCCTCTCGATAGCGCTCGGCAATGCGCGACTGCGCGCGCAGAACGCACGCCAGAATCGTCGGGCCGATCCGCTCCGCGGGAAGTCTCGCGATCTCCGCAGTGGTGACCACGTCCGTCAACTGCCCGTCGACGTCCACCGTCACCGTCACACCGGCCGGATCCACCTCGGTGATCCGCATGTCCCCTGCGGCGAGTTCCAGCTGTTCGTAGCTGGCCGCCGCCTTTTCCATCTTGCGGTCCAGCTCGTCGAGCCGCCGCACCATCTCGTCCGGATCCCCCAAATCGAGGATTCGGCTGAGGTCGTCACCGAACATGAGATCCCCACCCCCGAATCGGAGCGTAGCGGATCTTCGAATTCCTGGGACCCGCAATCCGAATTCCACGACGACAGGCACAGCTCTGCCGCCGACAACGCCGATGCCATCCAGATGTTGAGAACATCCGAATGATATGAGTATCGTGGCGCCATGGTGAGGCTGACCAGGGTGCAACAGCAGGAGCGCACGCGTGCGTCCGTGCTGGCAGCGGCGAAGGAAGAGTTCACGGAGCACGGCTACGCGCCGGCGAAGATCGACCGGATCGCGGAGCGCGCCGAGCTGACGCGAGGCGCGGTGTACTCGAACTTCCCCAGCAAGAGGGCGCTGTACCTGGCGGTGCTGATCGACCTGGTCGAGGGCACGTCCGCCGACGGGTCGCCCGAGCCCGCCTCGATGGCAGAGGCGCTGGGCGCGTTCGCCAGGACGTGGCTGGAGCGGTTGCCCCTGGCCGGTGACACGGCCTCGGGCGGCCGGCTGCAACTGCGGTCGCTCACGGGCGTTTTCGACGACGACCACGGGCGGGCGGTGCTGGCCCAGCTTGCCGGGCTGGAGGCGTTCTTGCTCGGCGCCGCGGTGGAGGGCGGGGCGCCGGAGCGGCGGGTCCGGCTCGCCTCGCTGGTGCTCACACTGTTGGGCGGAGCCGGGCATCTTGCCGACACCGCACCGGGTTCTGGTGACCCGTTCGACCTGGTGCTCGCGTGTCAGCACTTGGCAGGGCTCGATCTCGCCGATGTCTGGGCGCCGCCGTACTTGGCGTTCGTCAAGCCGGCGCAACGTTGTCAGCACCAGTGGGAACCCCCTGCGGACCTTGTCGATCTGGTCAGCGGGGAGCCGGTCGACCTCGGCGTTGACGGTGTGGTCGCGGTGCTGGGCGCTGGGCGTCTCGGTGCTGCGGAGGAAGCTTTTCGGGCTGCCAGGGCCGGTGAGCAGGTGACGGTGGTGGTCGTCGTGAGCGATGCCGCCGAGATCGGCCGGCTCGTGCGGCTGCGGATCGCCGATCTGACGGGATGTCTGCGGCGCGTGCTTCCGTTGCCGTCGCTGCGGATCGTGCTGGACGACTCGGCTGTCGCCACCGCGCTCGGGCTCGACGATGCCGGTGACGACACCGAGGTGGCGGTGCGGGTTCAGGGCGGGGCGATCGTCGCTCGTGCTTCCGGACGGGGCGCGGCCCACGCCGCGGCGGGCTCATGAACGACCTGTTGGTGCTGCACACGTTGCGCTGCATCGGTTTCGCGGGCCGTCCGCGCATCGCCGGCGCGGTGGGGTGGCCTGAGTCCGATGTGGAGTCCGAGCTGATCGACCTGGCGGTGGCCGGTCTCGTCACGCACCTGCCCGGCGAGTTCGGCGGGTGGGGACTGACGGACGCCGGGCGGATCGCGGACGCCGAGCGGATCACCGGCGAAGTGGAGTCGGCGGGCGTCCGGCCCGCGCTCACCTCGGCGTTGGACGGTTTCCTGGTGCTCAACCCGGAACTGCTCGACCTCTGCACGGCGTGGCAGCTCCGCTCGGTCGACGGCGTCATGATCGCCAACGACCACCGCGATCGCGCCTATGACGCCCGCGTTCTCGCCCGGTTCGCCGAGTTCCACGAACGCGCTGTCGTCGTGTGCCACGAGCTGTCCGCTGCCCTGCCCCGGTTCGACCGCTACCGGATCCGTCTCGCGGAAGCCCTGAAACGCGCCGACGCCGGTGAGTTGGGATACGTGGCCGATGACATCGGTTCGTACCACGCCGTGTGGGCCGAACTGCACGAAGACCTCCTTGCTACGCTGGGGATTCCGCGATGAGGTGGATACGGCAGCTCTCCGCCGAGGTCGACGAGTCGGCAGAAGTGGTTGGGGGCAAGGCACATGGGTTGCTGGTGTTGCACCGCCTCGGTTTACCGGTGCCGCCGGGGTTCGTGATCACCACCGAGGCGTGCCGCGCGTTCCTGCGTGACGGTCGGTTTCCTTCGGGACTGGACGACGAGCTCATTGCCGCGATCGCCGCTCTCAACGCTCCCGCGGTGTCCGTCCGGTCCGGTGCCAGTGTGTCGATGCCCGGCATGATGAACACGATCCTGAACCTCAGCGGGGATTTCGACCAGGCTGTGGCGACGGTCTTCTCGTCCTGGAACACTCCGCGCGCCCGGACTTACCGCGAACTGCACGACATCCCGCACGACCTGGGCACGGCCGTCGTCGTCCAGGCGATGGTCTTCGGCAACCGCGACGAGCACAGCGGCACCGGCGTCGCCTTCAGCCGCGACCCCAACACCGGCGCTCCCGTCCCGTTCGGAGAAGTCCTTTTCGGACACCAGGGCGACGCCGTCGTCTCCGGCGCGGCGCTGACCGAACCGCTGTCGCACCTCGATCGAGAACCCTTGGTGCACGCCGGTTTGCTCGATGCGTTGCGTCGGATCGAGGGCCACTACCGCGATGCCTGCTACGTCGAGTTCACCTTCGAGGCAGGCGAACTGTGGCTGTTACAGGTCCGCCCAGGCCGGTTCGTCGGTGCCGCCGCCGTCCGCGTAGCCACCGACCTGGCCGACGAAGGCGTGATCGACCGTCGTGAAGCGCTGCTCAGGGTTTCGCCGCACCACCTCCGGCACGTCCGCACGCCGCGCATGGTCGCGGAACAGGTCCTGGCCAGAGGTCTGGGCGCGTGCCCCGGCGTCGCGGCGGGACGGGTGGCCACCTCGGCCGACAGCGCGGTGCGGATGAACGGCCCCGTCATCTTGATGCGCCCCGAAACGTCGCCGCACGACATGCGCGGACTCGCGGCCGCCACCGGCATCGTCACCGCCCGCGGCGGCCCCGCGAGCCACGCCGCAGTGGTGGCCCGAGCGATGGGAAAGCCCGCTGTCGTGGGAATCGCCGACCTCGTCGTCGGCGCGGGTGAGGTGAGCGTCGGCGGCCACACCATCGACGAAGGCACGCTCGTCACCATCGACGGCACCAGCGGTGAAGTGGCCCTCGGCACCCAACGCATCGTCACCACAGCAGCCGACGGCCACCTGCGCCGACTTCTCGGGTGGGCCGACGACGTGTCGGGCGACCACACCGAGCGCGACGAAGCTGAACGCCTCAGCGCCGCGCACGCCGCCCTCCGCGCCGACTAGGGCCGCACGCCCGCACCGAATCCCGTCCACCGCAGCTCCGCCGGCAGGTGGCCCATGTCGTTGTACACGACCAAAGTCGGCGCCAACCCGTCACGATGTTCGATCACCGTCAACGCCGTGTTCCCGCAGTCGAGTCCCAGCCACCGCTCCGGCGGCGCACCGAGCGCGTGCCGCACCAGCCACGCCACCGGGTAGGCGTGCGTGACCAGGACCTCGTGCGTCTCCACATCGGCCGGCCGCGCGAACCTGCCGATCAACGTCTCGGCAACGCGCGCGCCCGTCGCGGCCTCCGCGGCGTCGTACCCGTCGAAGAAACCGGCCCACGCGGCAGGCGGGCTGACCGGCACGTGCGGCACGTGGTCGACGAGCTCGGCCGCTTCCCGCACCGGCACGCCCGGCATGCGCTCCCCCACCGCCTGGGCAGACCGCACCGCCCGGGACAGGGGCGAGTGCCACACGACGTCGATCGGCAGGCCCGCCAGCCGTTCGCCGAGCAGGTGCGACTGCCGCCGCCCCACCTCGGTCAGCTCGCCGAACGGGTCCGCCTCGCCGTGCCGCACCACGTAAAGGTGCCGAGTCGCCATACGAACCAGGATATTCGCGGCATCCAGATGTTCACAACATCCGAACTCGACGAGACGGGATCACCAGGATCAGCGAGATCACGACGAGCAGCGACAGCAACACGAGGTTCAGCACCTGATCCCGCGGCTCGTACATGTGCAGCATCGTCAGGTGGTAGGCGAAGTGCAGGACGTTGAACACGAGCAGAGCGGCGCCGACCAACTGCGCGACCATCGGCTTCGAGACGTTGGCCAGCGCTACCAGGGCCAGCACGGTGAACGCCAGGTAGGCCGCGCCCACGTCCTTGGCGAAGTGCTCGTTGTACGGGCCGAGCTGCGGCAGCCACCGCAGTCCGAGCCCCGGGAAGTTCGCGTACCAGGACTCCGTGGCGAAGTAGGCGTAGAACCCGACGTACACCGACGTCAACGCGATGAACGCCAGGCAGATCCGGTCAAGCAGCAGTTTCATGCCATGCAGACGAACTGCGAAACCGATACGTGACAGCAGAGGCCGGCCGCGCACCCGCGCGACCGGCCCCCGAGCACCGGACTACGGGCGGTCCGACACCTTGATCTTGCCCTCGATGATCTGGGCCTTGTAGCCCTCGAGAATGCCCTGCAGCTTCGCGTCGACCTTGCCACCCGACGTGGCGTAGCCGACACCGTCCACCTTGAGGTCGAAGACCTTCGGCAGCGACGCGAGGTCGTTCTTGGCCGCGGCGCGGAAGAAGTCGAACACCGCGACGTCGACGCGCTTGAGGCTGGACGCGACGATGACGTCCCGGTTGTTCGCGAGCGCCGGCTGGTTGTACTGGTCGGCGTCACACCCGATCGCCAGCACGCCCGCCTGCTTCGCCGCGGCGAAGACACCGAGGCCGGACGAGCCCGCGGCGGGGTAGACGATGTCGGCGCCCTTGTCGATCAGGCCCTTCGCGGCCTCCTGACCCTTCGGCGGGTCCTGGAAGCCGGTGAAGTCACCGGCCGGGGTGATGTACTTCTTGTCGATCTTGACCTTAGGCGCGGCGGTCTTCGCGCCCTGGTTGTAGCCCGCCTCGAACTTGTGGATCAACGGGATGTCCACGCCGCCGACGAAGCCGACGTGGCAGTTCTTGCTCTGGTACGCGGCGACGACGCCCGCCAGGAACGAGCCTTCCTGCTCGGCGAACACCAGCGGCGTGACGTTGGCCGCGCCCTCCACCGCCGAGTCGACCAGGCCGAACTTGACGTTCGGGAACTGCGGCGCGACGACCTTCATCGACTCGGTGTAGGCGAAACCCACGCCGATGATCGGGTTGAACCCCTCGGACGCCAGCTGACGCAGCCGGCCCTGTTTGGCGGCCTCGTCCTCGTTCGGGGCGGCGGAGACCTCGCGGGCGTTCTCCTTCTTGATCCCCATCTCCTTGGTGGCCCGCTCGAACCCGGCGGCGGCGAGGTCGTTGAACGACGCGTCGCCGCGGCCACCGATGTCGTAGGCCAGACCGATCTTCAGCGCGCTCCCGTCGACCTTCTCGCCGTTGGCGGCGCTGGTGGTCGAGGTGGCGGGCGCACTGGGCGGCGCCGCGAACTCGCACCCCGCACCGGCGGCGTTGGTCGTCCCGGTGGTGCCCCTGCCCGAGTCCTTCGCGCAGGCGCTCACCACCATGAGGCTGGTCAGCGCGATCGCGGCAACGGCGGTGCCACGCAGATGACGGCGCAAAGCAAGTCTCCTTCCCCCTGAGGCTTCTCAGGGGGAAAAGCTACCTCTCACCGCGATCGTTTGGGACGGCCGTTCACCAACTGGGAACGGAGTTCGGCTGGAGTTAACGCCCCGCGAGTGCCTCTGACAGGCTGAAGTACAGCTCCAGCGTCTCGTTCAGCGTGGTGGCCCGCAACGCGCGCAACACACTTCCCGCCGGAGTCACCAGACGCAACGGCGTACCGCGTTCCTCGCCGAGCAGGTGGTACTCCACGAGCACGGACAGACCAGCGGACGCGAAGAAAGCGACGTCGCTGAGATCCAGCACCACCGGCAGTCCTGCACTGAACGCCGTGGACAGCTTGTCGCGCAACAGGTCTGCCGAGTAGGAGTCGACTTCACCCTCGGCTCGCAGCACGACGGCGGCGTCGAGCTTCTCCGAGTCCACCTTCAACGGCGGTGCGGTGCCCTCGTCCACGTCAGGCCTCCCAGGCTTGGTTCAGCGCACGCTCGAACAGTTCGGCCGGCTGAGCACCGGCGACGGCAAGACGTTCGTCGATTACCACGAACGGGACGCCGGTAACACCGAGGTCGCGAGCGCGTTGCTCATCAGCACGCACAGCGTCGGCGTGCACGGCGGGATCGTCCAGAACAGCACGGATGTCGGCAGGATCGAGACCGGCCTCGGTGGCGATCCCGGTCAGCGAGTCCGCGGTGAACAACGACCGCGCCTGGCCGAAGTTGGCGTGCAGCACGGCGTTGAGGAGTTCCGGCTGGAGGCCGCGCTCCCCCGCCCGGTGCAGCAGCCGGTGCACGTCGAAGGTGTTGCCCACCTCGCGGTCGATCCGGTACTCGAGACCCTCGTCGCGCGCGAGCTGGGCGACGGAGTCCTCCATCTCGCTCGCGCGCGGGCCGAACTTGGCGGCGAGCATGTCCTGCACCGGTTCGACGGTGTCTCTGCCGGGATCCAACTCGAAGGCGCGGTGCACCACGGTGATCTCGGCGCCGTGCTCGAACTTGGCGAGCGCCTGCTCGAAACGCGCCTTGCCGATGTAGCACCACGGGCAGATGACGTCAGCCCAGAACTCGACCTGCATTGTTCGATCATGTCACGTCACCGGATCAGCCTCTCTTCAGAAACGATAATCGTTGTCATGTACGCTGCGACCCATGGCAGCGCGGGTCGTTCTGGTAGCGGGGTTCACGCCCCACGACGTGGCGGATGAGCTCTGGCGGGCGGCACCGGAGTCGGTGCTGGTCAGGCACGACCTGGGCGGCCTCGCCGACGGAGTGGTGCGACGCTGGGTGGACGGCAGGCTCACCGTGCTGGAACTCACGCACGGATGCGTGTCCTGCACGCTGCGCCTGGACCTCGTCCCCCTGCTCCTGGAGCTGGACGGACCGGTGATCGTGCACCTGGACCCGGTGCTCGAACCGGAGGCCGTCTGCTTCGCGCTGAGCGAGACCGACGTGCGGATCGACGCCGTGGTGACGGTGATCGACAGCGCGACCTGGCTCGCCGACGCGACCGGCACCGACTCGCTCGCCGACCGGGGCATGCGCGCGGCCGAGGGCGACGAGCGGTCCGTGGCGCAGGTCGTGGTCGGGCAGGCGGAGTTCGCCGACGCGCTGGTGCTGACCGGCGACAGCGACCCGGCGCTGGCGGCGGTGCTCGACCGGCTCTCCCCGCGGGCACCCCGGCAGAAGCTGGACGAACTGGACGTCAGCGCGTTGCTCACGGCGATTCCCGCCGCCGCACGACGTGGCGAGGTCGACGACGGCTTCGGCCCGTTGTTGTACGGGCAACCGCCACTGGAACCGGCGCACGGCGTGTCCGTCATCCACTTCACCGAACGGCGACCGTTCCACCCCATGCGGTTGCACGACTCCATCGACGTGCTGCTCGACGGCGTGGTGCGCGCGCGTGGCCGGGTGTGGCTGGCCAGCCAGCCCGACGAGGCGCTGTGGCTCGAGTCCGCGGGCGGCGGGTTGCGGGTGGGCAACCTCGGTCCCTGGCTCGCGGCGATCGACGACTGGGCGGAGGCCGGCGACGACCGGCGCGCGGCCGCCTCGCTGCGGTGGGACCCGTACTACGGCGACCGCGACCAGGAGATCGTCGTGATCACCAGGTTCGCCGACCCCGAGGAGATCGTCGCGGCACTGCGGGCGGCGCTCGTCACCGACGAGGAGCTCGCGCTGATCGCCGAGCTCGACTTCGCCGACCCGTTCGCGGACTGGCACGAGGAGATGGAACTCTGATGCGCACCCCGGTGACCGTGCTGTCCGGCTTTCTGGGCTCCGGCAAGACGACGCTGCTCAACCACGTGCTCGCCAACCGCGACGGCAGGCGGGTCGCGGTGATCGTGAACGACATGAGCGAGGTCAACATCGACGCCGCGCTGGTCGCCGGTCAGGGCACGCTCGACCGCACCACCGAGCGGCTGGTCGAGCTCACCAACGGCTGCATCTGCTGCACGTTGCGGGAGGACCTGCTCGACAGCGTGGGCGAGCTGGCGCGCTCCGGCCGGTTCGACACGATCCTGATCGAGTCCACCGGCATCTCGGAGCCGATGCCGGTCGCGGCGACGTTCGACTGGACCTTCGACGACGGCACGAGCCTCTCCGACCACGCGCGGCTCGACACGATGGTGACACTGGTGGACGCGGCGGGTTTCCTGCGCGAACTGACCACCGGCGACCAGCTGGCCGAACGCGACCTGGCCGCGGCCGACGGCGACGAGCGCACGATCTCGGACCTGCTCGTGGACCAGGTCGAGTTCGCCGACGTGCTGGTGGTGAACAAGACCGACCTCGTCACGCCCGCGGAGCTCGCACGCCTCGACGCCGTGCTGCGACGGCTCAACCCGTCCGCCCGGATGCTGCACGCGCTGAACGGCGTCATCGACCTGTCCGAGGTGCTCGACACCGGCCGCTACGACCCGATCACCGCCGCGCAGGCACCTGGCTGGGCCCAGGAGCTCGCGGGCGGGCACACCCCGGAGACCGAGGAGTACGGGATCAGGTCGGTCACCTACCGCGCGTCCAGGCCGTTCCACCCCGCCCGTCTCGTGGAGGCGCTGACGGACTGGGAAGGAGTGGTGCGCAGCAAGGGTTTCTGCCACATCGCCACCCGGCCGAACGTGCTGGCCGTGTGGTCACAGGCCGGACCCAACCTGGCGTTCGAGCCCGGCGAGCTGCTCGACGAGCCCAGGGCCCGGCAGGAGCTGGTGTTCATCGGGGTCGGTCTCGACGTCGGCGAACCGGCCCGCCGCCTCGATCCCGCGCTGCTCACCGACGCCGAACTGGCGGCAGGCCCGCGGGCGTGGCTGGCGTTCGAGGATCCGTTGCCGGAGTGGGACTTCAGCGACCTGCACGATCACGGGCCGAGGTCCGCGACCTTCGCCTGAAGATCGTCCACGAACCGGCTGAGCAGGCGGCCGAACGTGCGCTGGTCCTCCTCTGACCAGTCGGCCACCGCGCCGGTGAACCAGCCGAGGATCGCCTCCAGGTAACGCCCGGCCGCCGCCGCACCGTTCTCCGTCAGCTCGATCAGACGAGCGCGCTGGTCGTCCGGATCGGTGACGCGGTGGACCAGGCCGGCCCGCTCCAGTTCGTGCAGGTGCCGCGTGACGTGCGGGCCGACCACCTGCATCCGTGCGGCGATCTCCCCCACCCGCAACGGCCGGTCGGCCATCCGCAGGGTGATCAGCACGGTCATGGCCGGACGGTCCAGCGCGATGCCCACGTGCTCCATCGCCCGCTCGACCAGCTGGCTGCGGTTGAGCACGGTGCCCAGCTGCATCAGGTGCGGCAGCACTGCCGCGGGATCCAGGCCCTCGCTCATCTCACACCTTACTTACCTAACTTAGGTATATGCTTGCCTCAGTCACGCGCAACCGTAGCGATCATCGCGATCTCAAAAAGGATACCTAAGTTAGTTAAGTGGAGGCACCATGAGCACCGTCCTGATCTCCGGCGCCAGCATCGCCGGACCCGCGCTCGCGTTCTGGCTGCGGCACCACGGCTTCGACGTCACCGTCGTGGAGAAGTCGCACACGCTGCGCGGCGGCGGCTACCCCATCGACATCCGCGGCACCGCGCTCGGCGTGGCCGACCGGATGGGCCTGCTCCCCCGGTTGCGGGACGCCCACGTGAACACCCGCCGGATCACGTTCCTCAACGCCGACGGCAGCCTCGTCGCGTCGATCCGGCCCGAGTCGATCTCCGGTGGCGACGGCAGCGACCTGGAGGTCCGCCGCGGCGACCTCGCGGAGATCCTCTACGACACCGTGCGCGACGACGTGGAGTTCCTCTTCGACAACACCATCGTCGCGATGGACGACCACTCGGGCGGCGTGGACGTGACGTTCCGCAGCGGTCTTCAGCGCACCTATGACCTCGTGATCGGCGCGGATGGGCTGCACTCGGCGGTGCGCGCGCTGACGTTCGGCCCGGAGGAGCAGTTCCACCGTTATCTCGGCTACTGCTTCGCGGGCTTCACGCTGCCGAACCACCTCGGTCTCGCGCAGGAGGGGTTGATGTGGAACGAACCTGGCCGAGCCGCCGCGCTGTACGCGGTGGGCGAGCACGAGAGCGTGCACGGTTTTCTGAGTTTCACCCGCGCCGAGGCACCGTTCGGCGCGTTCCGCGACCCGGAGGCGCAGCGCGATCTGGTCGCGGAGGTGTTCGCCGGCGACGGGTGGGAGGTGCCGGGGATGGTCAAGGCGATGCAGGCGGCCGACGACCTGTTCTTCGACACGGTCAGCCAGATCCGCATGCCGCGCTGGTCGGCCGGACGCGTCGCGCTGGTCGGGGACGCCGCGTACGCCCCGTCGTTCCTCACCGGGCAGGGGTCGAGCCTCGCGCTGGTCGGCGCCTACCTGCTGGCGGGCCACCTGGCCGCGGCAACGGAGCACACGGCGGCGTTCGAGGCGTACGAACGCGACGCCCGGCCGTTCGTCGAGGCGAACCAGGGCCTGGTCGACGTGGGCAACGCCGAACTGTTCCCCGGCACCGCCGAGGCACTGGCTGCTCGCAACGCCGCCCTGCGCGAACGCACCACGATGCCCGCCGAGGCCGGGCGGCCCGAGCACTCCGCGTTGACGCTGCCCGACTTCGACTAACTTGGCTGCATGCGGACGTTCAGCCAGGTCGACGTGTTCACCGACGAGTTGACGAAGGGCAACGCGCTCGCGGTCGTGCACGACGCTGAAGGCCTCACCACCGAGGAGATGGCGGCGTTCGCGAACTGGACGAACCTGGCCGAGACCACGTTCCTGCTCCCGCCTGGGAACCCCGCCGCCGACTACCGGGTCAGGATCTTCACGATCAGCCGCGAGCTGCCGTTCGCGGGCCACCCGACGCTCGGCTCGGCCCACGCGTGGCTCGCCGCGGGGCACACCCCGCGCGACCCCGGGCTGCTGGTGCAGGAATGCGGTGCGGGGCTGGTGGAAGTGCGGCGCGACGGCTCACGGCTGGCGTTCGCCGCGCCACCGCTCGTGCGCAGCGGCCCGGTCGAGCACGCCGCCCTGGCCACGGCGCTGGCGATCACGCCGGAGGAGATCGCCGGCGCCCAGTGGGCAGACAACGGGCCGGGCTGGGTCGCGGTGCTGCTGCACTCCGCCGAGGCGGTGCTCGCGGTGGAACCCGACTACGCCCGGTTCGGCGAGTTCAGGGGAATCGGTGTGGTCGGGCCGCATCGCGACGGCGGGGAGGCCGCGTTCGAAGTGCGGGCGTTCATCAACGAGGGCAACCGGTTCGAGGAGGACCCGGTGACGGGCAGCCTCAACGCAGCGATCGCACAGTGGCTCATCCCCGCCGGCATCGCCCAGCGGCAGTACGTCGCCGCCCAGGGCACCAGGCTGGGCCGCCGGGGGCGAATCCACCTCTCCCAGAGCGAGGACGGCCGGATCTGGGTCGGCGGGAACGCGGTTTCCGGCATTACCGGCCAAGTGGCCCTGTGAGCTGCGAGGACGACATCTTCTCGTGGACCGCGCTACCCACGACACGAGGGCTTCAAACGTTGTTCTTGATCGCTAACGAATGAGAACATCTGTTCGTGGTCGCGGTTTCCAGCTGGTTGCGGTCGCCGTGCCCCGCACTCGTCGTCGACGCCGCCGGTGCTGTGCACGGCATGAACGACGCAGCCAAATCCATTTTTCCGCAGCAGGTCGTCCCCCTGCCGCGATGGCGGCACGGCGAGTCCGTGGGCATCGCCGAGCGCAGCTATGCCGCGCACCGGGTCGACAACGAGGACGGCTCGGTCACCTGGTGGCTGCTCGACGAGACGGACCTGCGACTGGAACGGGAGCGGGCCGCGTTGCTCACGCGGATGTCCAACGCCCTGATGACGTCGCTCAACCCCGAGCGATGCATGACCGTCGTGGCCGAACTGGCCGCCACGCACCTCGCGGACGAGGCGCTGGTGATCGCGCCGCAGTCGAACCACGGCCATCCCGTCACGCGGTGCGTCCGAGGTGAAGCAGCGACGTACGAGTTGCAGCACATCAACGTCGAGGAGGTCGTGGGCCTCAGCGAGGCGTTGCGCGGCTTCCCGCCCGTGCCGTCGCGGTGGATCGACCCGGCGGTGGCGCCGGAGTGGCTCGCCAAGGACGGTGTGTCGATCGTCGTGACACCGTTGCCCGGTCATGGTGTGCCGGCCGGTGCGTTGATCCTCGTGCGGCGGGACAAGGCGTTCAGCGAGGACGAAGAGTCGTTCGCGCGGCTGTTCGCCTCCCGTGCGGGCGTCGCGATGTCGGCCGCGCACCTGTTCACCCAGCAGGCCGTGATCACGGAACGGTTGACCAGGGACCTGCTGCCGCCGACGCTGCGCCGTTACGACCGCGTCGAGCTGGCCGGTCGCTACCGCGCGGCCGCCGACACCGAACGCGTCGGCGGCGACTTCTACGACGTGCACGAACTTCCCGGCGACGAACTGTTCGTCGTGCTCGGCGACGTCTGCGGCAAGGGACTCGACGCGGCCGCGCAGACCGGCAAGGTCCGCACCGCGCTGCACGCGCTGCTGCAGGTGGTGACCGACCACGACCAGATGCTGCAGGCCCTCAACCAGGCGCTGCTCAGCTCGGACCAGTCCCGCTTCATCACCACCGTCGTCGGCACCGTCCGTCCCGTCGACGGGGGCCTGCGCGTGACGCTGACCGGCGGCGGGCACCTGCCGCCGCTGATCGTGCGGGCCGGCGGAACGGTCGAGGTGGCGCACACCCGCGGCACGCTCGTCGGCATCCTGCCGGAGATCACGACGACGACCGACGAGGTCGTGCTGGCGCCCGGCGACTCGTGCCTGCTCTACACCGACGGCATCACCGAGGCCTGCGGTGGCCCGCTGGGCGACGAGGAGTTCGGCGAGGACCGCCTGCGCCGCGCGCTGACGGCCTGCGGCGGCATGCCGGCCGAGGCTCTGGTCGAGCACGTGCACATGCTGGCGGCGCAGTGGGTCGGCGCCGGCGTCCACGACGACATGGCGGTGCTCGCGATCACCGCCCCGCGCAGGAGGTCCGCGTGAAGGCTGTCGACGCCCTGTGGGAGGCCGTGCTCGACCGGGACGAGCAGCGCGCGACCGACGTGGTGCTCGCGGCCGCCGGCGACCTCGGTCACGAGACCGTGTTGCTCGACGTGGTCGGCGCGGTGCAACAGCGGGTCGGCCGGGAGTGGGCCGCGAACCGGATCAGCGTGGCGCAGGAACACGCGATCACCGCGATCAACGAGCGCGCGGTCGCCGCGTTGTCGATCACCAGGCCCCGCCGCGCACCCGTGCACGGGCGCGTGACAGTGGCCTGTGTGGACGGCGAGTGGCACGCGTTGCCCGCACGGTTGCTGGCGGAAGTGTTGTCGTTGCGCGGTTTCGCCGTCGACTACCTGGGCGCGCAGGTGCCGGCACCGCACCTCATCACGTACCTGCACCGGACCAATCCGGACGTCGTGGCGCTGTCCAGTTCCATCGCCACCCGGCTGCCGGCCGCACACGCCACGATGACGGCGTGCCAGGCGACTGGCGTGCCGGTGATGGTGGGCGGCGCGGCGTTCGGTGCGGACGGCGGGCACGCGCGGCGGTTCGGCGCGAACGCGTGGGCCGCCGACGCCCGGTCCGCCGCGGACATGCTGCTGTCCCAAACGATTCCGGTGCCGAACGCTCCACATCAGCCGATCGACGACCTGCCGCACCTCGCCGACCAGGAGTACACACTGGTGAAGCGCAGCTCGGGCGAACTGGTGCGGTCGGTGTACCGCGGGCTCGAGGAACGGCTGCCCGCCATGCGGTCCTACAGCGACGAACAACGGCAACACACGGCCGAAGACCTCGCGCACATCGTGGATTTCCTTGCTACCGCTCTGTATGTCGACGATGACGCACTGTTCCGGACGTTCCTGTCGTGGACCGGCGAAGTCCTCAACGCGCGCGGCGTGCCCGCTCAGGTGCTGGAGCCGGCGCTGGACCTGCTCGCCGCGCAACTGCGGGACTTCCCGCGCGCACAACGGATGCTGGCCCAGCCGGACAGGTTGCTCTCCGTATGAGTGTCTGAGATATGCGACAGCCCTATCACCGCTGATCGAACCCGCGCGGCTCGATCTTGCCGCAGGTCAGTGTCCACACGGGCCTTGCAACCCATAGATTTGAAATGTTTTCATCTCGCGCATGGACATGGGGACATTCACGCCGCTCACAGCCTATGTAGTGGCGTGCATCGGGTCCGCTCTCGGTCTCCTGTCCGCCGAGCGCGCACGGCACGCGAACAGGACGACCCGCAATTGGTGGCTGTCGGTCGCCGCGGTGTCGATCGGCGGGCTCGGCATCTGGGGCATGCACTTCACCGCGATGCTCGGCACCTGGATGGGCGCGACCGTCTCCTACGACATCCCCATCACGTTGCTGAGCATGGTCGTCGCCATCGTGGTCGTCGGCATAGGACTGTTCGTGGTCCGCCGGTACGGAATCAACGGAGACACCCGCGTCTGGCCGCTCATCGCGGGCGGGCTGGTCACCGGCCTCGGCGTCGCCGCGATGCACTACACCGGCATGTCCGCGATCGTGATGAGCGCCGAGGTCAGCTACGACCCCCTCATCGTGACGCTGTCCATCGTGATCGCCGTCGTCGCCGCGACCGTCGCGCTGTGGTTCACGAGGAAGGTCAGCGGACCCGTCGCCGTCCTCGGCGCGTCCCTCGTGATGGGACTGGCCGTCACCGGCATGCACTACACCGGCATGTCCGCCATGAGCATGGCGCACGACCACACCGCCGCGGTCGTCATCAGCAACTCGCAGGACCTGATCACGTCGTTGATCATCGGCGGGGCCGGCTTCAGCGTGCTCATCATCTTCCTGCTCGCCCTCACGTCCTCCGACGAGGAAGGCCGCGAGGACGCCGAACTGCTCGACCGCGTCCTGCGCCGCACCGAGGCACGCCGGTCCGACCAGTTCTGAGCCACCGACTCACTGGCTGCTGATGCTCGCGACCAGGTTGATCGTCGTGGCCAGCACACCGGTGCCGAAGAGGTAGGACAACAGGGCGTGCTTCAACGCCGTCCGCCGCATCTCCCGCCCGGACAGGCTGGTGTCCGACACCTGGAACGTCACCCCGATGCTGAACGCGACGTACGCGAAGTCGCCGTAGTCCGGCGGCTCCTCCTGGTTGAAGTCCACGCCACCGTCCGACCCCGCGTAGTAAAGCCGTGCGTACCGAAGCGTGAAAATCGTGTGCACCACCATCCACGACAACACGACCGACAACACACCGAGCCCGACCCGCAGCAGTTCGGACGAGCCACTGGTGTGCGCGGCACGAGCCAGCACGAAACCCACCGACACCAGACTCGCCAGCGCGGCCACGATCAGCACGACCTCGGCCACCCGGCGCGTCGGGTCGTTGCGAACTGCGTGCTGCGCGGTCTCCTCGGCGTCCATCGGCCAGATCACCAGCCACGCCCGCACGAGGTAGACCAGCGTGGCGACGTCCCAGCCGACCAGCGGGCCGAACTCGGCGTGGCCGCTCAGCGTGACGGCCAGACCGCTGACGAGACCCGCGGCCACCGCGACCACGACCTTGGTCCGGTCCAGGACGAAGGCGTCGGTCGGCGGTCGGGACGGAAGATCATCCGGCATGCGGGCGAAGGTACTCCAGCCGAATCCGAACGGCCTGGGCTCCGTCCGGCTGTTGCTGATCACCGTTCCGGGTGATGTGAGGTGAACCACAGGCCTTCAGTTCATTCCTGGGGCTGACCCACGACCTAAACGGAGTGAACGCCTACGCGGGATGCAGCAGTGGCCCGGAGGCTCGAGTCGGATGGATGCAATGGGCACGGGTAAGCACGATGACGGCGATTCACAGGACCCGACCACGGTTGTCGGGCTGCTTTACCGAGTGGTGGACAAACCTCACCGCGTGATCGGCTTGGCGTGTGTTTCAGCGCTGCCGTGCGGAATCATTGTGCAAGCCACCAGCTCCACGACGGTCATGGGCGTCAGCCCGGGCTGGATCGGCGCCTCGGTGAGCGTGGCCTCAGCGCTGGGGTTTGGGCTCGCACGCGGCGTGCGTGAAATTCGCAACCGGCACGCCCGCAAATTGCAGAAGCTCGCAGCGCTCGTGGTCGCCGAACTGGCCCAAGAGCGAAGCCCTGAAGATGCGAGCGCTCACGACCACCAGTGAAGTGCCGGTTCTGAATCTCCGTCGTACCTGATGGCGGGGGGGGGGGTGGGGGGGGGAGGAGGGGGGCACGCGCGGATAGATGAAATAGAAAACAAACAACCCAACCAAAGAAAAAACATAAAAAGGAAGATGGAGTATTAATG
>NZ_JBSGXZ010000047.1:0-71798 GCF_053610285.1 Lentzea sp. NPDC054927
GGTGTCAACTCGACGAAAAGCGTGTCGAGTTGACACCCCTCCCCGCGCGCGGCAAGTGCTGAGGAGCGCTAGACGGGGGAGCCCACCACCCACTACCCGTGGCTTGAGGCTTGGCTTGACTGCTCGGCTTCGCCTTCGCTTGGGCGCTCGCCTGCGGCATCGCGGGCTCGCGTGGCTTTGCTGTCCACTGTGGATGCCGGGTGTTGGGGGCGTTTCGAAACTTAGAAATCGCCCTCTGGGGTGAGATGTCGGCTGACAGCTTTCGTCACGGCGCAATGCGGCAATGATCTCACGGTGAACGTGGACTCCCACCTCGCCGCGGTGGAGCAGGCTCTGATAGCTATGCGGCGCAGTCAGTCACGTCGAGCGCTCGCTGAGTTGGCCGTACCGGCGTTTGACGTGCTCGATGTTGTTGAGGCGGCGGAGCGGACAGGGACGCAGGCGACTGTGTCCAGTGTGGCTTTGGCCTTGCACGTGGATCAGCCGCGTGCCAGCAAACTTGTCACCAGCGCTGTTGATTCTGGGCTGGTGTCGCGGGTTGCGGACAAGGCGGA
This sequence comes from Lentzea sp. NPDC054927, assembly GCF_053610285.1. Lineage (NCBI taxonomy): Bacteria > Bacillati > Actinomycetota > Actinomycetes > Pseudonocardiales > Pseudonocardiaceae > Lentzea > Lentzea sp. NPDC054927. The sequence goes on from NZ_JBSGXZ010000047.1 coordinate 555, forward strand.
TGGGCGGCGGGTGTTGCTCGTGCGGACGCCTCGGGGGCGGGCTACGTCGGCTGAGTTGCATCGGGCTCGGCAGGCTGCTTGTGCTACCGCCATGGCGGACTGGAGCGAGGAGGAGCGGGTGGCGTTCGCGCGGTTGCTCTCGCGTTTCGTTGCGGTCTTCGGCGCGCGATAATCCTGTTGTGACACTGGATGAGCTGATCGCCTACTGCGCAGGGAAGCCTGGCGCGGAAGAGACGTATCCGTGGGGCGAGGCCGAGTTGGTGTGCAAGGTGGGCGGCAAGGCTTTTGCGTTCATCGGGTTGGACATGCACACCGTTGGGCTCAAGTGTGGTGTTGATGCCGAGGCTGCCGCGCCGTGGCGAGAGCGCTTTCCGGACGATGTCACGGTGAGCGGGTATGTGGGGCGGTACGGCTGGAACACCGTTGCGCTCAAGGGATCGGTGCCCGACGACGACCTGTTGGAGCTGGTCGACGGCTCCTACGAGGCCGTCGTCGCGCGGTTGCCGAAGCGGAAGCGGCCCTAGCCGCGTTCGTCGGGTTGCAGGATGCCGAAGATGTTGCCTTCGGTGTCCTTGTAGTAGGCGAGCAGGCCCACGCCGGGCATCTTGTCCTTCGGCAGGGCCACGGTGCCGCCGTTGACTTCGATGGCCGCGATGGTGGCGTCGATGTCGATCACGCTGATCGTCATGACGTAGCCGTGCACGGGTGCGTCCGGGGCCGGGTCCGGGCCTCGGCGGGGGAGCAGGCCGCCGTTGACGCCTGGTTGGTCGTCGTCGCCGGTGGCGATGGTCCAGTAGGGGATGTCGCCCCACTGTTCGATCTTCCAGCCGAAGACGGAGGAGTAGAAGTTCCGCGCTCGCTCGGGATCTGCGGCGTGGATCTCGAAGTGCACAGGACGTGACATGAGACGGCAGGCTACTCCGGACAGTGGTTGTCCGCATTGGGTTCTACGGTTGGTTCATGGCAATCGGAATCCAGGTGACGATGGACGCGGCGGACCCCGGCAAGCTGGCCGGTTTCTGGGCGGAGGCGCTCGGTTACGTGGTGCAGCCGCCGCCTCCCGGGTTTGACTCGTGGGAGGCCTTCGCCGAGGCGAACGGGTTTCCGCCGGAGACGTGGAACGACTACTCGGCGATCATCGATCCCGAGGGCAAGGGGCCTCGGTTCTTCTTCCAGCGCGTGCCGGAGGGCAAGACGGCGAAAAACCGCCTCCACCTCGACGTGAACGCCGGAGTGGAGGCGGTTGACCGGCTTGTTTCCCTTGGGGCCACGAAGGTTCGCGAGTTCAAGGACAACAAGGGGCATTGGATCGTGATGCTCGACCCTGAGGGAAACGAGTTCTGCGTGCAGTGACCTAGCTGGTGATGTCCTTCGTCTTGAACTGGCGTGCGGCGAGCAGCGTGAAGATGCCGCCGTAGACGAGCGCGGAGAAGGTGCCGCGGGTCATCTCCGACCAGTCGATGTCGGTCGAGAGCAGGTCGGCCCACGCCATCGCGTAGTGCGTCGGCAGGTAGTTGCGCAGGTCCCCGAGCGGCTCGATCTGGTCGAGGATCTGCGACAGGATCGAGACGAGGACCGTGCCGCCGACCGCGCCGAGCGGTGCGTCGGTGGACACGGACAGGAACAGTGCCAGGCCCGCTACCCAGAACAGGTTGATCGCGATGTAGACGACCGCGAGGGCCATGCCGAGCACGCCGTCGCCGAACGGGGCCGCCTCGCCGGTCGGGCTCACCACCTCGCCCGCGCCGTACCAGGCGACGCCGACGCCCAGGGCCACCGCGGGGAGCAGGGCTAGGGCGAAGACGCTGAGGATGCCGCTGCTGATGGCTTTCTGACGCAGCAGGCGGTGGCGCGGGATCGGTGCGGCGAGCAGGTACTTGAGGCTCGACCACGACGCTTCGGACGCGATCGTGTCGCCGAAGAACAGCGCCACGATCATCGGCAGCAGGAAGCTGCTGCTCACGAACAGCGTGAGCACCACGAAGTTGATGCCGCTGGCGGTGGCCAGGTCCACGAAGCCGCCGGAGCGGCGGTTCGGGTCGGACTGCCCGATCTCGAAGCTCAGCGCGAGGATGAACGGCAGCAGCACCAGGAAGCCCAGCACGAGCTGGGTCCGGCGGCGGCGGATCTGCCGTTGCAGTTCAACGTGGATGCGGAGCGTGCGGCGCGCCTTGTAGCCGACCGACGAGCCGTCCGGTGCCACCTCGGTGTGCTGCTGGGCGGCTGCGTCGGTGAGGTCGTTGAGCGCGCCGGGGTCGGTGTGGACGCCGTTCTCGTTCATCGGTCCACCTCGTGGCGGGTCGGTGCCTTCGTGCGGTTCGGGTTCGCGGTCCGCACAGGCGCGAACGCGGGCGTCGCCGCGATCTCGTCCGTCACGTCGAGGCCGGCCTCGGCCAGCACCTCGACCGCGGTGGGGTTCGGGGCGTCCGCCGTGGCGGACGCCGCTGCCATCAGGAAGTCATTCACCGACCAGCTCCAAGAACGCGTCTTCCAGCCTGCGTCGCGGGCCCGCCTGGTCCACTGCCACACCGGCCGCCACGAGAGCGGTCAGAGCGACGGAACGCGGGACGCCGTTCATCGACGCGTGCACGGCGTCCTCGTCCTCGTGCACGTCGTGCACGCCTTCGAGGCCCCGCAGCACATCTGCTGCCTTCGAGGGGGAGTCGACGCGGAACGTCGCCTCGCCGCCTCCTGCCGCGATGTCTGCCACCTCGCCGGCTGCGACGAGCTGGCCCTTGTGCATCACGACCACGTGCGAACAGGTCTGCTCCACCTCGGCCAGCAGGTGCGACGAGACGACGACCGTGCGGCCCGCCGCGGCGTAGCGGCGCAGGACCTCGCGCATCTGGTGGATCTGGGGCGGGTCGAGGCCGTTGGCCGGCTCGTCCAGGATCAGCAGGTCCGGGAGGCCGAGCATCGCCTGGGCGATCGCCAGCCGCTGGCGCATGCCCTGGCTGTACGTGCGCACGCGGCGGTGCACCGCCTTGCCGAGGCCCGCGATCTCCAGCGCCTCCTCGACGTGCGCCTCCTCCACCGGCCGGCCCGTCGCCGCCCAGTACAGGCGCAGGTTCGCGGCGCCGGAGAGGTGCGGCAGGAAGCCGGAGCCCTCGACGAACGAACCGATGCGCGAGAGCACCGGAGCGCCCGGCGTGACTTTGTGACCGAAGACCCGGATGTGGCCCTCGGACGGGTGGATCAGGCCCATCACCATGCGCAGCGTCGTGGTCTTGCCGGCGCCGTTGGGGCCGAGCAGACCGAGGACCATGCCGTGCTCCACGCGGAACGACAGGTCCTTCACCGCCGTCACGCCGCCGGGGTAGGCCTTCGTGAGGTTCGAGATGACCAGCGGCACGTCGGCGAGGTCGGGGTCCGAGTCCTGCGCCATGCGGCGGCGGAACATCGCGATGATGCCGGCGCCGATCAGCACCAGCAGCGCGATCACGATTCCCCACAGGGCTCCCGTTGGGAAGCCCTCGGTGACGTTGCGACCGGGCACCACGGGCACCGACAGTTCGTCGGAGGCCAGTGAGATCCGGTACGCGGCGGGCTGCTCGGCGTTCGCGAACGCCTGGTCCGTCGTCGACACCACGAGAGCCAGCTTGTGCTCGCTCTCGACCGGACGGACGGTGCCGGGCAGTGTCACGGTCACCTCGGCGGCGGAACCGTCCGGCGGCAGCGCCACGCGCAACGGCGCGACGATCGAGCCGGGCAGCGTGCGGGTGCCGTCCGCGGAGACGTCGTAGAGCTTCGCGAACAGGATCGCCTCGCCGGAGGTCTGGTCACCACGCGCGACGCGCAGCTTCACCGTCGACGACCCGGTCAGCAGCACCTGCGAGTCCAGGGCGTCCGAGGTGAACACCGCGGCCTGGCCCGGCATGTCGAGCGACAGCCGCGACGAGATCGCCGACGACCGCGACAGCGCCGAACCCAGACCTGGCAGGTTGCTGATCGACGCCGGGTTGCCGCCCGCCGGGTTCACCACGACCTGCTCGCGTCCGCTGAGCTTCAGCGTCTTGCGCTCGGTCGAGGAGCCCTGAGCGAGACCGGGGTACGACGGCGCCATGACCGTGCGCAGCGACGGCTGGCCGGACGAGCGGAACGCGCCCTGCACCGTGTACTCGAAGCCCGTACCGGGATCGGTTCCCTTGCCGCCCAGGTGGAAGTCCATCCAGTCGGCGATCTCGCCGCGCAGCGCGGTGCCGGGGTTGCCGCCGTCGTGGCCGCCCGCGTACCAGACCATCTTCACCTTGCCGCCGGCCGCGGCGATCTGGCGCGCGGTGGCGTCGGACTGGTCGAGGCCGAACAGGGTGTCCTGCTCGCCCTGCACCAGCATCGTCGGCTGCTTGATCTGGTCGGTCACGGCGACCGGTGACGACTTGCGCAGCAGTTCGAGCGTCTGCTGCGAAGCGCTGCCCGTCGTGGCGACCTCGGTGTAGGCGGTGCAGACCTCGGGCGTGAAGCGGCCGCACGCGCCCAGCGACGGTGTGGGCGGCTGGAGGCCCTGCGCGCCCGAGTTGCCCGGCGCGGGCGCGCTGCCCTGCTGGTTCGACGACTCCCGCTGGCCAGTCTCGGGCGCGTCACCCGTGGGCGAGGAGAGGTCGATGGACGTCATGCCCGCGGAGAAGAAGATGCCCGCCCACGAACGCTTGAAGACGCCGTCCTCGCCGAACGCGGTGGCGGACGGGGTGGCGTCCGCACGCGGGGTCGCCAGCGCCGAGTTCGGCAGCAGCGACTGCGCGAGGTCGTTGTACGTGATGACCGGCACGAGTGTGTCGATGCGCTTGTCGACGCCCGCGAGCAGCAGTGACAACGCACCGCCGTACGACGCGCCTGTCACACCCACGCGCGGGTCGCCGCCGCCGTCCTTCTGCACCTCGTCACGTGTGCCGAGGAAGTCGACGAGCTTCTGGGCGTCGCGGACCTCGCGGTCGAGGGAGTTCAGCGCGATCTGCCCGGTGCTGCGGCCGAAGCCGCGCGCGGACCAGGTCAGCACGACGAAACCACGCCGCGCGAACTCCTCGGCCTGGGTGTGCACGCTGCGCAGACTGCCGCCGAAACCGTGCGCGAGCATGATCGCGGGCGCGGGAGTCTGCTGGGGGAGGTAGAGACGCGTCTCGATGTTCACCGTCTGGGCGCTGTCCGGCCCCTCGGGTGCGTCGATGATCGCTTCTCTGAACGTCACGGGCGCGGGGTCATCCGAGGACCGGGTGAAGTACACGCCACCTGCGACAAGGGCGAGCACGACGACCGCTGCGGGGATTGACCACCTGCCGCGAATGCGGGAGAGGCGGGGCACAGCCATGACGATATGCGAGTTTTGCTGAGAACGACCTGTCGGGATCCGGCGCCGCTCTCAGCATGAGTGGATCTTCAGCCGGGCTTCAGGTAGCGGCGGTTCCGGCCCGAACGACACGCAGCGTATTCCCGTTGCACCTGGTTGCGTGGGTCTGCTCACCCTGTGTGGCGCTAACCGCTCCTCGTGGAGCACAATATTGACGCAGCATGGAGGGGAGTACTCCCTAAGCAGCGGTGTCGTCAATACGGAGCTCGGCGTGGAGCTCCCGGTGCCGTTGGTCGTTCGAGAGTGATCTCGGCGGCGGAGGAGACCTCCGGGTTTATTTGGCGTGCGCTAAGAATCCCGGAGGTTGGATTGTGAACGTCCCCGCATGGATGTGGATCGCGACGATCGGTGGTCTGCTCGTTCTACTGGCCGTGGACCTCGTCATCGTCGATCGAAAGCCCCATGAGGTGACGATCGGTGAAGCCGCCCGCTGGGTGATCTTCTACGTGGCGATGGCCGCCCTCTTCGGCCTCGGGATCTGGTACTTCTCCGGTGGGCAGTACGCCACCGAGTTCTTCGCCGGGTACATCACCGAGTACTCGCTGAGCGTCGACAACCTGTTCATCTTCTTGATCATCATGACGACGTTCAAGGTGCCCTCGATCCACCAGCACAAGGTGCTGCTGATCGGCATCCTGCTCGCGCTCGTCATGCGTGGCATCTTCATCGCGGCCGGCGCGGCGCTCATCAGCCAGTTCAGCTGGGTCTTCTTCATCTTCGGCGCGTTCCTCATCTACACCGGCTGGCAGCTGGCGCGGGAGAACCACGACGAGGAAGAGGAGTACAAGGAGAACCTGATGCTGCGCATGGTGCGCAAGGTTTTCCCGGTGACCAACGACTTCCACGACGCCAAGTCGTTCATCAAGATCGACGGCAAGCGCTACGTGACCCCGATGTTCATCGTGATGGTCGCGATCGGCTCCACCGACCTGCTCTTCGCGCTCGACTCGATCCCCGCGATCTTCGGCCTCACCAAGGAGCCGTTCCTGGTGTTCACGGCCAACGCGTTCGCGCTGATGGGTCTGCGCCAGCTGTACTTCCTGCTCGGTGGCCTGCTCGCGAAGCTGGTCTACCTCTCGATCGGCCTGTCGGTGATCCTCGGCTTCATCGGCGTGAAGCTGATCCTCGAGGCGTTGCACACCAACAACCTGCCGTTCCTCAACGGCGGCGAGCCGTTCCACGTGCCGACGATCGGCATCGAGGTCTCGCTGTCGGTGATCATCGGCGTGCTGGCGATCACGACGATCGCCAGCCTCCTCAAGGTGAAGCGCGACCCGGAGGCCGCGAAGCACGTGGGCGCCAACCACTAACTACAAGACGCTGACGCCGTTCTGGTAGACGGCGCGGATGGCCTGCTTCAGCGTTCCGGCCTTCACGTGCTGCTCGGCGTCACCCTCCACGAGAACGAGATCGGCGAGCTTGCCAGGGGCGAGCTCGCCGAGTTCGTTTCCGAGGCGCATCAACTCGGCGGCGGACGTGGTGGTCGCGTAGATGGCCTCGGCGGGCGACATGCCGTACTCGACCATCAGCGTCAGCTCGTTCAGGTTGTCGCCGTGCGGGCCTACGCCGGAGTCCGTGCCCATCGCGATCTTCACACCGGCCTGGTGCGCCTTCTGGAACGCCTGGAAGTGTTGCGAGACAACGGCATGGGCCTTGTCGAGGATGACGTCGGAGATCGCCATGCCGGCCGCGGCCTGGTCGAGCACCATGCGCGGCGCCATCAGCGTCGGCACGAGCCAGGTGCCGTTCTTGATCATCTCCTCGACGCCCTCGTCGGTGAGGAACACGCCGTGCTCGATGGACCGCACGCCGTTGCGCACGGCCGTGAGGATGCCGTCGCCGCTCATCGCGTGAGACATCACGGCGATGCCCGCGGCGTTCGCCTCCTGCACGATCATCGCGATCTCCTCGTCGCGGAAGTGCGCGTGGCGAGGGTTGCTGCGCGGTGACATCACACCGCCGCTGGAAGCGATCTTGATGATGTCGGCGCCGTGCCGGACGAGCGTGCGGATGACCTTGCGCAGCTCCTCGGGACCGTCGGCCACGGTGTCGGGCAGGCCGGGGTGCAGCGGCGGTGAGATGTGCGCGCCGCACTGCATCCAGTCGTCGTTGTGGCCGCCGGTCTGCGACACCATGTTGACCGCGATCTGCATGCGCGGTCCCTGGATCAGCCCGCGCCGCACGGCTTCCGCGACACCGAGGTCGGCGCCGAGCGCGTCGCGGACGGTGGTGATGCCGCACTCGAGCGTCGCCTTCATGTTCCCGATCGCCTCGTAGAACGGCAGCGAGAACGGCGTGTTCAGCGACCGCACCAGGTCGGCGCCGCTGAACATGAAATGCACGTGGCAGTCGAACAGCCCCGGCAGGACGGTGTGGCCGGTCGCGTCGACCACGGTGTCGCCGTCGAGTCCGGTGCCCACGTCGACGATGCGGTCGCCCTCGACCACCACGTCGCCGGGCTCCGCCGTCCGGCCGGTGAAGACCCTGCCCCCAGAGAACACGATGCGCGTCATACGCGGAAATCTAAGGGCCGAGTCAATTTCTGTGATCCGTCAACAAACAGTTATGAGCGTTGCTAACAAGTTCTGTTAGCGTCCAGGTCGTGCGCCCCGAAGACCTGCAGCTGCTTACCACGCCCGGCACCGTCGCCGTGTCCGGAGACCTGGTGCTGGTCAGCATCACGACGCCCGATCTCGACAAGAACAGCTACCGGGGCGGTCTGCACCGGGTGTTCCCCGATGGCACGACAACGCCGTGGACACACGGTGATCGAGACAATGCGCAGCGCATTTCTCCGGACGGTCGTTCGGTGGCGTTCCTGCGTGTTTCCGGTAAGTCCAAACCGCAGCTCTACGTCGTTCCGGTGGACGGCGGCGAGCCTCGCCGGCTGACCGATCTACCGCTGGGCGCCGGAGCCCCGGTGTGGTCGCCGGACTCGTCCCGCCTGGCTTTCGTGGCCCGCGTGCCCGAAACCGGCCGCTACGGCACGACCGACGACGGCCCCGAGTCCGAGGCGCCGCGCCGCATCACGCGCCTGGACTACCGCGTCGACGACGTCGGCTTCCTCGCCGATCGCCGTCCGCGCGTGCACGTCGTCGACCTGGACGGTGCGGTCACCGAGGTGACCGACGGTTCGTTCGACGTCTCCGACCCGGCCTGGATCGACGACTCGACGCTGGTGTTCGTGGCGCCGCGCGACCTCGGCGCGGTCGAGACCCTGCACTCCGACCTGTACAGCGTGCCTGCCGGCGGTGGCGACGTGTCGCTGCTCGTGCGCGGTGCCGGCGAGGTCTCGATGCCGTTCGTGGCTCAGGGTTCGCTCTTCTGGCTGGGCACGGAGTTCACCGGGATCGACGCGGTGGCGCGCAACCACGGTCTGTGGAAGGCGTCTCTGGACGGCTCCGGCGCGGTTCGGCTCACCGATGTCGAAACCGTTGACGTGGAACGGCTTTCGGGTCAGCCCGTGGCCGACGCTTCGGGTGTTCTGCTCGTCGTGCGCAATCGCGGGGCGTTGGAGCTGCAGCGGATTCCGTTCGACGGCGGTCCTGGCGAGGTGCTCGCCGGTTCGTCGGCCGCGGTTCGCTCGTTCGCCTCGGACGGGTCCACTGTGGTCGCTGTGGTGTCCACTCCGGACAGTCCTGGTCAGGTTCTCTTCGTTGAGACCGGTGTGCGCACGGCGTTCTCGTCGGTGCCTGCGCGTCAGGTCGTGGAGCTTTCCGGCGCGGCCTCCGACGGCTACCCGGTGCACGGCTGGCTCGTGCTGCCCGAAGGCGACGGCCCGCACCCGGTCGTGATGGCCGTGCACGGCGGCCCGTTCATGTACCACAGCTGGGGTTTCTTCGACGAGGCCCAGGTCTACGCCACCGCCGGCTACGCCGTCGTGCTGCCGAACCCGCGCGGCTCGGCGGGCTACGGCCAGGCCCACGGCCAGGCGGTGATCGGCAAGTTCGGCACCGTGGACGTGGACGACGTGCTGTCCCTTTTGGACGTCGCACTCGCTCGTGAAGATCTCGACGCCGAGCGCGTCGGCGTGATGGGCGGCTCCTACGGCGGCTTCATGACGTCCTGGCTGTCCGCGCACCACGGCGAGCGCTTCAAGGCCGCCTGGAGCGAGCGCGCCGTGAACGCCTGGGACTCGTTCTCCGGCTCGTCCGACATCGGCTACTTCTTCACCGACGCCTACTGCGGCACCGACCCCGAGGCTCAGCGCGTGATGTCACCGCTGACCTACGTCGAGAAGATCAACCTGCCGTTCGCCGTCGTCCACTCCGAACAGGACTGGCGCTGCCCGCTCGAACAGGCGCAGCGCATGTTCGTGGCGCTGAAGCGGCGCGGGGTCGAGGCGGAGATGCTGATCTTCCCGGGCGAGGGCCACGAACTGACCAGGTCGGGCCAGCCGCGGCACCGCAGGCAGCGCTTCGACGCGGTGCTGGAGTGGTGGGGCCGCTACCTCAAGGCGTGACGCGGGCAGGCTGCTCCGGCGGGGATCGCCGGAGCAGCCTCCCCGTCAGCTGATCTGGACGCAGGTGGCCTTGTTCTGCCAGTTCACGCCGCCGAGCCGCAGGTCCTCGCTCCGGTCGATCCACGTGGACTTGAGGCCGCTGTTGGGGCAGTCGGCCGCGTCGAAGAGCCTGACGTCGCACTGGTGGGCGGTCGTCAACGAGCCCGCACGGTTGTTCCAGCCCCAGCCAGCGAGGTTGAACAGGCCCTCGATGTCACTGGTGGACGCCGGCGCCGCCTGAGCGACCGCGACGCCCGTGATCAGCGCACTCGCCGCGAACGCCGTGGCCACGGCCAGTCCGGCCACCCTGCGCACCGCCCGAGCCCCCTGCTCCCTGGTGAACATCCTGGGATTCCCTCTCCTCGTGGCCGCGACAGGTCGCCGCGGTTGGGAGTGATCGTGGGAGGCGGGTCGTGCGGAATCCTTGCAGGACTCCTGCAATGCCCAGGTCAGCCCAGCAAGGTGTGCGACACCGCCGCTGCCCGGCGGGCTGGACCCGTTCGGCCGCTGGTGTGCGACCGCGCGCGGCACGAGGGTGTTCCGGTGGAGAACAACGAGTTCCGCGCGGTGGTGCAGGCCAGCACCAGTGGAAGTTTGCCAGTCGTGTTGCCGCCTGACGTCGTCGTGCCGCGTCAGTTGCCTGCCGCGATCGGCAACTTCAGCGGGAGGGCGGACGAACTCGCTGAGCTGGAATCGCTCGTAGGCTCGCGCACCGTTGTCATTTCCGCGCTGAACGGCACGGCCGGGGTCGGCAAGACCGCGTTGGCACTGCATTGGGCGCATGGTGTTGCTGATCAGTTCCCCGACGGCCAGCTCTACGTGAACATGCGCGGGTTCGAGCCGGACCGTGAACCCATGTCACCTTTCGAGGCTGTGCGGGGGTTCCTCGATGCGCTTGGTGTGGCAGGTGATGCCATCCCCGTCAGCCCGGATGCCCAAGCGGCCCTGTTCCGCAGCAAGATCGCCCAGCGCCGCGTCCTGATCCTGCTGGACAACGCGAACAACGTGGAGCAAGTGCGGCCGCTGCTGCCGGGCAGCTCAACCTGCTTCGTGCTCGTCACCAGCCGAAACCGGCTGTCCGGCCTCGTGGCTGAGCACAACGCCACGCCGCTGCGGCTCGACCGTCTGTCCAACGCCGAGTCCGTGGACTTGTTGCGCTCTCGTCTCGGCGATGTCGATCCCACCGTGCTGGCTGAGACCGCCGATCTGTGCGCGGGTCTGCCACTTGCGCTGACGATCGTCGCCGCACGGATCGCGTTGGAGCCCGATCTCCCGATCTCGGAAGTGGTCGCCGAACTGCGCGCGGACCGGCTTGAGGCATTGGAGCTGGATGAAGGTGGCCGTGGCGCGCGAGCGGTCTTCTCGTGGTCGGTGCGGGCGCTGCGAGAGCCGGCGTCGAGGCTCTTCCGCCTGCTCGGGCTGCATCCCGGGCCAGACATCGACATGCACGCCGCCGCTGCTCTGGCCGGGTTGCCGGTGGCGGTGTGCAAGAAGCTGTTGAGGGAGTTGGTCAGTGCATCTCTGATGGACGAGTACCTGCCTGCGAGGTTCCGCTTCCACGACTTGCTGAGGTTGTTCGCGCGCGAGTTGGTGGGCGCGGACAAAGATGCGGAACTTCGAATGCTCGGGTTCTACCTCCACACCGCATGGGCCGGAGACCGCGCGTTGGTGTCGCAACGGATCGGAGTTGAGCTGCCGTCGTTAGGTTCTGTGGTGATCCCGCTGAGCTTCAACGGTCCGGTTGACGCGGGAGCGTGGTTCGCCGCTGAACACGCTGTGCTCACCGGAATGATCGGTCACGCCGTCACGGCAAGATTCGATCAGCACGCGTGGCAGTTGGCACTGACGATGCGCAGTTACCTTGACACGCAAGGACATTGGCGCGGCTATGAGTCCGTGTACCGAGCCGTGGTCCCATCAGTGAACCGGCTCGCGGATCCAGTCGCGCAGGCACGCGTCTACAGAGGGCTCGGCAGGGCGTTGAGCAGGTTGGGCGACTGGGACGAGGCGGAGAGGGTGCTGATCCGCGCCCTGGAACTCGCCGAGGAAGCTGACGACCGCAGGCAACAGGCACACAGCCAGGAGGCGTTGTCTTGGCTGTACTCGGAGCGTCTTATGCATGAGGAGGCGCTGGTCCACGCTGTGAAGGCGCTCCAGCTGCATCCGGAAGAGAACAGCGCCGCCTGGCGCGGCTACGCCCTCAACATGGCCGGGCGGTGTTTTGCGGCGATGAACGAACTGGACGAGGCGTTGCCGCTCACCTTGGAAGCGTTGAAGTTGCACCGCGGGCTTGCCGAAGGTGACAAGACCGGTGAGGCAGAAGCACTCAACACCCTCAGCTTCATCAAGCTGAAACAGGGTTCGTACGACCAGTCGTTGGAAAGCGCGGAGAACGCCCTCTTGCTGCACAAGCGCCTGGGTAACCGGCCTGGGCAAGCAGAGGCGTTGGAACGCATCGGCGACGTGCACCTGGCGATGAACGAACGCGATGACGCTCGCACGGCTTGGGAGCAGGCGCTGGTGATTCTCGAGCACCTGCAGCGCGCCAATTTGGCCGATGTCTGGAGGAAGCTGGCTGATCTCGGCTGAGGTATCAACCCAGCAGCGTGTAGTTGAGCTCCTCGCACACCCGCGCCAGCGGCAGGTCCAGGCCCGGATGGTCCAGCGGCAGCAACACGTCCGGCGCCGCGGGCAGCCCGGAAGCCCCCGGCGGGTCCCACAGGCAGATGGCCGGGTCGCCGGAGTCCATCGAAGACCGGTACCAAAGCCCGTCCAGCTCCGGATAGGCCGCCCGGATCGCCCGCGACCACGCCTGCGTCACCAGCTTCGGCCCCGTGGAGATCTCCTGCGACGCACCGACGCGCGTAGGCCACAGCCCGCCCAGATCCAGCAGCCTCAACGTCCGCCGAGGACGTAGGACCACGAGGAACGGGCTGCGGGTGCGGCGGTCGACGATCGAGGTGGCCTGGAAGACCTCGGCGATCGACGTGCGGACGGAGAGGCCGAAGTACAGGACGCCGTTCTCGTGGTCCTGGACCGGGGAGCCGTCGTCGGCGGGTTGTTGCGCGTCGAAGCGGGCGTGGGGGAGTGGGCCTGTGTAGCGGAACGTGTTCCAGCGTTGGGGGTGGGAGCCCTTTGCCGTGAACACGCGCACCAGGCGGGTTGCCCGGTGCACCGCCACCACGTCCTCGGTGCGGCGCAGGTGTGCTTGCAGCACGGCAGGGGCAGGCGGCTGCGGAAGCCGTGACATTCGGGTCCTGTCGGGTGTTCGGGAGCGCTCAGGCGGGGGTGCCGAGCACGGAGGCCAGGGTGGCGACTCGGCGCGGGTCTCCTCCGGCGAGGAGCCAGTCGCGCGGGGTCGCGGGCTTGCCGTCCACTGGCAGGTCCTCCTGGAGGGTGGTCATGAACGCCGCTACGACCAGGGCCGGTTGGTCCGACGGGATTTCCGTCAGCACGGTTTCCAGGCCTGGCAGCACGCCGGTGCCCGCGAACTGCCACGCGGGCAGGCGCCAGCTGCCGCGGTCCTTCCAGCCCACGAGCCTGCCGACGCCCAGGCGGTGCCGGATGCGGCTGGTGTCCACCTGGAGTTGGCGTGCGGCCTCGGCGACGGTCAGCGCCGAGTCGCGCAGCACGGCGTGAGCCACGACCGTGCGGGTGCGGGGCTTGGCGTCGGTCGGGCCGGCCGGGGACAGGTCGAGGCCCACGTCGGTGAGCGCTGCCTGCTGGTCCGGGGTGAAGTACGTGGCCGGTTCCGGGTGTGGTGGAGCGAGCCTTCGCGCCGCGTCGGTCACGAGGGCGAGGAACTCGTCGGGGCTCACCTGCAGGCCGGCCTTGGCCAGCACCGTCTCCAGTGCGGGACTCATGCGCACAGAATAACCCGCGCGTGCGCATCTGTGCGCCCTACGAACGGCTTAAGCAGGAACGTTCGACGTTGTGCGCTCACGCGACGACGCTACGTGAGTTCCGCCGGTCCAGACCGGTGACGTGGGCCTCATGTGGCACATCGATACCATTCCCCGATGCACCTGGACCGCACCGCCAAGCGGGTCGTGGTGGCGTGGGCCGCCGTCATGGTCGCCACGCTCGCCTACGTCATGATCCGCCCGCCGGGGTGGTCGCTCGACCTGCGCGTCTACCGCAACGGCGGCGATGCGCTGCTGCAGGGCCTGCCGCTCTACGTCGAGGGCTTCGCGAAGCCGCTCGGTGGCCCTGACCTGCCGTTCACCTATCCGCCGATCGCCGCGGCGCTGTTCAGCCTGCTGGCGCTCGTGCCGCTCGTCGTCGCCATCTTCGTGGTGGCCGCGGCGAACCTCGCGATGCTCACGCTGTTGTGCCTGATCGCGGCGCAACGCGTGCTCGGCTGGGGTCCCGAGGCGGTGAAGTGGGGCCTGGGTGCCGCGGCGGTGTCGTCGATCTTCGACCCGCTGCGCGAGACGCTCTGGTTCGGTCAGATCAACCTGCTGCTGGCCGTGCTCGTGATGGCCGACTGCTTGCTGGAACGCACCCGCTGGTGGCCGCGCGGCGCGCTGATCGGGCTGGCCGCGGCCATCAAGCTGACGCCGGCGTTCTTCGCGTTGTACTTCGTCGCGCGACGGCAGTGGAAGCCCGTGTTCGTGTCCATCGGATCGTTCTTCTTCTTCGGACTGGTGGGGTTCCTCATCACGTTCAGCGACGCGAAGGAGTACTGGACGCACGCGCTGCTCGACCCGAGCAGGGTCGGACGCCTGACCTACGCGTCGAACCAGGCCATTCGCGGCACGTTGGCGCGCTTCGGGCTGGAGAACACGGCCCAGGTCGCCGTGTGGGCCGTGCTGGCGCTTCTGGTCGTGGCGACGGTGTGGTGGTTGGCGTCGCGTCTGGGCGACGTCGAAGCCTTCTTCGTGGTCGCGATCGGTGGTCTGCTGATCTCGCCGGTGTCATGGGGACACCACTGGGTGTGGATCGCGCCCGCGCTCGTGCTGTTGTCGCGCCCCGCGTTGCGCCGTCACTGGGCGCCGTGGCTGATCGTGGCGGTGTTCGCGGTCGGGCCGCACTGGCTGTTCCCGCGCGACAACGACGTCGAGCAGCACTGGGCGTGGTGGCAGCAGGTGATCGGCAACCTCTACGTGTTCGTCGGCGTCGCCGTGCTGGTCACGCTCGCGGTGCGGGTTGTGCGAGACCGGCGTCGAGCCGCTTCAACCGCAGGCTGAACAGCACCAGCACCACGCCCCACAGGATCGCGAACGCGCCGATCGTGATCACGAACGCCAGCGCGCCCGCCGCCGGGTTCACGATCAGGATGATGCCGAGCAGCACCGTCAGCGCACCGGTGATGACGTAGAACCACTCGTTCGTCATCACCTTGCGCAGGCGGATGGCGTCGACGATCTGCAGCACACCGGTGACGAGCGCCCACGCCGCGATCAACAGCAGCAGCGCGGTCGCCGTGATGCCCGGCCAGAACAACGCGATCAAGCCCGTGACCAGGCCCAATGCGCCGATGAGGCCGAGCGCCCAGCGGGCGGGCCACTCCTTGTGGGTCAGCGTCAGGTACAGCATCATCGCGCCGTCGATGAACGCGTAGGCGCCCCACAGGATGATCAGGGCGAGCAGGGTGAGGCCGGGCCAGATCAGAGCGGCCAGGCCGAACAGGACAGCGAACACTCCGCGCACCGTGAAGAGCCACCACCGTTGCATGGTCACAGATGGTCTCGGCTGTCGGTGGGGTCGGCAACCTGAGACCCTCGTTCGGTGCTGATCCGAGTGGCTGACTGGGAACGGATCCGTTCCGGCGAGGTCACGCTGCAGTTCCGGCGGTGGAAGCGGCCGACGGTGCGTGCCGGCGGGACGTTGCGCACGTCGTTGGGCGTGCTGGCGATCGACGCGGTGGACGTCGTGTCGCGGGTGACGAGGGCAGAGGCGGTGGCGGCCGGGTATCCGACGGTGGCCGCGTTGATGTCCTCAGTGGACAAACGCGAGGGTTCGCTTTACCGGATCCGGCTGCGTTTCACAGGCGAGGATCCGCGGATCGAGCTGCGTTCGTCGTCCGATGTGGACGGACTGGAGCTGGCCGAACCGGCGGTGGCGCTGCTGCGGCTGATCGCGGCGAACCCCGGTGTGCGGGCCGCGGATCTGGCCGCGTCGGTGGGCCGCGAGAAGCTGCCGTTCAAGGCGGACGTCCGCAAGCTCAAGGCGAAAGGGCTCACCGAGTCGCTCGAAGTGGGGTATCGCCTCTCCCCGCGGGGAGAGGCGTACCTGCGAACGCTTGCGGACTAGCCCTGGCCCGTGATGATCGACACCGCGAGGTCCTGCGTCTGCTCGGTGACCTCAGCGACCTGGAAGTCGTGCGCCACCACGTGCGCCACCAGTTCGGGCTCCGGCGGGAGGCCGTACTTGCGCAGGTAGTGCGGCACGGCGCCGGCCCAGATCCAGGTGCCGTCGGTGCGGAAGTTGAGCGGCACGTCCTGCTCGCCGTTCTGCGAGAACTCGTCGAGGTCGTAGCTGCGCGCGGCCAGTACAACCGGCGCCGACTCGAGGTAGTTGAGCAGGCCGTCCATCAGCTGCGGGTCGACGGGCTGGCGGTTGACGATGATGCGGCCGTCGTCGCTTTTGCCGTCGTACACGCGCGCGGTCCGCAGCTCGTTGGAGCCCGCGAACTGGTCCGGCTGGTCCGGCGCGGTCAGCGGCGAGACCTGGTACTCCTGCTGCGGATTCGCCGGTGGTGCCAGCACCGGTGCCGGGTCGGGCTCCGGGGCAGGCAGCGGCGGCAGGCCGACGCGCTGGCGCCACCAGTCCGGGATCTGCCTGTCCGGGCGCGGGAACGTCTGCAGCTCGTCGCGGAAACCGATGGGCGGCGGCGCGTTGCGCCAGCGCGGCTCGTCCTCTGCGTTGAAGTCGACGGTGAACGCCGCCGGCGCCTCGATCTCGTACGTGGCGCTCAGCCAGGTGCCGCGGTCCGGGTGGTACATGCCCCCGCGCAGGTGGCCGAACATCTGCACCACGTCCATCGGCGGCCGCACCGGGCGCAGCTGCCCGTCCGGTCCCGCGAACGCCAGATCGACCTCGATGTGCCGTCCGGCCGCGCGGTACTCGGCCCGGATGCGCTGCCAGCCCTGCGGTACGGCCGGCAGCATGGCACGGCCGATCTGCCGCACCAACTGCTGCTGGTCCTGCTCGCTCAGCGGTGTAGCCGGCTGGCTCATGTGGTCCTCGCCCCTCTTTTCCCCGTGCAAACCGCAGTGATCTTATCGGGCGGCCGCAGCTCGCGCGGGCCGGTCGCACACTCCACGCCGTTGACACCACGCTGAGTGGGTGTTGCGTGCGGACCGGTCAGGAGGACGCCTGCGCGAGACCTTCGCGATACCAGTCCGGCTGGTGGGACTCGACGCGCGGAAAACGCTCCTGTTCCAGCGCGAACTGCTCGGGAGACGGCTCGCTCGTGAAGTCCGGCTTCCGGTCCCAGTTGAACTTGATGTTGAACTTGTCCGGCCGCTCGAGCTTGTACTGGGCGCCGAACCAGGTTCCCTCGCCCTCGCCGTACATCCCGCGCCGCAGGTCCTGGAAGCGGTGCCACGTCTCCAGCGGCGGGTCCCAGTCGCGCATGACGCCGTCGGACCGGGTGAGCCCGACCCTTCCGTTGCTGTGACTGCCGACCACGCGGTACTCGATCGTCAGCTTCTGCCAGTCCTCCGGCAGGACCTCGAGCAGCATCACCGTGAGCCGGTCGAGCACTTCCTTCTGTCCTGCGGGGTCGAGCGTCGGCCAGCCTGTCATCGCGTTCCGGTCCTCCTTCAGGTCGGTCGCCCGACCCTATCGTCAGCCCTGCCAGCCTTCGGTCTCCGCCGTCGCGGCGAGCTCGACCTGCTCGCGCAGCCAGTCCGGCATGTGCTCGTCGTCGCGCGGGAAGAACTCGAGGTCGCGGACGAACGAGTAGGGGTGCGGCCAGGCGCGCCATTCGGGCTTCTCGTCGTAGTACAGCTGGACGTCCGGCTCGGCGCCGTCCTGGATCGTGATGGTGGCGGAGTACCAGGTACCCCGTCCTGGCTCGTAGCACGCTCCGCGGAACTGGTCGAGCTTCTGCGAGAACACGTCGGGCATCGCGTACGACTTGGGCGTGCCGTCCTTCTTCACCGCGGAGGCGGTCGACGTGTCGGTGAGGACGGTCGACTGCACGGAGAACCGAGCGCTTTCCCAGTTCAGCGGTGCGGACAGCTCCATGATCTCGAGGAGTTCGCCCAGAAGCCGCTCAGCGTCGGGCGTAGGGAGTGTTGGGACCATAGTTCGTGATCTCCGGAACGTTCTTGAAGGTCTTCTTGATCACTTCGGACGACGCGACCGTACCGTCGGCGTTGTAGACGACCTGGGTGTAGCGCATCGTGACGGTCTCGGGCAGACCGTCCTCCCGGCGCGTCATCTGCACCTGGTAGTCGGTGACAGCGTGGAGGTTCGGGTCCTGGCGCACGAACTCGGCCAGCCGCGACTCCTCGGCGCGCCACGAGGCCGCGTTGCTGAACCCGTCCCTGTTGTGGCCGCTGTTCGACGCGTTCATCTGACCGAACATGTTGATGTACTCGCCGGGGCCGCCCGCCTCGTTCGCGACGATGTGCCCGCCGGCCCACCTCACCTGCTCGTAGTCGGTGCCCTCGTAGGCGGCCCTGCCCTCGCTTCCCGCACGGTTCTGGGCGCTGTAGTCGCCGGAGTCGTCGCGGAAGTTGCCGTCGGACCTGCCGTAGCTCGGCGTGCCGGACACGGAGTCCGTCTGGCCGCGCTCGTTGGTGTGGAAGTCCCACTGGTCGTTGACGCGGTACTGCACGTCACCCATCAGCGGGTAGTCGAGGTCCGGGTTGAAGCCGTGCATGTCGGGCGTGGCGCCGGCCTTCGAACCCGAGGTCGCCTCGACCCACTTCACGTTGCCGTCGGCGTCGGTGAAGAACGTCGTGCGCGTGCCGTTCGCGTTGCTGACGTTGAACTGCGTGTTCGGCGGCAGGCTGGTGTGGTCCGGCGGCAGCGCGTGGCTGCGCAGCGGCTCCGGGACCGTCGGCACGTCCTCGGCCGCTCGCGGCGGGCCGGGGATGTCCCGGACGCGGTCGCGTGGCGGTGCGTCGACGTCCCGCGGTGAACCCAGGTCGTCCGGCGGGTTCGGGTCGCGGTTGAAGTGCGTGTTGTTCGGGTCGTTGTGGCCCGGCCGGTCGTAGTCGACGAACCTCTCGTCGAAGTCCGCGGCTTGCTCGTCGATCCGCTCGCGGGCAGGCGGTGCTTCGTACTGGTTGTCCGGGCTCGCCGCGCGGTCCCGCGCGTCGGTGGGGTCGAGGTCGGTGTCGTTGTCGTGCGAGCCGGGCGCGAAGCCGTCCTCGCTCGCCCTGGTCCTGGACCCGTCCGGGTGGTGGGTCTCCCACTCGCCGTTCGGGGGGATCCGGGGCTCGCGGGTGCCGTCGGGACGGATGTCGGCGTCACTCGAGAAGACACGGCCGTGGCTGTCGGTCCAGGCGGGCCTGGTCGGGGCGACCACCGGCGCGTCGAGGTGCCGGGACAGCTGCTGGGCGAAGTCGTTGCTGCCCGCGTCACACCCGATCAGGCGAACGGGCCGGCTGCCGTCGTACCCGCTGCGCCGCAACATGTCCGCGTACTCGGCCGGCGTGTAGTCGTGGCCGCCGATGCGCGCCCTGCCGTCGGGCGTGATGTGGACGTCCGCCGTGAAGAAGCGCGGGTCGTTGGGGACGCGGTGGGGCAGGTCGCCCATGTCGCTGTCGCCGCCGTGGTGGGAGACGCCGGCGGGGGTGGACTCGGCGTGCCTCGCGTGCGCCTCTTCCGGGCTGGGGCGGTCCGCGGGCGGGGCGTCCGGGTCGTGGCTGTTCGGGCCGTCGGGGTCGCCGTCGTGCGGGCGGTCCGGGGAGTTGTCGTGCGGCCTGTCGGCGTCCGGGGCGTGGTGGGGCGCGTCGGGGCTGTGGGGCGCGTCCGGGCCGTGCGGGGTGCTCGCGTCCGGACGGTGCGGGGTCGCGGCTTCCGGACGGGTGGAGTCCGGGGTGCGGTGCGGGGCCTCGGCGGTGTCGGTGCCGCGGGAGCGGGGGCCGTCCGGGCTGTGCGGCCGCGAGCCGTCCGGCCGGGTGCCGTCCGGCCGGGTGCCGTCCGGCCGGGTGCCGTCCGGCCGGGTGCCGTCCGGCCGGGTGCCGTCCGGCCGGGTGCCGTCTGGTCGCGAGCCGTCCGGTCGGGTGCCGTCGGGGCGGTTGCCGGGGCCGCTGCCGTCCGGTCGCGACGGGGAGTCGGGACGGTGTGGCGCGTCCGGACGGTTAGGTGCGTCGGGACGGGACGGGCCGCCGTGTGGTGCGTTGGGTGAGTGGGGAGCGTTGGGCCCGCCGTGTGGCGTGTTGGGTGAGTGGGGAGCGTTCGGCCCGTCGGGCCGCGACGGGGTGAACGGGCCGTTGTGCGGTGCGTCGGGACGCGTCGGTGCATGCGGCGCGTCGGTGCGCGACGACGGCGTGGTGCCGCCGCCGTGGGGAGCGTCGGTGCGCGTCGGTGCGTTGGGTCCGCTGTGCGGCGCGTCGGGTCGTGATGGTGTGGACGGTCCGTGGGGTGCGTCCGGCCGTGAGGTGGGCGTGTTGGGCCCGCCGTGCGGGGAGTCAGGACGTGATGGTGTGGACGGACCGTCGGTGCGCGTCGGCGTGTTGGGTCCGCTGTGCGGCGCGTCGGGGCGCGTGGGCGCGGACGGGGCGTTGTGCGGGGTGGGCTGGGGAGCGTTCGACCTTGACGGGGCCTGCGGGGCGTCCGTGCGGGCAGGCGGTGCCGAGGGGGAGTTGGGGCTGTGCGGGGCGTTCGGGGCCGTCGGTGCGGACGACTGCGGGCGCATCGGGGAGTCGGTGCGCGGGGCGCCGGCTGCCGGCGGGCCGCCTGCGGAGGGGCTGTGCGGAGCGCCCGCTGAAGGAGCGTGCGGGGTGCCGGCCGGGGGCATGTTCGGAGTGGACGGTGCTGAAGGAGCGTGCGGGGCCGACGGAGCCGCGGCGGACGGAGTGGTTGCGCGGCTTGGCGGGGTCGCGTCCGGGCGGGCGGCGTTCGGGCTGCCGGCCGATGGGCTGTGCGGTGCGCCTGCCGAAGGAGCGTGCGGAGCGCCCGCCGAAGGAGCGTGCGGGGCGCCTCCCGACGGGGCGTGCGGCATGCCGCCTGACGGGGCGCCGCCTGAGGGCAGGCCGCCTGACGGGGCGCTGGGTGATGAAGGCATCGACGGGGCGGACGGGGGCGGCTGCATCGAGGCGGGGCGTGCGGGGGCGTCTGCGCGGGAGGCAGAGGTCGACATGTCCGGGGTGCGCGGCGCGGGTGCGCCGGAGCCCAGGTCGCCGCGGCTGCCGGGGGTGCCGGTCCAGCCCTGGCCGCCGGTCGCGGGACGGCCCGCGGCAGGGGAGGACGGTGCGCCGGAACCGCCGGCGTTCGGGGCGCCGCCCATCGGGCCTGCCTGGGACGGGGCCGACGGGGAGCTGTCCGGGGTGCGCGACGGGGCGTTGGGCGCGTCGGCGCGGGTTGGGGCTTCCAGCGGTGGCGCCACCGAGGACTGGACGGTCTGGCCCGTGTTGCGGACCGGAGCCGGGGCGTCCGGAGTGGAGGACGGGCTCGTGTGCGGGGCGCCGGGGCTCGCGGGAGACGGGGAACTGTCCGGAGTGCGTGTGGAGGACGGGCTGTCCGGCGTCCGCGACGGCGCGTCGGGGGAGGAGCTGTCCGGCGTCCGGGACGGCGATGGCGTGTCCGGTGTCGACGAGCTGTCCGGGGTGCGCGACGGTGAGGGCGCGGACGACGGCGACGAGCTGTCCGGGGTTCGCGAAGGTCCGTCCGGCGTGGAAGAAGTCGATGGGGACGAAGGAGACGACGTCGACGGGGACGAGGGAGAGGGCGAACTGTCCGGCGAGGACGACGGCGAAGAGGACGAAGGCGAAGACGGCGAGCTGTCCGGAGTGGACGAAGGCGAACCGTCCGGAGAGGACGAAGGAGAAGAGGACGAAGGTGCGCTGGGCCCGCCGGAAGGCGAGAGGTCCGGCGAGTTGGTGCTGTGGAACAGGCCACCGGGCTTGATGGACTTCGTGGAGATCACGTCGAGACCGGTCACCTTGCCGACCAGCTTGCCGACGACCTTCATGATCTTGGTGAAGATCTCGACCAGGCGGCCCAGCAGCGGCGAGACCTTCTTGATGGTCTTGATGAGCTTCTGGATCAGCTCACCGATCCTGGTCGCCCACTTGGAGATCGCGGTCACGGCCTGCGCGACGATCACCGGCGTGCCGAAGCCCAGCGTGAAGACGGCTTCCAGGACCCACGTGATCAGCTTCGCGACCAGGTCGGCGATCAGGTCGCGCACCATCTCGCGCACGAACCCGACGACCATGCCCATCACGCCGACGACGGTGCCGACCGACCCCGCGGTGGAAGCGGCGCCGGACAACGCGTCCAGCTGCTCGCCCGCGGCCTTGCGGTAGGAGTCACCGGCCGCACCGGTCCACGACGCGGTCTGGTCGACGGCGGCCTTGTAGTCGGCCGCGACCTTGCCGAGCTCGGCGGAGACGTTGCCCCACGTCGTGGAGTACGACTGGATCACCGGCGGGTCACCCGCCAGCCAGTCCAGCGCCTCCTTCAACGGCTGCATGTGCTCCATCAGGAACGACGCGGCGGAGGACAGCAGCGTGCCGAACGGGTCGATCGCCATCGAGGCCGCGTCGGCCACGAGACCGACGACGCCGAGGCCGCCCTCGATCCAGCTGCCCTCGGAGATGCCCTTGTAGGCGTCGACCGCGGAGTCGGCGATGGAGAAACCGGTCGCCCAGCCGTTGTCACCGGTGCCGGCGTTGAAGAAGCCGGACGGTTCTGCGGGGGCCTGTGCCACCAACGGGTTCGGTGTGGACATCAGAAGCCCTTCAGCGACTTGGCGATCTGGTCCTCGACCTCTTGGTAGTGCTTCGCGGTCTCGGTGATCTTCTTCGAGGTGGCGTCCATCGCCTCGGCGACGCCCTTGATCGCGTTCATGCCCCACTGCTCAACGGGGTCGAGCAACATCCGGAACGGCTGGCAGATGATCCCGTACGCGTCGGTCGGCATCGACACGGTGTTGGCCGCGTCCATCGCGCCCTGCAACCGCCCGTGCAAGCCCTCCAAGGCCTTGGCGTGCGCTTCCAGCACGTCCGACGTGACGTTGAAACCGGAAGTCATCGAACCCCCTCAAGTTCGAGCAGCGGACAGGAAGATCAGCTGAGCACGGACTGCCCGCCGAAGTCGTCGTCATCGTCCGACGGGGGACGGCGACGAGGCGGAGGTGGCGCGGACGGCCTCGGGGGAGGCGGCGCGTCGTCCTCGACTCGGAAGTTGATCTCGTTGTTGTCGTACGGCGAGCGGGTGAGTTCCTCGGCCGGTGGCGCGGGGAAGTTCTTCTTGGCCTCGTTGAACAACACGTTGGCCGTCTCGTCCTGCGTGCCGATCGTGTCGGCCATCGCTTCCTGCAGCAGCTCGGGGATCCGGGACTGCGCGCGCTGCAACAGCTTCATGATCTCGCCGCTGATCTCGGACATGCGCTTGCCCGCGGCGGACTCGTTGATCACGAGGTTCTGCAGGATCCCGTTGGACCCGACCGTCATCTCGATGGAACCGTCCGACGACCGCTCGGAGATCGTCATCCCCTGCACGCGCGTCGCCATCTCCTGATAGCGGGCGGCGCGCTGCTGGATGGTCTGGTTCCAGTTCGCGAGCATCTGCTCGGAGCCGGCGATGTCCTCGGGCACCGATGTTCCTTCCCAAAGCGGCGGCGGACTCAAAGGATGACGCAGCCGGGCGTGATCCAGTTCCGTCGACGTGGCAAATAGGCCGTACAGACCAGCGACGCCCCACTGATCGGACCAGTGGGGCGCCGCCGAGGTCAACCAGCTAGTTCACGCCCAGCAGGTCGACGACGAAGATCAGCGTCTCGTTGGGCTTGATCACGCCACCGGCGCCGCGCGCGCCGTAGCCCAGGTGCGGCGGGATGACCAGCTTGCGGCGGCCACCGACCTTCATGCCCTGAACGCCCTGGTCCCAGCCGGCGATGACGCGGCCGCCACCGAGCGGGAACTGGAACGCCTCGCCGCGGTCCCAGGACGCGTCGAACTGCTCGCCGGACGAGTGCGACACACCGACGTAGTGCACGGACACGAACTGACCGGCCGTGGCCTCCGCACCGTCGCCAACGGTGATGTCCTCGATCAGCAGGTCGGCGGGCGCCGGGCCGTCGTGCGGGTCGACCTCAGGCTTCGTGGGGGCCATCACAACTTCCTCTCGGAACGGGATTGTTCGCGCTCGATCCAATCACGCGCGCGCGTGCGCGGCCGAATGGCCTACGCGGACCAGCCCTACCCGGTCTCGGAATCCTCTGTTGATCTGGTAACCACCTCCGGCCCTGCATCCGGGGGACACAACAGAAGAAGGAGATGATCATGGCGGCAACCCTGCACCGCCTCAGGTCACTGCTCGGGACGGCATTGGCGGCGGCGACGCTGTCGATGGCGTGCGTGAGCGTGGCCGAAGCAGCTCCGACCCCGCCGGCCACCGACGGTGAGTTCGGCACCCAGATCGTCGGCGGCACGCGCGCGAGCACGTCCACCTACCCGTGGGTCGTCTACCTGGCGACCAGCAGCGGCTTCCAGTACTGCGGCGGCACGCTCGTCGCTCCCAACAAGGTCGTCACCGCCGCGCACTGCACCGTGGGCGACTCCGCGTCCGCGGTCCGCGTGGTGGCCGGCCGCGACGACAAGAACTCCACTGCGGGCACCGTCGCCCGCGTCACGAAGATCTGGATCCACCCGAGCTACACCGACGTGACCCGCGGCTACGACGTCTCGGTGCTCACGCTCGACCGCAACCTGTCGCAGACCCCGATCAAGTTCGCCACCTCGGCGGACAGCGCGCTGTACGCGGCGGGCACCAGCTCGACGATCCTCGGCTGGGGCACCACGTCGTCCGGCGGTTCGGCCTCGCGCTACCTGCTCAAGGCCACCGTGCCGCTGACCAGCAGCGCGACCTGTTCCAGCTCGTACGGCAGCGACTTCAACGCCACGCACATGGTGTGCGCCGGCTACACCCAGGGCGGCACCGACACCTGTCAGGGCGACTCCGGTGGACCGCTCGTGGCCGGTGGCAAGCTGATCGGCATCACGTCGTGGGGCGAGGGTTGTGCCGCCGCCGGTTACCCCGGCGTCTACTCCCGCGTCTCCACCTACGCCGCGCAGATCCAGGCGCAGCTGTAAGAAAACGAACTCCGGGAAGGGTTGTCGCAACGGCGCGCAACCCTTCCCGGTGTTGTTTCCGTCCTGAAGGCATGAACGGCAGAAAGCTGTTGGCCGGTGCCGCCGTGCTGGCCGTCGCCGGAGTGAGCGTGAGCTCCGCGGTGCGAGACGAAACCCTCGCACCACCACCGATCGTGGACTACGGGCCGGTGCGTCTTGTCGCGTTCGACTCCTGCGACAACGCAGTGACCGAACTGCGCAACGCCATGGCTCCGTACGTCAGCGCGTACGGCCTCGGGGGCCGTCCCATCATGTACGCCGAAGGCATGGCAACGGACTCGAGCGCGGGTGTCGCGCAGAAGAGCGTGCCCGACGCGAGGGCCGCCACGCCGCCCGCGCAGCAGCAGGAGCACTCGACGACGAACGTCCACGAACAGGGCGTCGACGAGCCGGACATCGTGAAGACGGACGGAAAGCGCGTCGTCTCCATCGCGGACGGCAAGCTGCGCGTGATCGACGTCGCGAGCAAGAGCATCACGGGCACGGTCGACCTCGGGATGCACGCGAGCCAGCTTCTGGTTTCCGGCGACCGCGCGCTGGTGGTCGGCGAGAACCAGGCCCCCATCACGGAGAGGGTGGCGCCCGACCGCCCCTACTACCCGGAAACCGGCACGAAGCTGGTTCTGGTGGATCTCAAAGGCTACAAGGAGATCAGCAGCCTCAAGACCGACGGCCTCTACCTCGACGCCCGCCAGATCGGCGGCACCGCCCGCGTGGTCGTCCGCTCACAGCCGCGCATCCCGTGGGTGTACCCGAACGAGACGATCAACGAAGCGGGATCCCTGCGGCGCAACAAGGAGATCCTGCAGAGCGAGCCGATCCAGTCGTGGCTGCCGCGCTACGAGCTGAACCAGAACGGCGCCAGCACGAGCGGAACCCTCGTCGACTGCGCGAACATCAGCCACCCCGCCGTGCACTCGGCGGCGTCGATGCTGACCGTGCTGACCTTCGAACTGTCCGGCCAGCTCGGCACCGGCCAGCCGGTCTCGATCGTGGCCGACGGCGACACGGTGTACGGCACCGACCGCAGCCTCTACATCGCCGACGACCACCGCCTGCTGCCCGAATTTCCCAGCAAGCCACCGGTTCAGCGCCCGATCACCACGGCGATCCACCAGTTCGACATCAGCCAGGCCGGACCGCCCAAGCACGTCGCGTCCGGTGACGTCGGTGGCACGCTGCTGAACCAGTACTCGTTGTCCGAGCACGACGGTGTCCTCCGCGTCGCCACGACGACGGGCACGGCGGCTCCGTGTTGCTGGCGCATGGGCGATTTCGCGCCACCACAGCCAGCACAGCAGCAACAGCCGTCGGAAAGCTTCGTCACGACGTTGCGCCGCAACGGGAACGAGCTCGCCAAGGTCGGCCAGATCGGCGGCCTCGGCAAGGGCGAGCGCATCTACAGCGTCCGGTTCATCGGCAAGACGGGCTACGTCGTCACGTTCCGCCAGACCGACCCGCTGTACACGCTGGACCTGAGCGATCCCAAGCAGCCCAGGGTGACGGGCGAGCTGAAGATCACCGGCTACTCCGCCTACCTGCACCCCGCGGGCGACGGCAGGCTGATCGGTGTCGGCCAGGAGGCGACGGACCAGGGCCGAGTCACCGGAACGCAGGTGTCGCTGTTCGACGTGAGCAATCCCGCTTCACCGCAACGGCTCGCGCAGTACCACCTGCCGAACTCGAACTCCGAGGCCCAGTTCGACCCGCACGCGTTCCTGTACTGGCCCCAGGACGGCACGCTGGTCGTCCCGGTGTCGCAGTACAAGACGACCTACGAGGTCGCGTCGCTGGTGCTGAAGGTCGAGGGCGCTCAGCTGCGCGAGACCGGCAAGATCGTCGAGCCGTCGAACCAGAACTACGGCGGCGGTCAGCGGCGCACGATCGTGATCGGCGACCAGCTGTGGTCGATCTCGAACGCGGGCGTGCAGGTCAACGCGCGCAACGGCTTGGCGCAGCAGGCCTGGCTGCCGTTCTAGGCGGCGTCCATCAGTACGTGTTCGTGTAGCCGTTCGGGTCCGGAGCGCGATCCCCGTTGAGCAGGCGGTGCGACAACACCGTGCCGCCTGCCATCGCGGCCGGGATCACGACGATCGCGGCCAGCGGGATCAGGCACAGCAGGTAGGTGGGCACGGCGAACCCGAGCACCATCGCGCGCCGGGTCGCGAGGATCTTCCTGCGTTGCTTGAACGACCGGCCGCGCCGTGTGAACGGGATGCCGGTCAGTTCGATCCCGAGCAGGTAGCCGTTGATGCACACGGCCAGAACTGGCACCAGGGTCTGCCCGACGACGGGGATGAACCCGCAGGCGAACAACGGGATCGCGAACAGGATCGAGGTGCCGACCAGCAGGATCGTGCCGCGCAGCCCCACCAGGAACCCGCGCCACCAGCCGACCTGCTCGGCCTCGGGCACACCGCCGAGCTCGTCCTCGACCTCCTCGGCGATGTACTCGTAGAACGGGCCGCCGATCATGATCGTGATCGCGGTGAACAGCAGCACGCTCAAACCGAGGATCGCCGCAACCACCGAAATTCCGACGGCGACCTCGACGACGCCCTTCCAGGTCTCGCTCCACGAGTCCGCGAACCCGGTGAGCCAGCCCGCGATCGAGTCGATGTAGAGGAACAGCAGCACCCAGCCGGTGATCATCAGCACCGCGGTGATGACCGCGGGCAGCGCCCCGACCAGCACGCGCTTCGGCGAGCTGAACACCAGCCTGAACCCGCGCAGCAGCAGAGAGATGCCGGCCCCGAAATCCTTGATCACGCGCGCAGAATAGTCGGTTCGAACCTCGCGGTCCCCGGTTACGTGTGGGGAGTGGGGCCTTCGGGACCCATTTGAGATGAGGGGGCGCGCGAATTCGTTCGGACGGGCATGATGCGAGCTGATCGCTGGAGGCGTTGAGGTTGAGCAACCCAGCTAAGAACGCCGTCGTCGTCCCGGACGGGCCGCTGCCGATGCTGCCGCCCGCCATCTGGGAGTCGAAGGACGTGCAGGACGCGCTCACCGCGGAGTCCCCTGGAGCCGTGGTGGCGATCGCGCGCAAGGCGCACGGCTTGCGCCAGGACGAACTCGGGACGCTGGCGGGGTTCTCGCAGTCGGCGATCTCGCGCCTGGAGGCCGGCAGCAACATCGCCTACGACATGCGCGTGCTCAGAACGCTCCAGCGGCTGCTCGGCATCCCCTCCCACCTGCTGGGCCTGACCGACCGCACCGTGCCGATGCGCGTGGGCGAAGCCAGGCGGCTGCACGCGGACGGCTTCGAGGCCGTGGCGAAAGACCTGGTCGTGGGCATGGAGGGCAAGGCGCTGATGGCGTTGTGCGCCTCCGCTGTGTTCAACACGGCGAACGGCAGTGGCGCGTTGGCCGACGACGCCGTGAGCCAGCTGCTCGTGTTGCGCCGGATCGTCAACGACGCGCACAACTGGCGCGGTACCGGTGCGCTCATGCCCGCCGTGCGCAGCATGTACGACTTCATCGACGTACTCCGCCGCAACGCGCGTGGCGACGTTCGCAGGCGGTTGCTCGGCACGGGCGCGATGTACGCCGAGTTCTACGGCTGGCTGCACGAGGAGATCGGCGACCTGCGCGGTGCGGGCGCGTGGACGTCCAGGGCGTTGGAACAGGGCCAGGCCGCGGACGACAGGGACGTCGTCGCGTACTGCTACGTGCGGATGAGCCAGCTCGCCGAGGTCGAGGGCGACGATGACCGCGTCATCGGCCTGGCGCGCGCGGCCCAGCGCGAGACCGGGCTGAGCCCGATCGTGCGGGCGATGGCGGTGCGGCAGGAGGCCCGTGGTCTCGCGCGGGCGGGTCAGGACGCGTGCATGCCGCGGTTCGACCTCTCACACGCGCTGGTGCAGTCCGCGCAACGGCCGCAGACCGACGAGTACTCCATCGGCTACTGCTTCACCGAGCTGCACGTCCTGATGCAGCGTGCGTCGAGCATGGTGGATCTCTCCGACCACAGGCGCGCCATCGACGCGTACACGAGCCTCATGCCCAGGTGGGGTGGCATCTGTCAGTGGGAGCAGGGCGTGCACACGGCCAAGCTCGCCTACGCGCACGCCGCCAACGGTGACGTGGAGCAGGCCGTCAGCTTCGGGTTCGCGGCGCTCGACCTGGCGCGGGCGACCGGCTCCCGGCTGATCGTGAACGAGCTGGACAAGCTCGACCCGTGGGCGGCGACTCCGGCGATCGCCGAACTGGCCGCCGAGGTCTCCCACCTGCGATAGGGCCCGTATGCGAGTTCCGCATACGGCACCCGCAATTAGTATGTAACCCTCCCCATTTCGTGCTGCGCGCCGCACGATCTAGGTGTGATCGACCTAGCCGAACGAACGCCGCGCTCGGACGAGGTCAGCTCCGAGAAGTTCTGCGCGGCAGTGGCAGAGCGGAACTCGGGCCCGTACCGGCTCAAGTTCTACGCCACCACGCACGCCGTCGTGTGTGTGGTGGACGACGCCGAGGTGAAGGCATGAGCACTCAAGAACGAACGGATGCGCGCATGCCTGTATTGCTGGTCCGCAAGCGTGCGGGTGTCGTAGGAGAGACACAACGCACGTGCCACCTCGTACCTGTGCCCGACGACGACCGCACGCCGCTCGCGCTCACCGCGTACTGCGGCGAACTCATCCACCGCGGTGAGGCCGAACTGCTCGCCCAGCCGTCCGGAATGCCTTGCGTCGGCTGCCTGTTTCGCGTTCCGATGCCCCGCGATGGCGAACTAGCCCACGACTGGTGAGGCGATGCAGGCCGTTCCGGCCAGCCGGAACCCGACGCGCTCGTAGACCCGTGCGATGTCCGGGCTTCCCGCCGAGAGGAACACCAGCTTCGCGCCGCGATCCAGCGCGTCGCGCGCCAGTTCCGCAGTGACCGCACCACCGAGGCCACGTCGCCGTGCCGCCGGCAACGTGCCGATTCCCGCGACCTCCACGACGTCACCCGCCCGTTGCGCGGTGCCTACCGCCAGCACGCCCTCGCCTGGCAGGTCGGCCACCGCGTGACGGTGCCGGGTGCTCATCGGGGTCGCCTCCCGCAACGCCGCGTCCCGTTCCGCCACACCGACGTCCCCGAGCGAGGTGCCCGGTGAGGAGAACGCCAGCTCGGCCACCACCGACACCTCCACCGGCCGGGTGTCGAGCACTCGGACGTGCGGATGCGGCTCCGGTAGCCGGTCGGGGTCGAGCACGAGCAGCGGTGCCCGGAGCACCTCCAGGCCGGCCTCGATCGCGATGTCGTACAGGTCCGGCGTGGTCTCGTGCACCCATTCGAACGCTTCGGGCACACCGAGTTCGCGCTGCCGTTCCCGCACCTTCACCACGTCCGCGAGCGTCGGTTTCCCACCGGGATGCCGCGGCCGCGCGTAGTACGGATAGCCGTCACCGGCCTGAACGAACAGCACCAGCTCGCCGTGATCCTCAACGCGAGATCCCGGTCGGGGCACAGAGTCGTAAAAGTCCTCGAGAACGTCCCACACGGACGATCACGCTAGCTACCTTTGGCGGTATGACGCACGGCAATTCCCGCCCGAGCGGCTTCGAGCAGTTCGCCAACAGGCTCGTGGGCTCTCTGGTGAAGCTCGGGACCGGCCCCAGGAGCATGCGCAGCCTGTCCGTGCGAGGCCGCAGCAGCGGCAAGTGGTACAGCACCCCGGTGAACGTCCTGGAGCTGGACGGCATCCGCTACCTGCTCGCTCCGCGCGGCACCACCCAGTGGGTCCGCAACCTGCGCGCCGCCGGCTCCGGTGAGCTGCGCCGCGGCAGGTTCGTCGAGACGTTCAAGGCGGTCGAGCTGCCGGACGAGGCCAAGCCGGTGATCATGCAGGCCTACCTGACGCGCTGGCACGGGCAGGTGAAGAAGTTCTTTCCCGGCATGGACGCCTCGACGCCGCTGGACAAGCTGCTGGCGCACGCCGGCGACTATCCCGTTTTCGAGCTGTCATGAGGATCGTGGCGGCGGTGCTGGCCCTGCTGATGGTCGTCGCCGGCTGCGGGAGCGACCGCGAGGACCGGTTCGCCCGGCCGGGCGCGCCCAAGTCGTCGCCGAGCGGGAAGTTCGTCGCGCACGCCGAGAGCTCGAGCGAGGTGCGGGTGACCGACCGCAACGGTGGTGACGTGTTCCGGAAGTCCTACGAGTACGCCACGAGTTCGCGCGCCGACGGCATCGGCGTGGTGTGGCTGTCCAAGAAGGACCAGCTGTGGGTGCTCGTGCCCGGTGACACGAGCGAGCGCATCGAAGCCGGGCCGGACGGCGTGTGGACCGCGGTCGAGGCCGAACTACCCGGGGAGATCACGCGGCTCGGGTGAGGCCTCGTCGGCGGGCTCGCCCTGCTGGATCCGGCGGCCGCGCTCCAGTTCCGCGTCGAACTCGGCGCCCAGCAGCACGGCGATGTTGGAGATCCACAGCCACACCAGGAAGACGATGACACCACCGAGGGAGCCGTAGGTCTTGTTGTAGGACGCGAAGTTCGCCACGTAGACCGCGAATCCGACGGTCGCGAGCGCCCACAGCACGATCGCGAGCAGGCTGCCGGGGGTGACCCAGCGGAAGCTGGGCTGCCGGACGTTCGGCGCCGCCCAGTAGAGCACCGCGAACGCGAGGCTCACGAGCAGCAGGATGACCGGCCACTTCGCGACGTCCCACACGGTGACGACGGTGTCGCCGAGGCCGATCGCGTTGCCGACGGTGTCCGCGACACCACCGGTCAGCACGAGCGCGCCCAGCGTGAGCGACACCAGCACCACCGAACCGAGCGTCAGCGCGAGGCGCAACGGCACGGTCTTCCAGAACGGGCGGCCTTCCTCGACGTCGTACACGGCGTTGCACGCACGCATGAACGCGCCGAGATAACCCGATGCGGTCCAGAACGCCGTCAGCAGACCGATGATGCCCAGCAGTCCGGCGGCGCTCTGACCTTTCTGCAGCTCCTCGACGGACGACTTCACGAGCTCGCCCGCTTGACCGGGGGCGACCTGGTCGACGTACTTCAGCAGCTCCTGCGTCGTCGAATCGCCGAGCAGTGCGAGCGCGGACGTCAACACGATGAGACCTGGGAACAGGGACAGCACCGCGTAGTAGGTGAGCGCGGCCGCCCAGTCGGTCAGGTTGTCGTCGTTGAACTCTTTGACCGTCCGTTTGAGAACGCCCCACCAGGCGCCCTTGGACAACCTGGTGGGGCCGTCGACGGCCTTACCTGCGGGCACGGCGGCGCCAGTTCCACGACCGGGCACCGGTGCCGACACCGGCCAGGTGCAGGGCGATGAGCAGCAACCCGAGCGTCACTAGAGTCCCGGTGGTGATCGCACTACCGAGCGACACGTCCGCGAGGTCGAACAGCAGGGCGAGGCCGAACGCCACCGCGGCGATGATTGCCAGCACGAGTAACCTCCTCAATCAAGTGACCTGCGGATACCCACTTCGTTGCGGGGGAATCGCACCGTTCGGAGCAATGGTCGTGCCATGATCCGCACATGAACGTCCAGCGGTGGCAGGCGGCCGCGGTTCCGTGGTGGGTGACCAGGGTCGGTCTCGTCGGTGGCTGGATCGTCGCCTTCTACTTCGCGGCGAGCGCGAACGAGGCGCCCTGCACAACCGCACAGCCGTGCATGCCAGACCCGTTGTTCGCACTCGCTGTGGTGCCGCTGCTCGCCACGCCGTTGCTGCTGCTGTTCGGCCGTGTGCTCACGGGCTGCGCGATGGGCGTGGTGTTCGGTGTGCTGGACATCGTGCTCGACGGCAGTGCGACGGCCAACGTCGCGTTTGGCCTGCACGCCGGTGCGTGCGCGATCGTGGCGGCGTGGACCGTCAGGTCACGTGCGGACCAGCACGAGGCCGCGGGTGCCACGATCGTTTCGTTGCCGGACATGCCGCCGCCGCGCGGAGTTCTCCGCATCGTCGCCGTGCTGCTGGTCGTCTTCGGGTTCCTCACGTTCGTGCAGTACGACCTCAGCAGCAGCGAGATCGAGCAGCACATCGCCAAGGCCAGCCGGGTGGAGGCCGAGGTCGTCGAGATCAAGAACACCTACGAGGTGTGGGTGGAGCTGCCGGACCGGCAACGCACCTCCTTCGAACCGCTCTCGCCCGAGTCGTACCAGGTGGGCGACGCGGTGCCGGTGATGGCGGACGGCACGTGGGTGCGGATGGTGAACGAACCCGACGACGTGACGTGGTGGCTGACGCTCGGCGGCGCCGCCGTGTTCATGGCGATCATGCTGGCCGTGCGGGAACGCCGCCGCCGTGCGCTGTGGACCGGCCCGGTCAAGGCGATCCGGCTGCAGGCCCACCCCGTCGGCCCGCGCCGGATCCTGTTGCGGCACAACAAGCAGAACATCGCCACGGTCACCACGCTCGCGGATCTGGGGCTGGAGGAGCCGCTCTACCACGACACCGAGCAGTTCGGCCGGGTGTGGCGCGGTGAGGAGGATCCGCCGGTGCAGCTCGACCCGGCGGAGATCCTCGTCGCGGGCGAGTGGCACCACGGCGGGCAGGTCGCGTTGCTCGTCGAGGGCGAGGTGGTGGCCACCAGCACGTTGTCCCGCGTGCGTCCGCGGCACACCGTCCACAGTGCACACCTGCCGGGCGAACCCGTCACCGCGGGCACGGCGGTCGACCTGCCGCACGCGATGTGGCCCGGCGACCGGCGGCGCACCGAGGGCGTGGTGTTCCTGCTCGCCGCGGCCGGTGCGCTGATCGCGATGAAGTACTACCCGAGCCTGATCCTGCTCGGCCTGATCGGCGGGCAGTTCCTGCTGTCGGCGGTGAACAGGTTCCAGCCGTTGATGCGTCTCGACCACACGGCGGTGTTCCTCTACACCGGCGTGTGGACGTACCGCGTGCCGTGGTCGCAGCTGCACGGAGTTCGCCGCTCAGGTCCACAGCTCATGCTCGCGTTCGGCCCGCACGGCGATGTCATCACGACGCCGCACCTGCCGGACGCGCAGGCCGGCGAGAAGCTGATGTGGGCGCGCGCCCGGTCGTTGATCGCCGACCACACCGGCGAGCGGGTGACCCGCAGGCTGAACATCAGCGTGGTCGTCGGCCTGATCTACCTCGGCCTGATCCTGTTCATCTGAGGCGGTTCACCTCAACCTGGCCACGGCCTTGAGCAGACGGTCCACATCGGACTCGTCGGTGTACGGCCCGATGCCGGCCCGCACCGCGCCCTTGTCGCCCAGACCGAGCCACCGCGAGCACTCGATGGCGTAGAAGTGCCCGGCGGGCGCGTTCACGCCCTCGGCGCCGAGCCTGCGGTACACCTCGGCGGGGTCCAGCCCGTCGACCGAGAACAGCACGGTCGGCGTGCGTGAGGAAGCCTTGCTGTAGATGCGGGCGCCGAGTTCCCGCAGCCCGGACTCCAGCTGCTCGCGCAACCCGAGTTCGTGCTCCTCCAGGCCCTCCAGTGTGCGCATGAACTCCACCGCCGCGGTCGTCCCAGCCAGCAGCTCGTACGGCAGCGTGCCCAGCTCGAACCGCTCCGGCACGGCGTTCGTCGACGGCAGCAGCTTGTCCGGCCGCAGCGTCTCCAGCAGCTCCGGTGCCGCCGCCAGCACGCCGAGGTGCGGGCCGAGGAACTTGTACGGCGAGCACACGAAGAAGTCCGCGTCCAACGCCTCGACGTCGACCGGCACGTGCGGTGTGTAGTGCACGCCGTCGACGTAGACGAACGCCGCCATCTCGTGCGCCGCCCGTGCGATCTCCGCGACATCGGGACGCGTGCCGAGCAGGTTCGACGCGGCCGTGATCGCGACGACGCGGGTGCGGTCGGACAGCAGCTTCGTCACCGACTCGACGGGCAGCTCGCCGGTCGTGCGGTCGAACGGCGCCCAGCGGACCGTGGCCCTGGCCGCCTCCGCCGCCTGCACCCACGGCCGGATGTTCGCGTCGTGGTCGATCCTGGTCACGATGATCTCGTCGCCCGGCCGCCAGTTCTTCGACAGCGTGCGGGCGAAGTCGTAGGTCAGCTGGGTCATGCTGCGGCCGAACACGATGCTGCCCGCGTTGAGGAACTCGCTCATCGTCCTGCGCGCGGTCTGGACGATTTCCTCTGCCCGCCGTTCGGCCGCGGTGACCGAGCCGCGGTTCGCGATCGCCGAGGTCAGCGTGTCCCTGACCGCCTCGGCGACGACGTCGGGGACCTGCGCGCCGCCGGGCCCGTCGAAGTGCGCGGCACCCTCGCGCAACGCGGGGAAGTGGGCGCGGACCGCGGCGACGTCGTAAGCCATGACCTCATGGTGCTTGAGCACCCACGAATCGGGAAAGGATCAACCGGAGGGTGCTCACCTGAACGGGCGCGTCGAAGTCCGGGTCGACCAGCCTGCCGAACAGGCCGTCGACCAGTCCCTGCGCCCAGGTCGCCACCGTCCGCGCGTCCACCGGGAGCACGATCTGGCCGGCGTCGTGCGCGTTCTGCAGGAGCCGGGCGAGCCCGTCGCGCACCACCTGCTCGTTGTGGCCGACCAGCTCCCACAGCTCCGGATCGCGGCTGGCCTGCATCACGACCTCCAGCACCAGCCCGGCCACCGACCGGTCCAGCGCGGGCACGCACAGGTGGTCGACCACCATCAGCACGCCGTCCCACGGGCTCAGCTCCGCGGCCCTGGCGAAGACCTCGGCGTTGTCCTCGCGGTCCTGTTCGAAGATCTCGCGGAAGATCGCGCGCTTGGTGGGGAAGTAGTGGAACAGGCTGCCGGTGCTGATGCCGGCGGCCTTGCAGATGTCCGCGACGCTGGTCCGGTCGTAGCCCTTCGCCGCGAACAGGCCCGCCGCCGTCTCGGTGATGTGCCTCTTCTTCGCGGCGTGCTTGACCGGATCTACCGTTCGCACCTGTAGTACTGCCTCTTCTTCTGGTCCTTGACGTAGACACCGCGCTTGCGGATCTCCCGCGCCAATTCTGCGGCCTCCTCGTTCTCGTACTTCGAGATGGCCTTCCTGCGGGCCGTGAACAGCGCGTTCACGTCCGCCGTCAGCTCCGGCGCGTGCTCGACCCACATCCTGAAGTCGTTCGCGAACGGGTCGGCGTCGCGCCACCGGTAGCCCTGGCCGGTGAAGGCCCGTTCGAGCTTGGCCCTGCTGAGGTCGGACGTCTCGCGGGCCAGTTCGGCACCGCTCGGGGACAGCAGGACGAGCTGCTTGCCGTCCGCGAACGCCGACTCGACCTCGTCGCGGCCGAAGTCGAAGGTCTTGTCGTCCTTCCTGAGCGCGACCCGGTCGTGCGAGACGTCGACCGACATCATCTCCGCGGCCCAGAACAGCGCGAACACCCCGCCGATGAGCGCGCCCACCGCGAGCGCCGCGACGGTCGCCCACGGCTCCGGGATGTCCGTGACCAGCTCGAACACGCCCTGGAACGGGAACCACCTCAACGTGGTGATCCACGCGGCTGCCAGCTTGAGCCCCCACACCGCGGCGGCGCCGGCAGCCGGGCAGAGCACCCAGATGCCGTACCGGACCGCTGCGGTCTCCTGCACAGTCGTCATGGAGCGCAATACTAGACCGAGTGCTCGGTTTATTGACATGAAACGCTTCAGAGGACTACACATCCGATGAATCGGCCGCCGCCTCCGCTTCGTGGGATGGAGTCGCCGTGCTGTTCTCCCGTCGCACCCTCTTCGCCGGCACCGCCGGTGCCGTGGCGTTGTCGAGAGTTTCCGCTGCTTCAGCTGCCGCCGAAGGGCTGGAGGACCGGGTCGACTGGCCGTCGTACCTGGGCGCGCTGGACCCGGTGTGGGCGTCCGTGCCGACGACCTTCTACCAGGGCCCGTTCCTCGGCAACGGAGGTCTGGGTGCGGCCGTGTACCGGATCGGCAAGCGGTTGGCGTTCAAGATCGGCGACACGCGAGTGCGCGACCACCAGGGCACCGGCGGCACCAACTTCGGCAACGCGCGGTTGCCCATCGGCCACTTCCTGTTCGACACCGCGGGCGACATCACCGACGTGGACCTGCGCCTCTCGTTGTGGAACGCGGAGGTCTCCGGGACGGTCACGACTTCCGCCGGTGTGCTGGAGATCCGGACGTTCGTGCACGCCACACGAGACGTTCTGGTGGTCTCGGCCTCGGTTCGCTCCGGCGCGGAACGGGTGCGGTGGACGTTCGTGCCCGCCAAGGCCCGCAGTCCGCGGCTGGACTTCAAGCCCGCGCCGTCCGGGTTGAAGACCAACCCGGATCCGAAGGTGAGCGGCACCGTCTGCACGCAGGACCTGGCGGCGGGCGGGCAGACCGTGACCCGGTGGCAGATCCGGTCCGGTACGTTCCTGGTCACGGTCGCGCACACGTTCCCCGAGAAGAACGCCGACTCGGTGGCGTCCGCAACGCTCACCAGCGCTTCAGCGCTGACTGACGACCAGCTGCGGGCCGAGCACCGTTCGTGGTGGAACTCCTTCTATCCCAAGAGCTTCGTGTCGGTAGCCGACACCCGCATGGAGAGCTTCTACTGGATCCAGCTCTACAAACTGGCCTGTGCGACCCGTCGTGACCGGCCGGTGCTCGGCACGTGCGGCCCGTGGCTGGAGCCGACGCCGTGGCCGGGCACGTGGTGGAACCTCAACGTGCAGCTGGAGTACTGGATCCTCAACGCCACGAGTCACTGGGAGCTCGACTCGCTGACCGCGTCGCTGGACCGCTGCCGTGACGCGCTCGTCGCGAACGTGCCGTCGCAGTACCGATCCGACTCGGCCGGGATCGCCCGCACAACGCAGGAGGATCTCAAAGGTGGTGTCGCCCAGCCTGGTGCCGACGGTGATCCGGAGTGCGGAAACCTGTTGTGGGCTCTGCACAACGCGTTCCTGTCCTACCGCCACCAGATGGACGATGCCGTGCTGCGCGATCTGGTGTTCCCGTTGCTGCGCCGCGCGGTGAACTACCACCTGCACTTCCTGACCAAGGACTCGAAGGGCGTCTACCACCTGCCGAAGACGTTCTCGCCGGAGTACGGATCCACGAAGGACTGCAACTACGACCTCGCGCTGCTGCACTGGGGCTGCAAGACGTTGATCTGGGCTCAGGCGCGGCTGGGGTTGAACGATCCGTTGCTGTTGAAGTGGCGTGACGTGATGGACAACCTGGTGAAGCCGCCGCAGGACTCGACGCAGGGTTTCTGGATCGGCGCCGACCAGAAGATGGCCAAGTCGCACCGGCACTACTCCCACCTGCTGTGGTTCTACCCGCTCTACACCCTCGACCCCGCGGTGCCTGCCAACCGGGACGCGTTGCAGAAGTCGATGAAGCAGTGGCTCAGCTTCACGGGAGCGTTGCAGGGATACACCTTCACCGGTTCCGGCTCGATGTACGCGCTGCTGGGCGACGGCGACAAGGCCCGCGGACAGCTCGTGACACTCCTCGACAAGTACGTGCAGCCCAACACGATGTACAAGGAATCCGGTCCGGTGATCGAAACGCCGCTGTCCGGTGCGCAGACCATGCACGACATGCTCGTGCAGAGCTGGGGCGGGGTCGTGCGCGTCTTCCCCGCGGTACCGGCGGCGTGGGCGAGCGTGTCCGTGCACAACGTTCGGGCCGAAGGCGCGTTCCTGGTCAGCGCGGTGCGGAAGGCGGGCAAGACCCAGTTCGTGCGCGTGAAGTCGTTGGTGGGAGAGCCTTTGCGCCTGCATCCCGGCAACCTTGCCGGGCCGTTCGAGGTCGTGCGCTCCGACGGCTCCGCGGCTCCGTTCCAGACCAACTCGGACGGCACCTTGACGATCACCTCGGCGCGCAACGACGACGTGGTGATCACGACGCGCGGGAGCAAGCCGGAACTGGTGATCGCCCCGGCCGGTCCGAACGCGAAACGGTTCTGGGGGATGCCTTAGGGCAGGTAGAAGGTGAGCAGATCGCTCGTGACCGGCGGGAACAGTGCGTACATCAGGTCCTTGTTCGGGCCTGGGTAGACGTCGGTGAACCAGCGCTGCAGTCCGTCGATGCCGTGCGGGCCGAACAGCAGTGGTGCGAGGAGGTCCGGGGCGATGCCTGCCCCGCCCTGCTCGCCCGGCCCGATCATCGTGCCGCCCCACTCGTACGGTCCGATTTCCGTGCCGTCCCAGCGGAAGCGGACGTGCGTGCGGTAGAAGCCGAGCAGCACGTCGGCGGGTTCCTGGCCCTGCAACCGTGCCGTGAAGACCGGGCGCAGGTGCTCGAACAGCTTCGGGATGTCCGGAATCCGCACCAGGTACTGCTCCAGGCCGGGGCGTCGCGGTTCGAGGAACTCCTCCAGCACCGGCAGCCGTTCCACGACCGAGTCCGGATTCACCAGGTGCACCAACGCTTTGACGGCGTCGTCATCGCCTGCGATCTCACCCAGGACGACGTCGCCCTCCTCCGCGGGTGTGCTGCGACCGGTGGCGACAGGGGTGCCGTCGCGCTCGACCACCCACGTGGTGGAGCCGGTGCGGTTGATCAGCCAGCGCCAGCACGGCGTGGTGTGGCCCATGTGCAGAGCGGTGTTCTGCTGGGCGTCGTCCTGGAACCGTTGCAGTGTGGGCACATCGGATTCGGTGGCGCGCCGGATCGTGTGTCCCGCAACGAGTTCGGGCCTCCTCGCGAGCGCCCTCGTCTGCTTGATCGGGATCGAGTACGTGTAGCCGAACTGGCGGTAGAAGTACGGGATGCCGATCATGATCTGGATCAGGTGACCGCGCTGGGCCGACCTCTCGTGCGCCCAGTCCATCAGTTGCCGCACCAGGCCCTGGCCCTCGTGCTCGACGTCCGTGGCGACCTGTTCGACCTGGCCGGCCGGGATGTCGAGACCTGCGAGCGTCACGGTCTCGTCCATCAGCGTGGCGGTGGAGACGATCCGGTCGCCGTCCGCGGCTACCCCGACCCAGTCGCAGCCCGCGTCCGGGTCGGTCATCAGCAGGCGGGCGTCGACTCCGTCGCTGGGATCCATCCGCCCGACGATGAGCTTCTCGACCTGGTCCACGTCTTCTGGGCGCGCGGCGCGAATCTCCACCGGCCGAGTGTTTCCAGGGCGGTGGTTGTCCGCAAACGGTTTTAGGGTCGAGGCATGGACTGGAACAAGCAGTTGACGGACCAGCTCGAGTTCCACTGGAACATCCAGTTGCGGCCACGGCTGGAGGGGATGACCGACGACGAGTACTTCTGGGAACCCGTGCCGGACGCGTGGACGGTCCGCAGGGACCACTCCATCGACTGGCAGTACCCGACACCGGAGCCCTCGCCGGTCACCACGATCGCGTGGCGGATGGCGCACATCATCGTGGGCGTGTTCAACATGCGAACCCATTCGCACTTCGGTGGCCCGCCGGCCGACTACCAGACGTGGCAGTACGCGACGACCGCTGATGACGCGCTGAAGCAGCTGGACGAGGCGTACGAGGCGTGGATGGCCGGCGTGCGCAAGGCCGACCTCTCGCTTCCGGTCGGTCCGGCGGAGGGACCGTTCGCCGAGGAGCCGATGGCGACCCTGGTGCTGCACATCAACCGGGAGGTGATCCACCACGGTGCGGAGATCTCACTGCTGCGGGATCTGTATCTGCGAGAGAGCTAGTTACCTCCAAGTGCCTACTTTCTAGAAGTTGGCGCTAACTGCAAGATGGTGCCCACAGGGAACATCGAAGGGGATCATCATGCGAGTCATCACGCAGAAGTCCGTGGGCGACACGTCCGTGCTGGAGGTCGCGGAGGTGGCGACGCCGGCGCCCGGCGCAGGCCAGGTGCTGGTCAAGGTAGGTGCGGCCGGCGTGAACCCGGTCGACACGTACATCCGCGGCGGTGGGTTCCCCGCGCTCGGCGAGCCGCCGTTCACGCTGGGCTGGGACCTCGCGGGCACGGTCGAGCAGCTCGGTGAGGGCGTGCAGGGGTTCGCGGCCGGTGACGAGGTCTACGGGCTGCTCCCGTTCCCCGGCGCGGGCGGTGGCTACGCCGAGTACGCCGTGGTGAACGCCGCCGACGTCGTGCGGCGGCCCTCGTGGCTGACCGTCGAGCAGGCGGGCGCGGCGCCGATGGTGGCGCTCACGGCGTGGCAGGCGCTCGTCGGTCGCGGCGGGCTTTCCGCCGGTCAGCGGGTGCTGATCCACGCCGCGGCGGGCGGTGTCGGGCACGTCGCGGTGCAGATCGCGAAGGCCCGAGGCGCGTACGTGATCGGCACGGCGTCGGCGGCCAAGCACGACTTCCTGCGCTCGCTCGGGGTGGACGAGGTCATCGACTACCGGCACCAGGACTTCACCGAGATCGAGCCGGTCGACGTGGTGTTCGACGCGGTCGGCGGGGACTACGCCGAGCGGTCCGCCAAGGTGATCAAGCCGGGCGGAGTGCTCGTGTCGATCATTCCGGGCAACCCGGGTTTTGACGTTGACCGAGCTGTGGACCTCGGCATCCGGTTCGAGCTCTTCACCAGCGTCTCCGCGTCGGGTGCCGACCTGGCCGCGTTGCCGCAGCTCAAGGTGCAGATCGACCACGTCGTGCCGCTCGCGGACGTCGCGAAGGCGCACGAGCTGGTCGAGTCCGGCAGGACCACGGGGAAGGTCGTCCTGGTGCCGTGACCGCGCGTTAACCATTCGTTGACCATGTACATCGATCGTGTGCGAAACATCCACACGATCGGGGAGTGCTCATGGCGCGGTGGAGTCCACTTGCTTTAGTCGTCGGTTTGTTGGCGGCGGTCGGCCTGTACGGGTCGACCGCCGCTGTCGCAGCTGCTCCGATCTCCGTTGCCGAGGCGATCAGCCAGCAGGACGGGTCGTCGAGGACCGTCCGGGGGTACGTGGTCGGTCAACCCACGGCCACGAACACCGTCATCACTTCGGGCTACCCGAACGACTACGCGCTGGCGCTGTCCGACGCGGCCGGCGCGACCAACCCGCCGAGCATGATCTACGTGCAGATCCCGTCGGCGTTCCGCGCCTCGTGGGGGCTTCGCACCAACCCGTCGCTGCTGGGCAAGCAGATCGACGTGACGGGCACGTTGAGCGCGTACTTCTCGCACCCCGGTCTGACCTCGTCCACGGCGTTCGCGTTCGCCGGCACAACACCGCCGCCCACGTCGACACCACCTTCGACCTGCACCGGCTACTACGCCACGGCCTGCAACAAGACCGGCACGGCGTTGAAGTCGGCGTTGAACACCATCATCCGCACCCAGACCAAGCTCAGCTACGACCAGGTCTGGAACGCGCTGAAGGACACCGACCAGGACCCGGCCAACTCGAACAACGTGATCCTGCTGTACAGCGGCCGTTCGCAGTCGAAGTCGACCAACGGCGGCGGCGTGAACGATTGGAACCGCGAGCACGTCTGGGCCAAGTCGCACGGTGACTTCGGCACGGCCACCGGTCCCGGCACGGACATCCACCACCTGCGGCCGGAGGACGTGTCGGTGAACGCCACCCGCGGCAACCTGGACTTCGACAACGGCGGCTCGGCCGTCCCCGAGGCGTCCGGCAGCCTCTACGACGGTGACTCGTTCGAGCCGCGCGCGGCCGTGAAGGGCGACGTCGCGCGCATGCTGTTCTACATGGCCGTGCGCTACGAGGGCACCGACGGCTTCGCGAACCTGGAGATCAACAACTCCGTCAACAACGGGTCCGCGCCGTACATGGGCAAGCTGTCGGTGCTCAAGCAGTGGAACCTGCAGGACCCGCCGGACGCGTTCGAGCAGCGCCGCAACCAGGTGATCTTCGACAGCTACCAGCACAACCGCAACCCGTTCATCGATCACCCGGAGTGGGTCAGCTCGATCTGGCCGTGAGTCGTTCGAGGAAGGGGCGTTGCGCGGAGACGATCTTCGCGCTCGCCTCGTCCACGCTGAACCACTGCACGCGGTCGACCTCGGGGAACGACTTCTTCTGGCCGGACTTCGGCGGCCACTCCATCTCGAACGTGCCGGGCGTGACCGTCTCCGGGTCCAGGTCGCCCTCGAGCGCCCACACCGTGATGACCTTGCCGGAGCCCTTGGCCTCGCCGAGCTCGATGAGCTCGCCCTCCGGCACCGGCAGCCCGAGCTCCTCGGTGAACTCACGGCGTGCGGCCTGCTCCGGCGTCTCGTCGTCGGTGTACTCGCCCTTCGGCACGGACCACGCGCCGGCGTCCTTGCGGGCCCAGAACGGGCCGCCCATGTGCCCCAGCAGCACCTCGAGCTGGGTGGTTCGTCTGAACAGCAGGATTCCGGCCGACCGTTTCATACTGTCCAGCATGGCGGACTGGGTCCTGCACGTGGACCTCGACCAGTTCATCGCGGCGGTCGAGGTGCTGCGCGATCCGTCGTTGCGCGGCAAACCCGTGGTGGTGGGCGGCAACGGCGACCCGACCGAGCGCGCGGTCGTGGCCACGGCGTCCTACGAGGCACGCGAGTTCGGTGTGCACTCCGGCCTGCCGCTGCGCACCGCGTTCAAGAAGCTGCCGGACGCGATCTTCCTGCCCGCCGACCACGCGTTGTACGAGGCGGCGTCGGAGGACGTGATGGCCGTGCTGCGGTCGTTCCCGGTCGTCGTCGAGGTGATGGGCTGGGACGAGGCGTTC
The DNA here is from genome assembly GCF_053610285.1 of Lentzea sp. NPDC054927. Taxonomy (NCBI): domain Bacteria; kingdom Bacillati; phylum Actinomycetota; class Actinomycetes; order Pseudonocardiales; family Pseudonocardiaceae; genus Lentzea; species Lentzea sp. NPDC054927. The sequence continues at coordinate 44,133 of NZ_JBSGXZ010000047.1, forward strand.
GTGGGCGCCACCGTGGACGATCCGGTCGTGCTGGCTCGATCGTTGCAGGCAGCGGTCCTGGAGTCGACCGGGCTGCACTGCTCGGTGGGCATCGGCGACAACAAGCTGCGGGCCAAGATCGCGACCGAGTTCGGCAAGCCCGCCGGGGTGTTCGAGCTGACGCGGGCGAACTGGGCCGAGGTGATGGGGCACCGGCCGACGTCCGCGCTGTGGGGAATCGGTGCGAAGACCGAGCGCAAGCTGGCCGAGCTGGGCTTCTTGACCGTCGCGGAGCTGGCGTCCGCTTCGGTGGACGCGCTGGCCGCCCGGTTCGGCCCGCGGATGGGCCCGTACTACCGGACCGTGGCGCTCGGTGCGGGCGACACGGTCGTGAGCGCGACACCGTGGGTCGTGAAGTCGCGTTCGCACGAGAAGACCTTCCAGCAGGACCTCGCGTCGTTGGAGGACATCCGGCGTGAGGTCGTCGCGCTGGCTCATCAGGTGGCTGTCGACGTGGTTGCTGAGGGCCGTCCTGCCGTGCGTGTGGGCGTGAAGGTGCGCTTCGTACCGTTCTTCACGAAGGTGCGCGCGATGAAGCTGCCTGCGCCGACGTCCTCCGCGGACGAGCTGGCAGCGGCCGCGCTGACCGTGCTGGACCGCTTCGAACACGGTCGAGCCGTACGTCTTCTGGGGGTACGCGCAGAATTCTCTTCCGATGATGTCGAACCGAAGCCTTCTCCTTCGACGTATCCATGAGTAGACGCTTTACCGCTAGGAGAAGAAGATGACCGCCTCATCGCTCACACACCGCGACCGCGCAGTTCTCAGAGCCGTTGCCGACGGCCGATGCGAGCTCACCGGAAGCTTCCTGCTCGTCGACGGCCTGTGCTGTGCCGACCAGTTCGCCGGCCTGCGCCTGACCTCAGCGGGCCTGATCAACGCCGGTTCCGGCCCGGCGGCGCTCACCACGGCGGGCTACGAGATCCTCGCCGCGGCCTGATTTCTACTTTCTGGGGATCTCGTTCTTGCGGAAGACCGACATCAGGTACTTGTTGGCGAACAGATAACCACCGTCCGCGGTTCGGAACTGTTCTGTCGCCGCCCTGATCCTGGCCGCGACACTTTCTTCACCCTCGCTCTCGATGATGGGCTGGACGCTGCCCACGCTCAGCATGGCGCGCAGCATCGTGGCCTCGTCGGGATGTTCCTGAGGAATGTCGATCGTGAGTTTCTGCTGCGGCTCCGGCAGCTTCGTGCCCCTGCGCCCGCTCGGCCCCCGGACGGCCCGCGCGATGGTGATGATGTCGCTCGGCTGCTCCGGATGCCACTCGCACACGACCACGTAGTCCTTGCTGACCCTGACCGCCTCCGCGAACGCCTCGTCGGGGTCGTCCGCGAAGAACAACGCGTTGAACGCCGTCACGACGTCGAACGTGCCGTCGGGCCAAGGCAACGACCCCAACGCGTGTTCGTGGAACTCGGCGGTGCTCGCCTGTCGCGCCAGCGCGATCATGGTGGGTGAGATGTCGATCCCGGTGGCGTTGGCGCCTGCTTCCGTTGCGGCGGCACAGAACTCGCCGCTGCCGCACGCCAGGTCGAGAACCGTGGTGCCGGGGCCGATGCCCGTGCGTTCGATCGCGGTCTTCCAGGCGGGCATGGACATCTTCGCGCCGTGCGATGCTCGCTGCGCGGCCCTGCGGCCCCACAGCTCGCCTTCCCGCATCGCCTGGCTGTCCACATCGTCGTTCGCCACGATCCCCGCCTCGATTCCACGTCAGGCCAGCACTTCTGCGTGCATGACCTTGAAATGACCCCTTTCTGTCTACCGGATGGCGCACCTCTGGCGGTGTGGGGATCAACTTCGCCGACTTATTCTGAGATGTGGCCTCGTCGGGTTGGAGGTGATCCTCCGCCACTCTCCCGGGGCGCACACGGGTGAGCCAAGGCCGAACGCGGTGTGGTTGATCGGTCGGGGACCCGTGCGAGGGAGCGACGATGGCGGCAGAGCGCGGCAAATGGTTCCGCAGTTCGTACAGCGACGGTGGACCACCGAATTGCGTGGAGTGCCTGTTCGCCGCGCAGGGCGGGCACGGGGTCTACGTCCGCGATCTCAAGGACGTCCGCGGTCCCGTCATCCACCTGTCTTCGTCCGCTTGGGCGTCTTTCGTGCTTCTGGCCTGCACCCTTTGAGGTGAACTCTCGCTAGCGGCTTTGCCAATGCAGGCGAGTAATCGCTGCTGCTAGTAGGCCGTTTGGGTGCCTTCCAATGCGCCATTCCGGTGGTACTCGCGTGTGAGTAGCATGCGCGGGTGAATCGCGCGATACATGTCACTTTGTTGACAAGCGTTCTGATACCCGGCCTGGCACTTGCCAGCAGTCTGCTACATGGCAGACTGACACCTAGTGCAGTTCCTCCCCCATGTGACAGGGGGCAGCGTCTTGGCTCGTAAAGAGAGTCCTGTCGTTGTCAAGCAACGACAACTGCTGGGTGTGCTCAAGCAGGCTCGGGAAAGCCTGGACCTCACCCAGCAGTCGGTCGCGGACGCACTTGACTGGTCTGTCTCGAAGGTTCTGCGCATCGAGCAGGGCAAAACTCGAGTGAGTGTCACGGACTTGAAGGCGCTGTTGCTCCATTACCGGATCACCGAGTCAGATCAGGTGAACGAGCTGGTCGAGCTGGCTCGTGCGACCAAGCGACCGGGCTGGATGTCGGCTTACAAGGGCCTGCCCGAACAGTTCGCTCAGTTCGTCGAGTTCGAGTCAGTGGCGATCTGCTGCCGTTACGTCCAGATGTCGATCATTCCCGGCATGCTCCAGGCGCGCTCCTACGCAACCGCGATGATGGAGCGCGGTGGCACGGACACGGCCATCGTCCGGCGCGGTGTCGACATCCGCATGCACCGTCAAGAGCTTCTCGGGCCGGACGGACCGGAGATGTTCTTCATCATCGACGAGTCCGCTCTGCATCGTGTCATCGGATCGGTCGAGGTGATGCGGGAGCAGTTGTCCCATCTCAGGAACATGGCCCTGGCCGGCGATGTCAGCATCCAGATCGTGCCTTTCAGCGCGGGTTTGCACCCGGCGATGAAGGGCTCTTTCTCGATCCTCGACCTCACCGAGGAGGAGGGCGACTCAGCGCTGTTCCTGGAGGAGCTCCACCAGGACACGCTGTTCCAGAACAACCCGGAGGAGGTGCGGCAGTACCTCGACCGCTTCGCTCAGCTGGAGAAGTTCGCTCTGCCCGCCAGTGAGACGCCGAGATTCGTCAAGGAACGACTCAAACGAATGGGAGGAGAAACACCGTGATGAGTGGGACAGGTGTCTGGCCCACAGACACCTGTCCCTGCGGTAATGCTCGCAACAGACCCCAATGTGCACATGAGGCGAGGAGACATCGCCGTCGTCAGACTATGACGCTCGGCGGTTCCTGGGTCCCGCCATCCGGGGCCCTTCGGGTGATCGGTCTCGCCTCGCTGATCCACGTGATCGGTGACGACAGGTCACCCAGCTGCAAGGAGGCCGCTGTGAACAGCAGAAATCTCGTCTCATTCCCTTGTCTGACAGCCATCTCGCGGGGGAGTGGACATGAGTGGCCTCATCGTTAGCTACAGCAGCAGCGACGGCCGGCGGGCCGCCGAAGCTCTGGTGGTCTCGTTGCGGGAGCGGGGTTTCGACGTCACCTGGGACGGTGATCTCCCCGTGCTCAACCCGCTGTCGATTCCGTCCTGGATGGAAACGGAGTTCCGCGAACGAGTCGTGGTCGTCGTGGCTTCGCAGGACTACCTCAAAGCCTTGGAGTCCAACGACTTCCTTGACCGCAAGGGTGTTCGGTACGAGGCGACGTTGTTGCGGCACAAGCTGTATCACCACGATCGCGCCAACTCCTGCGGTGTCGTTCCGGTGGTGGCGCCGTCGACGGACAAGAACTCGTTGCCTGCGGTGCTGCAGTCACTCGTCATCCACTGTTTCGAGCCGGAAACCGGTGCGGGCGTGGAAGAACTGGCGCGATCGCTGATGAGCTTGGGAGCCGCGAAGGGCGGTGCGACCATGAGCGCGACACCTGAACCGACCACTGCTGCTTCGCCGAAGGTTCGTGATCTGGTGCGGGAGCTCGAGGAGCTCGATCCCGCGTCGCACGAGGCGTACCTGCACGCCCGTCGTCTGGTGGCACTGGGGCATGACGGCATCGAGTTCGCGCGAGCGTTCGAGTCGGTGGTGACGGTTGCCAAGGTGCACGGTGACCTGGACCTCGTGCGGCAGATCTCCGAAGCGTGTTGGCAAGCGTTGTCGTCGACGGCACGGTTGCGGGGCGAAGGGGCGTTGGAGGCGAAGATCCTCATCTCCGGCCGGGCGTGGTACCTGTTGCGCGAACACCGGTTCTCGCACGCCGCGACCGCCGCCGAGGACGGCACCTCGATCGCGGAGAGGTTTCGTGATCCGTACACGGCGGCACTGGGGACGCGATGTCAGGCGAGGGCTTACCTGGAAATGGCCGCGGAGGGTGAGGCGTACGACCGCAGTTTCTACCTGAGCAAGAGCGAGCACCTGCTCATACGTGCCACGGAAAGGTTCAACGCGATCACCGGTGGGACCAGCGAGGACGTCGGCATGTGCGCTTCGCTGGGGGCTGAGTGGGCGCTCGCCAAGTACCACCTGACCAGTGACCGTGCGGACCTGGTGATGGCGACGGATCGGGCGCGGACTGCCGAAGGCCTGCTCACTCCGGGCAGCGTCAGCTACCACTGGTTGATGGTGCTGCACGCACGCTTGTACCTCGCGGCTCGCCGATACCCCGAAGGCAAGGCGTACGCCACGGATGTCATCCGGTCCTCGGACTACCCGGAGGTGGTGGCGCGGGCCCATCAGGTGCGCGGTGACCTGCTGCTGGGCAGCCGGGAGAGGACCGCGGCTCTGCAGGACTACGTCGTGGCCGAGGAAATCTTCCGCAGCCTCGGGTGCGTGTACGCCGCGGCCGCGTGCTGGTGGTCGATCGCGCGGATCGACTCGCTGCCCATCACCGACGTCCGGCTCACTTCCGGTGATGTGGAGACGCTCGAACTGTTGACGGATGACCCGCGCATCCGGAGGCGGGCGGTGGTCGCCCATCAGCAGGCAACCGCGCGGCGGTTCGGGCGGCGGTCCTCGCCTGACTGGCGTTCCCTGGTGCACCGCGTGCAATACGAGTAGCGAAAACCGGTGGATGTGCCGGGCACGATGGTGGGCATGGGTGTCTTGAGGCGGGTGCTGCGGTCGTTGGGCGGGCAGGAGGCGTTGGACCGGCTGGCGGGGCTGCCGCGCAGTGACCTGACCACCGTGCTGCTCGCCTTGATGCGACGGCGGGCCGGCGCGTTGTCCGGACCGGATGTGCTGCGGCAGTATCGTTCCGACCGCTTTGTTGCTCCGTCGGAGTTGCCGTTCGGCTTGCTGCGTTCCACCGAGGACCGTTTGCTGGCCGCGTTGCCTCCGTCGTTCGCCATCGTCGGACTCGCGCCGGTGATGCCGCTGGGCACGTGTTCCGCCGTGGCCGAGATGGACCAGAACAACGTGCTGTCGACCATCCGCGGCACAGAGGTCGCGGCCGACCCCACCAACGCGTTGGCGCTGGAAGCAGCCCTGCGCAGGCAGGCGCGCCCGGACGACGTGCGGCTTGCCGCGGTGCAGCGCGTGGTGCGAGCGCAGTTGTTCAGCGGTGCTGGAAGATTCGCGCATTTCACGCTGTTCGCCGCGGTGTCGGCCGGACGCGACCGTGGATCTCTCGGCTTCGAACGGCAGCATTTCGCCGAGCACATCGCGTTTCTGCGCGAAGCGTGCGGAGACGTCGACGTGCGCGTGACCGTGCTGGATCCGCGGTTCGAGGTGCTGCGCGGTGATCTGCCCACTGACCCGTCGCGGCACACCGGCTACTACCAGGGTCTGTGCTTCAAGGTATTCCGCGACGGAGTGGAGATCGGTGACGGCGGTTTCGTCGACTGGACGCAGCGGCTGATGGGCAACCGCAAGGAGCGGCTGCTGATCAGCGGAGTGGGCGTTGACCGCTTGGCGATGGAACTCGATCAGCGCTCGGCGTAGCGCCGGGTCAGCTCCTCCTCCCGTTCCGCCGGCCACGGGCAGCGGATCTCGCCCTGCGTGGCCGCGAAGAACAGCTCCAGGTGCACGTGCCACGCCGCGAGTGCCTCGGGGCCGTGTGCGTTCTCCTGGACCAGCGTGACCGTGGTGCCCTGCAGCGGCACGTGGTCGAACTCCCATCGCACGACGCCCTTCGGTGCGCCGTCCTGGAGCCATTCGTATTCCAGCAGGCGTGGAGCCTCGGACCGTGTGACCTTGCCGGGCTGGATGCCGGGATGTGCGGCGCGTGTGGGCACGCCGTCCTCGGTGCCCTCGGTGAGCAGGGTCCAGACGTCGTCGAGCGGCTTCCAGACCAGATCGCGGACGAACCGCACGCCCGTGGCCTCGTCCGTGCCCTCGTCCAGGCCGAACTTCGCGACGTAGTGCTCGATCCGCGACAGCCATTCGGTCGGCGGCTCGAACTCGGTGCCGTCGGCGTGGGCGACCAGCGCGTCCAGGCAGGTGGTCCAGCCGGGTGCGTCGCGGCCGATGGTGAGCTTGGTGGTGACCACGGCGGTGAACACCAGCAGGCAGCCGTCCTCGCGCGGCAGGATCTCGAAGCGCAGCACGTCGTTGATCCAGCGGAAGGCGAACACCTTCGGCGGGTCGGACTCGAGCAGTTCGCCCTCGCCGCCGTCCGCATCGACGGGTGCCGCTTCCGGGAACGTGAAGCGCATCTTCTGGCCGTCGATCTCGACCTCGGCGGGGAACCAGTGCTTCATCTCGGCCGGTTCGGTGACCACCCGCCAGACCTTCTCCGGTGAGTGCCGCAGCCTGCGCTCGAAGCGCAGGACGGGCTTGCCCTCGATCATCCGCAGTTCGGCGTCCACGGGTTCAGTCCCCTTCGATCTCGTCGAGTCGTCGTTCGAGCGCGTCCAGGCTCTTCTCCCACATCCGCCGGTAGGGCGCGAGCCAGGCGTCGATCTCCTCCAGCGGGCCGGGGGAGAGCCGGTACCAGCGCCGTTGGGCGTCGGTGCGCACCTCGACCAGACCGGCCTCGCGCAACACCTTGAGGTGTTTCGAGACGGTCGGCTGCGTCAGCGTCAGTCGGTCGACGAGATAGCCGACCGGCCGCTCGCGTTCACGCAGCAGGTCGAGGATCTCCCGGCGACTCGGATCCGCCAGCACGACGAATGTAGATGCCATGCCAGCAATATAGCTCTATCGGCATATAAGCGCGACCTCAGTCGGCGATCCGGATCGCCACCTCCGTCTTCCAGTTGGCGGGGTCGGGCTCGACGGCGGGGTCGGTGAAGAACGTCTCCAGGCGGGCGCCCCAGTTGTCGCCGTCGCGGTCGAACCGCAGCGTGCTGCTGGTGAGCCGTTCGGTGACGGCGGCGAGCCCGTCCGGGTGGCCCTCGTGCAGCTCCACCGCGTACTGGCCGCCGGGCAGCGTCGCGGTGAACACGTCACCGTCGCCGGGCACCTCGGCGACGGTGGGGATCGCGGCCTCCACCTCGTACTCCTCGTTCGTGACGCGTAAGTACCGGAAGAACGGCGCGCCGAGGATGGGTAACTCGCGATCGGCCAGCCACTGCATGACCTCGGGAAAGCGGTCGGCGATCTTGGCGAACGTCTCCGGCGTCACGGTGGCCCGGACGGCGGCGTAGGGCTGGTCTTCACGCGTCTCGATGTCCATGTCACCACGCTAGCCACGAGCCCTGACAGAAAATCGCGGTTCACTCGGAACCAGTCCCGATTAACGTGAAGTTCATGCACCGCACCCTCTCCGTGGCCAGCTCCCCGGTGCGCGACCTGCTCGCGCTGGCCTCGCGCCCCGAGGTGATTTCCTTCGCAGGTGGACTTCCCGCCCCCGAACTGTTCGACCTGGACGGTCTGCGCACCGCCTACGACACCGCGTTGCAGGACCGCTCAGTGCTGCAATATGCCCCCACAGAAGGAAACCCGGCCCTGCGCTCGTTGGTTTCCTCCCGCCTGACCGGCCGCGGACTGCCCACTTCGGACGTCCTGATCACCACCGGCTCCCAGCAGGCCCTGAGCCTGATGGCCACCGCCCTGCTGCAACCGGGCGCCGTCGTGGCGGTGGAAGAACCAACGTATTTGGCTGCGCTGCAATGCTTCCAGATGGCCGGCGCCCGGATCGTGCCCGTCGCCGGCGACGCCGACGGCCTGGACCCGGACTCGCTGCGCTCCGTCATCGCCGCTCACCAGCCGTCCTTGTTGTACCTGGTTCCGACCTTCGCGAACCCGACCGGCCGTACCCTGTCCGCCGCCCGCCGCGCGGAAGTCGCCGCACTGGCCTCCGCACACGGCTTCTGGATCGTCGAGGACGACCCGTACGGCGAACTCCGCTACCGCGGCTCGGCCGTCGCGTCGCTCGCATCCATCAGCGATAGAAGCGTTTATCTGGGCAGCTTCTCGAAGATCGGCGCTCCAGGCATGCGGCTGGGCTGGCTCCGTGCGCCCGCGGACCTGCTCCGCACGTTGGTGATCGTGAAGCAGGCCGCAGACCTGCACACGTCCACAGTGGACCAAGCCGCCGCGGCCGCGTACCTGACGCACAACGACCTCGACGCCCACGTCGCCCGGCTGTGCGTCGAATACGGCGCGCGCCGTGACGCGATGATCGCCGCACTACCCTCCACCGTTCCGGACGGCACGACGTGGTCGGACCCGGACGGCGGCATGTTCGTGTGGCTCCGGCTACCGGGCTCCGCGGACAGCGCCGCGCTGCTGAAGGAGGCGTTGCGGCACGACGTCGCTTTCGTGCCGGGTGCACCGTTCTTCGCCACGACGCCGGACCACGCGACGTTCCGGATGTCCTTCACCACCAACACGCCGTCGGAGATCGCCGAAGGCATGTCCCGCCTGGCCGAAGTGCTCCGATGAGCCTGCTCGCCGGGGAGTGTCAGACCTCGTGAGTACGTTGAAACGCAGGGGTTCCCAGCTCGGGGGTACCCCTGCGAAAGCGTGCGCGGGGTCGCTGCGTGGCCAGGTGGACGGGCTTGCGAGCTGCGGCTAGAGGGTTGGCTCACCGAAGCTTTCGACGTCTTCGAGTGTGTTTCGTCGATCATCGCGTGTCCGCGCGTTCAGGCATGAGTTCGTCGTCTCGGCGGACGGCAACTGGGAGCCTGACGGGCCCGTTGATCCCTGGGCGTGCACGGTTTGCAGTGCGTGGGCGACCACTCGGCTTACTGGTGAGCGTTGCGTTCTGGCTCGCGCCCGGTAGCGGGGTTCGTTGCGAGTTTCGGCGTGTCCAGCCTGCGCCGCTGCGATGGGACCCGTTAAGCCATGCAATGGTCAAAGCGCTGCGCGAGAGGCACATCGCCGACGGTAAGGGCCGAGTCAGCCTCCGCTGCCGTTCACCTATCTCGGCGCGAACGACAAGGCTGGCCCGAACTACACGGGCCAGCCCGCTGTCCACTCGTACTACGAGCCCTGTTGAACCCAGGGACCGACGCCGGTTACGCGGTCGACTTTGATGCGCGTGATGAAGCCGGGCGGTGGGTTGTCCATCGGAGGGAACTTCACGTCCGGACCGAGGTAGATGTGTGCGAGGCGTTGGAGCAGTTCGGGCGCTCCGCCTTCGGTGATGCGGGCGGTGCCGTAGACGACCAGGTACTCCTGCAGGCCGTGGTCGTTGATGTTGGGTGTTTCGACGGACAGCACCACACGGCCGTCGTTGCGGATGTTGCGGACCTTCTGGTGTTGCGAGAGGTGGCCGGAGACGATCTCGTCGCCGTCCAGGCCCACCCAGACGATGGTGACCTGCGGGGCGCCGTCCTGGCCGAGTGTCACTAGGTGGCCGAGCGCGTTGGACTCCAGCACCGCCCTGGCGGATTCGGGAAGCATGACGAGGACGCTACGCCGGTTCGGGCGGGTCAGCCTGGTCTTGGCAGACCCAGGAAACGGCGGGTCTGGTTCGGGGCCTGGGGCCGGGCGAGTCTTGGCCTCATGAAGACGTTTCTGATCACGGGTGGCGGTAGCGGCATCGGGCTGGCGACGGCGCGGGTGCTGGTTGACGAGGGTGCGCGGGTGGTGGTGGCCGGGCGGTCGGAGGAGCGGTTGGCGTTGGCGCGCAAGGAGCTCGGTGTTGAGACCGTGGTCGCGGACGTGTCGAGGGTGGCCGATGTGGAGGCGTTGGCCGAGCAGGTCGGGGAGGTCGACGGTCTGTTCGCGAACGCGGGGGTCGGGGTCTTCACCGAGTTCGCGACGGTCACCGAGGACGACGTGGATCGGGTGCTGGCCACGAACTTCAAGGGCGTGTACTTCACGGTGCAGCGGGTGCGGTTGAAGCCTGGTGCGTCGGTGGTGCTCAACGCGTCGTGGACGGTGCACCGCGGGTTTGCAGGTGCGTCGCTTTACACCGCCAGCAAGGCGGCGGTGCACAGCTTGGCGCGCACACTCGGTGCGGAGATGGCTGGGGTTCGGGTCAACACGGTCAGTCCTGGGTACATCGCGACCGACATGTTCCGCGAGAACGTGACGGACGACGAGCCGTTCCGCCGTCAGGTGCCGATGGGGCGGCTTGGTGCGCCGGAGGACGTGGCGCACGTGGTGGCGTTCTTGCTGTCTGACCGTGCGGCCTATGTGACGGGGCAGGACTTCGTGGTCGACGGCGGCCTGGTCGGAGCGATCCCGGCATGATGGGTGCCGTGAGTGAGCTGGGGGAGTTTCTGCGCGCACGCCGGGCAGCACTGGACCCGCCGGAGCGGGCGTCCCGGCGGCGCGTTCCAGGGCTGCGCCGTGAGGAGCTGGCGCAGCTGGCCGGGATCAGCGTCGACTACTACACGCGCATGGAACAGGGGCGCGCCTCGAACGCGTCCGACTCGATCCTGGACGCGTTGGCGCAGGCGCTCGGCCTGGACGGTGCCGAGCGCACGCACCTGTACCGGCTGGCGCGGCCCACGCGCGTGGAGTCGTCGTCGGAGGAGGTGCGGCCCGCGTTGCGTTGGCTGCTCGACGCGCTGCACGGTGTGCCCGCGATGGTCCTGGGCCGGCGGCTCGACGTGCTGGCGTGGAACCCGCTCGCTGCGGCGCTGGTGACGGACTTCCGCGAGCAGCCGAACATGGTGCGGTACATGTTCACCGACCCGGCCGCACGGGAGCTGTTCCCCGGCTGGACGGACTGCGCGCGCGAGAACGTCGGCTACCTGCGTGCGGACTACGGCGTGCACCCCGACGACCCGGCGCTGCTCGCGCTGGTCGAGGAGATGTCCGAGATGTCGCCGTTGTTCCGCGCGTTGTGGGCGGAACATCCGGTGCGTGAGCGGGAGCCCATGTTCAAGCGCATGAACCATCCGCAGCTCGGTCCGCTGGAGCTGGCCGTGGAGACGTTGACCTCGGACGCGGGGCAGGCGTTGGTGACCTACGTGGCCGCGCCTGGTAGTCCGTCGGAGGAGGCCTTGCGACTGCTGGCTTCTCTTGCTGTTACGTGAACAGCTCCAGTGAGTGCTGGTGGTGTTCGCACCGGCCGCCGCCGGTCGCGATCGTGCAGGGCGTGCCCTTCTTGGTGAGAGCACCGCACTGCAACGCCGGGTCGTGGATGTGACACAGCCCGTTCGCCCCAGCCGTGATCGGGCACGGCGTGCCCTTCTTGGTGGGCGCGCCACACGGTTCGCCGCTCAGCTCACGCGGTTGCTTCGGCTTCGGCTTCGTCGCCTTTTTGGTTTTCGCTTGGGGCTGAATGATTTCCCGCCCCGTCACCTCCTCCACCCCGCGCACCGCCAGGCGGTCCGCGCGCTCGTTCTCCGGATGGCCCGCATGGCCCTTCACCCAGTGCCACTCCACCTCGTGCCTGTTGGCAGCTTCTTCCAGGCGGCGCCACAGGTCGGCGTTCTTGACCGGCTCACGGGCCTTCGTGAGCCAGCCGTTCGCCTTCCACCCGTGCACCCATGAGGTGATTCCGTTGCGGACATAAGTGCTGTCTGTGTAGAGGTCCACGGTGGACGGCCGTGTGAGGCTCTCCAACGCCATGATGGGAGCCATCAGTTCCATGCGGTTGTTCGTCGTAGGGCCGATGTCACCGCCGTACATGTCCTTCTCGTGCTCGCCGTAGCGCAACACAGCACCCCAGCCGCCCGGACCGGGATTGGGGCTGCACGCACCGTCGGTGTAGATCTCGACCGCCATGCTTGATGAGGCTACCGACGGGGTCTGACAGCCTTTCGCTGGCGGTTGTTCGCGATGATTTGACGGAACATCTCGACCAGCGCCGGCGCGTTGATCGGCTGGTCGCGGTACACCGAGATCATGCGGGCCGTCTTGTTGCCGTGGCCGCTCGTGATGATGTTCTCCGGGTCCGGCACGATCGCCTTGTCGTAGAGCATCACGTTCACGTGGTCCTTGGTGCCGAGCAACGCGCAGATGTTGCCGTCGAGCACGAAGTAGGGCCGGTTCGTGAACTTGATCGTCTCCTCGACGTCCGGGTCGGCCTCGTGGACGAGCCTGCGGACCTCGCGGCAGATGTCCTGCTGCCACTCGGGCAGCCCGGCGATGTAGTCGTCAACGCGTGTGTCCATAGCCCTATGTCGCAGCCTGTTCCGCGTTCTCGACATCGTGCCCGTGCAGAAACACGCGGACGCCCGCCGCGATGTCCTCGTCGTCCGGACGGGTCCCTCTGATGCTCGGCTCGCCCGTCATCGTGAGCAGCATCAGGTGCACCGCCGCGCGCCTCGGATCCTTGAACCCGAGCTTCCCGAGTTCCGCCGCGAGGGCGCGCTTCACCTTGCGGGGCCCCGTCTCCTGCCACGCCTCGATGGCATCGGCGGGGATGTGGCCGAGTTCGGCGTTGATCTGCCGGACCAGCGCGAAGTGCTCGGCGTGCCCGATCTCGGTGCCCATCGCCCTGCCGAACGCGACGAGGTCCTGCTCCAGGTCGGTGACCTTGTGGAAGTGCCGTTCGATGATCGCGATCTGGTCCTGTGCCGCGTCGTCCGCGCTGGCCTGGATGACGTTGCGGAAGAGGTCGGCCTTGTCCGCGAAGTGGTTGTACAGCGTGCGCGTCGAGACCTCCGCCTCCTTCGCGATGCCGTCGATGCTCGCCCGCGAGTACCCGTCTCGGGCGAACACGCTCAACGCCCCGCGCAGGATCGCCTGCCGCTTGTCCGGTCGCATGAACCCGAGCTTAGTACAACGTCCGTTGCACTAAGTACTACGAGCGTTGTACTTTGGTCGGCATGCGAATCGCAGTGATCGTGGGGAGCACGCGTCCTGGTCGTCGTTCCGAGGCTGTGGCGCGGTGGGTTCTGGACATCGCCAACGCCCGTACCGACGCGTCGTTCGAGCTCATTGACCTGGCGGAGGTGAATCTGCCGTTTCTCGACGAGTCCGTGCCCGCGCTCTTCGGCGAGTACGAGCACGCACATACACGAGAGTGGGCGTCGCTCATCGCGGCGTACGACGGCTTTGTGTTCGTCACACCCGAGTACAACCACTCGTTCCCGGCCGTGCTGAAGAACGCGCTCGACTACCTGTACGCCGAGTGGAACGACAAGGCCGCCGGGTTCGTGAGCCTTGGTGGCAACGGTGGCCTGCGCGCCGTTGAGCAGCTACGGCTCGTGCTGGCCGAACTGAAGGTGGCGACCGTGCGCACTCAGGTCGCGCTGGGGCGTGGCGCACTGCAGGAGGGGTTGCAGCAGCAGGAGGAGCTCAACGCCATGCTCGACGAACTGGTGGCGTGGGCCTCAGCGCTGAGGTCCGTACGGGCGGTGGCGGCCTAACGCGGCAGCCAGCTCGCCATGTCGGCGGCCGCGTCCAGCACCTCACCGCTGACCTGGCCGGACGCGGACTCCGTCTCGGCGATCACGACGGTGCTGCCGTCCGATCGGGACTGGTAGTGCAGCCCGGTGAACCTGATGTCCGCGAGGTCGAGCAACGGCGTCGCGAGCGGGGTGATGTCGCCCGTGCCGTGGACGTCGATCAGCTTCTTGAACTCGCCGGCGTCGCGGCGGTTCCGGAAGCCGACCCAGGCCACGGACACGACGGCGACGTTGCCCTGGTCGTCGCCGATCGCGAACAGCGTGCGATCGAGCGACTTGCACGGGTTGCGCGCGAAGTGGTCTCGCACCTGACCGAACGAATGCGTGAGGCATTCCAGCGCTGGCTTGGCCGTGCGCTTGAGAGTGCGCATCTTCAGCTGACGCCACGCACCGTCCGCGTCACCGTTGCGTCGCGCCATTCGTGGCCTCCTCGAGCGACGAGAACCCGATTGGGTCAGTTCAGCCGGTCCGGTTCGGTGCGGATCGGCGGAATGATCTCCATGACGTGTCTGAGCACCTCGAGCGGCAGATCGGCGCGGAAGGACGGCATGTACTCGCTGTAGATCTCCACCGCCGTCCCGTCCTCGGCGTAGAGGTCGGGGTGCGCGCCGACGTTGAAGAACGTCATGCCGTCGTGGTGGTGCACGACCTCGACGGCGACGTTGTCGTCGAACCGCACCACGATCGAGGCACCGGGCAGGAGCGTGTACTGGTTGGCCCAGGGCTCGAAGCACAACCAGAGAGACTGTTGTTCCGCACGCACAACGAGGTTCATAGGGGCGAGGGTGCAACCTCCACCGCGGTAGAGGTCAACACCGCACGCGCGGCCGCGACGAGATCGGCTTCACGTCCGTGCCGTGCCACGGCCTGCAGTCCGACGGGCAGGCCGTCCGGGTCGAACCCTGCCGGGATGCTGATCGCCGGATGCCCGCTCAGGTTGAACGCCCAGGTCAGCGAGGTGTTGATGCGCGAACCCGGACCGTCGTGGCCGTGCGGTGGGCCGGGCGTCGTCGGGGTGAGCAACAGGTCCGCGGTCTCGAACACCGCGTCCAGCACGGGATTCGGGCCGCAGCGGCCGGCGAACCAGTCCTCGGCCGGGTCTGGCAGCACCAGATCAACCGGTCGTGGCCGCAGTGGAGCGGCCGCGCGCCAGGCGATCTCGGCCTGCTCGTCGTCCACTGCGGCAAAGCCCAGGTCGGAGGACCACACGGCGGTGGGAGCGCTGACCTCGGACGTGCCCAGGTAGGTCGCGAGCAGCGACGGATCGCGGGTGAACACGCCCACCGCGGCCCGTTCCGACGAGGTGGTCTTCAGGCCGAGCACGCCGCACCACGCGGCCGGGATGCGAATCGAGCCCGCGCCGTCAACGCCCGTCGCCAGCGGCACCACACCGGACGCGACGGCCACCGCGGAACCGGCCGAGGAACCGCCGGGCGTGCGGGCGAGGTTCCACGGGTTGCGTGTGACGCCACGAGAGTTGCGGCCCCACGTCTGGCAGGGAGTGCTGCCATCGGGCGTGGTGGTCAAACCGATGGGTACGCAGCCGAGAGCCATCAGCGACGAACGGTGGCTGCGGCGCTCGCCGCGCTTCACCGCGATGGGCATACCGGCGAGCGGCAAAGCGGGATCAACCGGAGCGAACGAGCGGTAGACCTCGTGGAAGGCACACAGGACAGGTTCGAGCTGGTCCAGCCGTGCCAAAGCCTCTGCCACCCGGTCAGGCATGATCCACCCCGTGAAATGGACTCGCGCTGTGCACCACCTGGCTGAGCTCGCTGAGAAGTGCGGCGAGCTGCCGGCCTCGTTCTTCCGCTTCCAGGTGGTCGAGCTGTGGGTCTTCGGCGATCTGCTGGACGTGCCGAAAGATCTTGACGTCATCGAGGTCGCGCTGGTCACCGACCTGCCGGTGGACGAGGTGCCGTGGCTCACCGAACCGGTCGGCGCCGAGCACTGGGCGAACTCGACGAGGCTGTCGCGCAATCCGTTCGAGGCGCGGTGGCGGTCCAAGGACGCGCCGGTGTGGAACCACCGCATCGAGCGGCCCGCGCTGATCTGGAGCGCGGCCGACGGCGTCAACGAGGAAGCGCTCGTGGCCGTGAGCGACGGCACGGCGGAGCTGGTCAGGCAGGCCGCGCCGTCGCCGGACGCACTCGCCGAGCGCGTGCAGGACGAGCTCGCGGTGAGCCTTGCCGCGCTCAGGCTGGCGAACCAGGCCTACACCGACCGCCGCTGGAGCCCCGGCAAGCTCACCCCGCAGGCGGACGCCCTGTGGCGCACGACCACGGGTTACCTCGACCTGCTGGACGCCTGAGCCGTCACCAGCCGCGGGCGCGCCATTCCGCGAGGGACGGGCGCTCCTTGCCGAGCGTCGAGTCGTCGCCGTGGCCGGGGTAGAACCAGGTGTCGTCGGGCAGCACCGCGAAGATCCGGTCCTCGACGTCGTTGATCAGCGAGGCGAAGTTGTCGGCCGACGTGGTCTTTCCCACACCCCCCGGAAAGAGTGAATCTCCGGTGAAGAGGTGCGGGTGGCCCGTCGGGTCGTCGTACACCACGGCGATGGAGCCGGGGGTGTGGCCGCGCAGGTGGATGATCGACAACGGGACTTCGCCCACGTTGATGGTGTCGCCGTGGTCCACCAGGACGTCCGGTGGGACGGGGAGGACGGGGGCGTCCAGTTCGTGCGCGACGGTGTTCGCGCCGTGGGCTCCGGCGAGGGCGCCGAGTGCCTGCCAGTGATCGGCGTGCTGGTGCGTTGTCACGATCGTGCGCAGGCGTGGGCGGTTCGGGATGTGGCCGAACAGGTCGGAGAGACGCTCGTAGTCGTTGGCCGCGTCGATGAGCAACGCCTCGTTCGTGGACCGGCATACGAGCAGGTAGGCGTTGTTGTCCATCGGCCCGACGGAGATCTTCGTGATGGTCAGCGCGTCCAGGGTGCGGCGGGCGGCGGGGCCCTCTGGATCGACGTGACCGGTGTAGTTCTCTAGTACGTCCACGGTGGCAGACGGTAGTCGCTCAAAGCGGCGAGGCGCACACCTTCAGGTTGCATACAGGTCTCACTCATAGGGTAAGTAAGGATCAAGCCCCTACCCTCCGAGTACGCCGAATGAACCAACGAACAGGTCCCCGCCTCTCGTGATTCCAGCGCAACGACAAAAGCCCCGGACGGTCCGCAGGGTCAGCTGGGACGTCCTTCGCGTCGTCGCCATCGGGTGCGTGCTGCTTCACCACGCCACGCTCACGAGCGTCAGCAGCCACCCCGATCTCGGGCCGCTGCCGTTCGCCTTCCCGATGTCGATGGGCGCCAGCACGCTGATGGTCGTCTCCGCCTTCTTCGCCTGCGCCTCGCTCAACAGCGGCAAGCCCGGGCAGTTCCTGTGGAGAAGACTCGCGCGTCTGCTGCCGGCGTACATGGCTGCGGTGCTGCTCACATATGCGGTCCAACGGTGGATCGCGCCGGAGGGGTGGAGTCAGCTCGACGGCCGTGACGTCGTCTACAACCTGTTGCTGATCAACCAGTGGATGCGGGACGTCAACATCGTCGACTTCGCGTACTGGACTGTGCCGGTGCAGATCGCGGCGTTCATCGCCGGTGCGGTGCTCGTGAAGCACCTAAGAGGTACGAAGCTCCGGTTCTTCCTGTGGGCGCTCATCATCACGCCGCTGGTGCTGCGGCCGTTGCTCGACCACTCGCACACGCTGTTCGTCGTCTACAACGGCTTTGCGCTGCACAGGGCGCAGTTGTTCGCCGCCGGTATCGCGATCTGGCTGTGGCACAAGGACCGGCTGAAGACCCCGCACTTGGTCGCGCTGCTCGTCGCCACTCTTGTGGCCCAGGCGATTCACACGACCGAGTACGGTTCGACGCTCGGCTTCGCGGTATTGCTGCTGATGGTGTGCGCGGCGGCCGCTGGACCCGACTGGGTGTTCTTCAACCCGATCGCCAAGCCGGTCACGTGGCTCGCCGGCATCTCGTACGGGGTCTACCTCGTGCACCAGCAGATCGGCACCGTGGTGATGGACCGCATGCACGCCGTTGGGCTGCGGTCCTGGTGGCTGCTCGCCGGGTTCGTCACCTCGGCGCTGGTGCTCGGCTGGTTGATGACGACGTTCGTCGAACGGCCCGCGTACCGGTTGCTGACTCAGATCCAGTCGGGCAGTTCCGGCAGCTCACCGCGCAGGTCGGCACCGTCGGTCCTGCCGGTCAGCCATCCCAGGACGGCGCTGGCCGACCCGCTCACGGAGTTGCGGCTGGTCGGGCCGTTGACGGTCCAGATGCGCTGAGAGCCGTCGGGCAGGGTCACCTCGATGCTGAACGGGTCGACCCTGCCCTCGAACTGCTCGACGGCGTCGTCGAGGAACTCCTCCACGAAGTCGGCGGGCAGGTCGTCGAACCCGACACCGGCGTTCAGGTCGATGAGGTGGATCCAGATCTCACGCAGGCGGAACAGCGGCACGGTGGACGCCGGAATCGACTGGCCCTTGGGGGCCGTGACCTCGGAACGCCACGCATGAGCGGGAAACTCGCGGCACGCGGCGTCGAACCGCTGGCACGCGGAGTCGAGATCGGCCTTGATCACCTGGAGGATGCGGCGCGATCCCTCCTCGATGTCCGCGTCCCGGTCCGCGCGCGAGGCGTACGCCTGGTGCTCGACCCCGGTCTTGGCCCAGGTGAGCAGGTTCACCAGCGCGTCGGCGTTGCGCGCGAGGTGGGTGATGACGTGTCCGCGGGACCAGCCGGGCAGCAGGCTCGCACCGCGCATCGCGGCCTCGTCCAGCTCCTCGACGGTCTCGTACAGCACGTCCGTCGCCTCGCGCACCGCGTTCATGTGCCGGTCGGGCACTCCTCGCGGTGCAGGTACGGACGTGTGCTGCGTGGACGGCGTGTAGGTCATGTGCTGCCTCTCCCCGACGTTGAGGCTCTGATCGAAGTGACCAGACTAGTGAGTAACACCTGCTCAGGGGAATGCGGTAGCGGCCAGAACCGTTTTTGTCAGGGGTGGGACCTAGCATGGTCGGCGGGTCGGTCGCAGCCTCCGAATTGATGCTAGTACTCTTCGAACGCTTGTTCGGGAGAGTGTGGCGTGAGTGACCCGCCGATCACAGCCGAAGGGACCCCAGTGGCAGACCGTCTTGTTGTTCGCGGCGCCCGCGAGCACAACCTGCGCGGCGTGGATATCGACCTGCCGCGGGACAGCTTGATCGTTTTCACGGGGCTGTCCGGCTCCGGCAAGTCGAGTCTCGCGTTCGACACGATCTTCGCGGAAGGCCAGCGCCGCTACGTCGAGTCGCTGTCCGCGTACGCGCGCCAGTTCCTCGGGCAGATGGACAAGCCCGACGTCGACTTCATCGAGGGCCTCTCGCCCGCGGTGTCGATCGACCAGAAGTCGACGTCGCGCAACCCGCGGTCGACCGTCGGCACCATCACCGAGGTCTACGACTACCTGCGCCTGCTCTACGCGCGCGCCGGCAAGCCGCACTGCCCGCAGTGCGGTGAGGCGATCGGCAAGCAGACGCCGCAGGAGATCGTCGACCAGGTGCTCGCGATGGAACAGGGCACCAAGTTCCAGGTGCTCGCGCCGGTCATCCGCGGCCGCAAGGGCGAGTACATCGATCTTTTCCAGAACCTGCAGTCGCAGGGCTACTCGCGCGCGAAGGTCGACGGTGTCGTCTACGCGCTGGGCGAGGTGCCCAAGCTCAAGAAGCAGGAGAAGCACCACATCGCGGTCGTCATCGACCGCCTGAGCGTCAAGGCGTCGTCCAAGCAGCGCCTCACCGACTCGGTCGAGACGGCGCTGCGGCTGGCGGACGGCCTGGTCGAGCTCGAGTTCGTGGATCTCTCGGAGACGGATCCGAAGCGGATCAGGGGCTTCTCCGAGAACCTGGCGTGCCCCAACGGTCACCCGCTCGCGATCGAGGACCTGGAGCCGCGGTCGTTCTCCTTCAACTCGCCGTACGGCGCGTGCGTGGTCTGCACGGGCATCGGCGTGCGCAAGGAGGTCGACCCGGAGCTCGTGGTGCCGGACGACGAGATGACGCTCGAAGAGGGCGCCATCGCGCCGTGGGCCGGCGGGCAGACCGCCGAGTACTTCACGCGCCTGCTGCAGTCGCTCGGCGAGACCATCGGCTTCCGCATGGACCAGCAGTGGCGGTTGCTGCCCGCCAAGGCGCAGAAGGCGATCCTGCACGGCATCGACGAGCAGGTGCACGTCCGCTACAAGAACCGCTACGGCCGTGAGCGCTCCTACTACGCCAACTTCGAGGGCGTCATCCCGTTCCTCGAGCGGCGGCAGGAGCAGACCGAGTCCGAGTACATGCGGGAGAAGTACGAGGGCTACATGCGCGAGGTCCCGTGCCCCGCGTGTTCGGGCACCCGCCTCAAACCCGAGATCCTCGCCGTCACGCTGCACCACGGCAAAAAGGGCGACAGGTCCATCGCCGAGGTCTGTGCGATGAGCGTCTCGGAGTGCTCCGACTTCCTCGACGGCCTCAAGCTCGGCAAGCGCGAGTCGATGATCGCGGGCGCGGTGCTCAAGGAGATCCAGGCCCGCCTGCACTTCCTGCTCGACGTCGGCCTCGACTACCTGTCGCTCGACCGCGCCTCCGGCACCCTGTCCGGCGGCGAGGCGCAGCGCATCCGGCTCGCCACGCAGATCGGCTCCGGCCTGGTCGGCGTGCTGTACGTGCTGGACGAGCCGTCGATCGGCCTGCACCAGCGCGACAACCACCGGCTGATCGAGACGTTGACGAGGTTGCGCAACCTGGGCAACACGCTGATCGTCGTCGAGCACGACGAGGACACGATCCGCAACTCGGACTGGGTCGTCGACATCGGCCCCGGCGCCGGTGAGCACGGCGGCAAGGTCGTGCACAGCGGCCCGTACAAGAAGCTGCTCACGAACAAGGAGTCGATCACCGGCGCGTACCTGTCGGGGCGCAAGTCGATCCCGATGCCGGCCAAGCGCCGCAAGATCGACAAGAAGCGCCAGCTGACGGTCGTCGGCGCCCGCGAGCACAACCTGCGCGGCATCGACGTGTCGTTCCCGCTCGGCACGCTCACCTCCGTCACGGGCGTGTCCGGCTCCGGCAAGTCGACGCTGGTCAACGACATCCTGGCCACGGTGCTCGCGAACAAGCTCAACGGCGCGCGCCAGGTGCCCGGCAGGCACACCCGGATCAACGGCCTGAACGAGGTCGACAAGCTGGTGCGGGTCGACCAGTCGCCGATCGGCCGCACCCCGCGGTCGAACCCGGCCACCTACACCGGCGTGTTCGACCACGTCCGCAAGCTCTTCGCGGCGACGACCGAGGCGAAGGTCCGCGGCTACCAGCCCGGCCGGTTCTCGTTCAACGTCAAGGGCGGCCGCTGCGAGGCGTGCGCGGGCGACGGCACCATCAAGATCGAGATGAACTTCCTCCCGGACGTGTATGTCCCCTGCGAGGTGTGCAAGGGCGCGCGGTACAACCGCGAGACCCTCGAGGTGCACTACAAGGGCAAGACGATCGCCGAGATCCTCGACATGCCGATCGAGGAGGCTGCCACGTTCTTCGAGCCGATCAACGCCATCTACCGCCACCTGCGCACGCTGGTCGAAGTGGGTCTCGGCTACGTGCGACTCGGCCAGCCGGCGCCGACGCTGTCCGGTGGTGAGGCGCAGCGCGTGAAGCTCGCGTCGGAGCTGCAGAAGCGGTCGACCGGCAAAACGGTCTACATCCTCGACGAGCCCACGACGGGCCTGCACTTCGAGGACATCCGCAAGCTGCTGGGCGTGATCAACGGCCTGGTGGACAAGGGCAACACCGTCATCGTGATCGAGCACAACCTCGACGTCATCAAGACGTCCGACTGGGTCGTCGACATGGGTCCCGAAGGGGGCTCCGGCGGCGGTATGGTCATTGCAGAGGGCACGCCCGAGCAGGTCTCCGAGGTCGAGAAGAGCTACACGGGGCAGTTCTTGCTGCAGGTGCTCGAGAACGAGGAGGTGTCAGCGGCCGGGTGATGATCCCACTCGACGCCCTGGCCGCCCGCGAGCGCGCTGTTCAGGCGTCGCGTGGCGAGCCCCTGGCGGCGTACCCCTTCAACCTCTTAGAGGTGCTCGACTCGTCGGAGCTGTCACTCCGCCGGGTCGCGGCTGTCTGCTGGATGCGAGCCCTGGAACGGTTCCCGCGCCTCAGCGGCAAGTGAACACGGTTGGCCTGGTGAGACGCTCAAGTCTCACTAGAGCCATATGACACGCCGTGAGGAATTCCCGGTTCGGTGTGACTTTTGTCGAGGACCTGTCACTCGAACGAGGTATCCGGGATGATGGCGGCCGTGTCACTCAACCGCTATCGCTTCCGCAGCGTGTGGCACGTGGACGCGTGTCCGGACGATGTGTACGAGGTGCTGTCCGACATCGCGAACTACCCGCTGTGGTGGCACGAGATCCGGAAAGCCACGAAGATCGACGACGAGACCGGTGAGCTCCGGTGCCGGTCATTTCTGCCCTTCGACCTCGTGGTGCAGGTCAAGCACAGCATCAGGAACCAGCAGGCAGGCCTGTTGCGGGCGACGTTGTCCGGCGATCTCGAAGGCTATGCGAGCTGGGAGATCACCGGTCGTGACGGCGGCACGGACCTGATGTTCGACCAGGAGGTCGTGGTCAACAAGGCGCTGCTCAGGCGTCTGGTGCTGATCGCCAAGCCGTTCTTCCGCGGCAACCACGACCTGATGATGCGAGGCGGCTTCAAGGGCTTGAAGCAGGTCCTCGAGGCGAAGTCGGCCAGCCGCCGCGAGTCCTAGCCGCGTCCGGACAGGTGGCGCACCAGCAGCGCCAGCTGAGCCGCGTACTTCTCGGCGAACTCAGGCGTGGACGGGTCCTCGCCGGTGATCTGGCTCGCCGTCTGCCGCAGGGTCAACGGCGCTGCGGCCGCCGCCATCAGCGCCAGCAGCAGCAGGCCGGGATCCAGGTCCGCGGGTAGTTCGCCGGCGGCCTGACGCTCCCGCATCTGGTCGACCTGGGCGCGCAGGAACGCCTCGTCGGTGGGCGGGCTGTCGCCTGCCAGGTTCGACCACGCCCACAGCCGGCCGTGATCGGTCATCGTGGTCGCCACGAAGCTCGCCAGCACCTGGTCCAGCGGCTGGTTCTGGCTCGCCATCTCGGCCGCGGAGCTGTGCCAGCTCGTCGCGAGCTCCTTGTACAGGCCTTCTTTGCCGCCGAAGTAGTACGAGATCAGCTGTTTGTTCACGCCCGCCCGCGCCGCGATGTCCGTCGTGCGCGTGGCCGCGTACCCCTTCGCGCCGAACTCCGCCGCGGCCGCCTCGATGATGCGAGCCCGCGTGCGTTCCGGGTCGCGCTTGCGTTCCGAGGCGCTGGGGGAGCGGCGTTGATCCACGGCGTCACGGTATCCGACGGGCTGTTTTCAACCAACGGGTTGACTTAATCAACCGTGCGGTTGAAACTCGACGGCATGAGAATCGCAGTCGTTGGTGGGGGAATCGGCGGGTTGTGCCTGGCGCACGGGTTGCGCAAGGCCGGCGTGGACGTGGCGGTGTACGAACGCGAGCTCTCGCGCACGGACCGCCTGCAGGGGTACCGGGTGCACATCAACCCGCACGGTGCCGCTGCCTTGAAGGAGTGCTTGCCCGCGGCGAACTGGGAGAAGTTCGAACGGAGCGCGGGATCGAGCGGCAACGGGTTCGGCTTCCTGACCGAACAGCTGAAGCCTCTGCTCGTGCTCGACCCGGAGGAGGAGAAGCACTACTCCGCCAGCCGAATCACGCTCCGGCAGGTGCTGCTCGACGGTCTGGACGTGCAGTTCGGCAAGAGGTTCGAGCGCTACGAACACCAGCGCGACGAAAACAACGGTGCCATCACCCTGCACTTCGAGGACGGCACCACCGCCGAAGCCGACGTGCTCGTCGGCGCGGACGGCATCCGGTCGCGGGTGCGCAGGCAGTACCTGCCGCACGCGGGCACTGAGGAGGTCGGGGTCAC
Organism: Lentzea sp. NPDC054927; assembly: GCF_053610285.1. Taxonomy (NCBI): domain Bacteria; kingdom Bacillati; phylum Actinomycetota; class Actinomycetes; order Pseudonocardiales; family Pseudonocardiaceae; genus Lentzea; species Lentzea sp. NPDC054927. The sequence continues at coordinate 67,912 of NZ_JBSGXZ010000047.1, forward strand.
CGCGGTCGCGGGGAAGCTGTTCCTCGACGACCACGACTGGATCCCGCAGAGCCTGCTCATCAGGGCCAACTCGATCATCCCGACCAGCAGGTGCGGCATGTTCCTGGCGGCGCACGACGGACTGGGTCACACGGACGACGACGGCCTGCTGTTCGACAACGTGCGTCCGTACCTGATGTGGGCGTACGCGGCCAGGGATCTCGACGTCCGCGACGGACTGCAGGCGGAGGTGTCGCGCAGGATCGCTGGGTGGAGTCCTGACCTGCGCAGGGTGGTCGAGTCGTCGCATCCGGAGACGGTCAGTCAGTGGCACATCAGGTCCTCGAAGCCGATCGAACGGTGGGAGAGCACGAACGTCACGCTGCTCGGCGACGCCATCCACGCGATGACGCCGATGCGTGGAATCGGCGCCAACGTCGCACTGCGTGATGCGCAGCTGCTCGCACGGTGCATCGCCGAGGGTGGTGACGCAATCGCCCGGTACGAGGCGGAGATGTACGACTACGGGTTCGCGGCGGTGCGCGACTCACTGCGCGCTGCCAGGCAGTTCGCGGAGGGCAGCCCGGTCGCGCGGACGTTGTTCCGCACGGTGCTCAGGACGGCGGCCGCGGTGCCGGCGTTGAAGCGCGCGATGTTCTGAAAAAAGATTGAACCGTTCTGGCTCGCTCTACGTGTGAGAGGCGTTGCAGGGCACGAGCCAGGAGGTTGGGATGATCCGCAAGAGCGTCGCAGTGGTCGCACTGGGGTTGATCTCGCTGACCGCCTGCGCCGGTGCGCCGGAGAGCAAGCCGGTCGCGCAACAGCAGCAGGAAAGCGTTGTGGCGCTGAAGGTCGCCGAGATCGAGGACCTCGGTCCTGTCGTCACGGACGTCAAGGGCTTCACGCTCTACCGCTTCGACAACGACAAGCCGAACGAGTCCACTTGCGACGGTGAGTGCGCCGCGACCTGGCCTCCCGCGACCGTCACCGACGAGAACTTCACGGTGGAGGGTGTCGACGAGGTGGGTAGCTTCGTCCGCAAGGACGGCAGCCGCCAGCTCACCGTCGACGGCATGCCGCAGTACCGGTTCGCCAAGGACGGCAAGCCCGGCGAGACCAAAGGTCAAGGCCTGCAGGGCAAGTGGTTCGCCACGGGCAAGGGTGGCGAACGCACCCAGCTCGCCGCGAGGACGGGCGTCATCACCGGACTTGGTGCGGTGCTGACCAACAACGCCGGCCTCACGCTCTACCGGTTCGACGGCGACACGGCCCAGCCGCCAGTGTCCAATTGCGACGGTGGGTGCGCCGAGTCCTGGCCGCCGGTGTACGTGGAAGGCGAACAGCCGCGCGTGAAGGGCATCGACCCGAAGTTGCTCGGGACGATCACCCGCAAGGACGGCAAGAAGCAGCTCACGGTCGCGAACTGGCCGCAGTACACGTTCAAGAACGACACCAAGCCCGGTGAGGCCAAGGGTGTCACGGTGCCGAAGTGGTTCGCCACGGCCACCGACGGCAAGAAAGCTCAGCAGAACAAGGCGATCGCACTCACCAGTGCGACCGTCGCGGACCTCGGCGTCATCGCGACCGACAAGGACGGCATGACGCTCTACCGGTTCGACAACGACTCCGCCGAACCGCCCACGAGCAACTGCTCCGGCGACTGCGCGGTGCAATGGCCGCCCGCTTACGTCAGCGAGGGTTTCCAGGTGCAGGGCGTGGATGCCTCGCTCGTGGGGACGATCGAGCGGGACGGGAAGAAACAGCTCACCATTGCGGGATTGCCGCAGTACCTCTTCTCAGGTGACAAGGTCTGCGGTGAAGCCAACGGGCAGGGCGTTGGTGGCAAGTGGTGGGCTACCAAGGCCGACGGAAGTCGCGCCGGCCGGTAACAGGGGAGAGGAGGGCCCCGGCGGGAGTTCCCGCCGGGGCCTTTTCTCACTTGAGGCGCAACAGAAGTGCCTGCTCCGGTTCGAGCACCGGCAGCTGGATCCCGACCTCCGACAGCACGGAACCGGGCAGCTCCACGGACTTCCAGTCCGCGGGCAGCCTCTGGATCAGCCTGGGCCGTCCCGCGGGAGCGTCGAACGACAGCCGGTACGTCCGCGCAGGGTCGAGTCCGGGCAGCCGCACCCGTCGTGGCTTGTTCTGCACCGAGGTCGCCAGTTGCACGTAGCCGAACAGGGCCTCGGACTGGTCCGCGGCAACGATTCCGTGCACCCAAGCGGCGGTGTCCGGGTGGTCGGAGTGCACGGTGACACCGGTCTGCACCAGCGACCGCACGTCCTTGTAGTACTCGATCGCTGCCTGCAACCCGGCGCGTTCCTCGTCCGTCGCCGAGTTGATGTCCCACTCGATCCCGAAGTGCCCGAACATTGCCGTGGCCACGCGGAACGACAGGTCGTGCACGCGTCCGGTCGTGTGCGACTTCGTGGGACCGACGTGCGCTCCCATCAGCTCCGGCGGCAGGAACACCCCGGTCCACCGCTGGATCAGCTGGCGTTCCAGGGCGTCGTTGCAGTCGGAGGTCCACACGCGATCGGTGCGCGACAGCACGCCGAGGTCGATCCGGCCGCCGCCGGACGAGCAGCTCTCGATCTCCACGTGCGGGTGCCGCAACCGCAGTTCGTCCAGCAGCCGGTAGTACGCGGCGGTCTGCTCGTGCACGCGCGAGCCGATCAGGTCGCGGTTGTGATCCCACTTCACGAACGCGATGTCGTTGTCCGACAACACGGACGAGACGCGATCGAGGATGTACGCGTACGCCTCGGGGTGCGCGATGTTCAGCACCTGCTGGTTGCGCGACGGCGGAGGCAGCACCCCGGGACGCGGGCCGAGCACCCAGTCCGGGTGGGCGCGGTAGAGGTCGGAGTCCGTGTTGACCATCTCGGGCTCGAACCACAGCCCGAACTCCATGCCGAGCGCGCGCACGTGCTTGATCAACGGGGTCAGCCCGTCCGGCCACACCGTCTCGTCGACGTACCAGTCACCCAGGCCGGCCGAGTCGTCACGGCGGTGCCGGAACCAGCCGTCGTCCAGCACGAACCGCTCGACACCGATCGCGGCGGCGGTGTCGGCCAACGACGTCAGGCGCGCGAGGTCGTGGTCGAAGTAGACGGCCTCCCACGTGTTGAGCACGACCGGGCGAGGCCTCAGGTCGCGCTCGCGCAGCTGCCGGTGGAACGCCGCGCTGATGCCGTCGACGCCGGTGGACGAGTAGGCGGCGTAGATCCACGGCGACTCGTACTCCTCGCCGGGCGCCAGCGTGATCTCGCCCGGCAGCAGCAGTTCGCCGCCGCCCAGGACGGGCGAGCCGTCGACCAGGTTCTCCGCGTACGTCACGTGGTTGCCGCTCCACGCCACGTGCAGCGCCCAAACCTCGCCGTCGCGGAACGAGAACCCCGGCGTGCCGGCCAGCAATCCGATCGTCGCGTCGTGCCCGGTGCGCCCGCGCCGGTTCTCCCGCACCCACGAGCCGTGGTTGAACGTCTGCCGCTGCGGTGCCCGTTCGCGGCTCCAACGTCCGGTGAAGTCGAGGAGTTCGGTGGCGTGTGAGGGGACGGGGAGTGCGGTTTCCAGGCCCTCCAACGCATACGGCGTCGTGCCGTCGTTGCGGATGATGTGGCGGAGGCGAACCATGCCGGACGCGAGCAGTTCCAGAGTGCCGGTCACGGTCAGTTCGGCGGCCTCGTCCGTCGCGACGTAGCGGAAGATCGCGTCGTCCTCGCCGGAGAACGAGGTCACGGCCAGCGCGGGCGCGAAGTGCTCGCCGCCGCGGTGGCCGCGCAGTCCGGGGCGGCCGACGTAGCCGGCGCCGGCGTCGGGCAGCAGCGCGAGTGGAACCGGTGCGTCCGGCGCGTTGTTCGGGTGCGACCCCGAAACGACGTCGACCAGGCCGCGCAGTGCGGCCT
>NZ_JBSGXZ010000048.1:0-68043 GCF_053610285.1 Lentzea sp. NPDC054927
CAGGGCGAAAAGCGTGCCCGCTTGACACCCCTCCTCGTGCGCGGCAAGAGCTGCGGTGCGACTCGTGACGGGACCCCACCGCCGGGACTGCTCGCTCAGGGCGGCGTGGACGGCTCGGCTTCGCCATCGCTGTGCCTGCGATGATCTGGTCTCCGAGTTGGCGAGCAGAGGAGTGCGGTCGTGGACAGCCCGTCTCTTCGATTGCCGTCGCCTGTTGAGGAGGTGCACGACGAGCGGGTGAGTCGTCGTGGTGTTCGGCTCTTCCTGAAGCGGGACGATCTGATTCATCCTCAACTCACTGGTAACAAGTGGCGGAAGTTGCGCCTCAACCTCGCGGCTGCCAAGGAGCAGAGCTACTCCCGGCTGCTGACCTTCGGCGGTGCCTACTCGAACCACATTGCCGCTACAGCCGCGGCAGGTCATCTTTTCGGGTTCGAGACTGTGGGCGTGATCCGGGGTGAGGCCCACGAGCCGCTCAACGATGTTCTGGCGTTCGCTGTTGGTCGGGGTATGGAGCTCACGTACCTCGATCGCGGCACTTACCGCCGCAAGATGCATGCGGACGTCCTGGGGCTGTTGCGCGATCAGTTCGGCGATTTTTATCTCTTGCCCGAAGGCGGCAGCAACGGGCTCGCCGTTCAGGGCTGTGCCGAACTCCCTGCGGAGATCGACGTTGAGTTCGACAGGATCTGCTGTGCGTGTGGTACCGGTGGCACGTTGGCGGGCATTGCCTATGGCTTGCGGGAGAACCAAAAGGCGGTGGGGTTCGCTGCGCTGAAGGGTGGCGACTTCCTGGTCGAGGACGTTGAACGACTCCAGCGTGAGGCGTTCGGTGCTGTGAGTACCAATTGGACGGTCCGCACGGAGTTTCACTTCGGCGGGTTTGCAAAGCGGCGTGGCGAGCTGGATGCCTTCATCGACGACTTTGAGGCACGGCACGGCCTGCGTCTGGAGTGGGTGTACGTCGCCAAGATGATGTACGGCGTGTTCGCGTTGATCGAGCAGGGAGTCTTTGCTCGTGGCCAGAGGGTCGTTGCTGTTGTCACAGGTGCGGATCAAAGCTTCATGTCGTAGGCCAGCTGTGCGTCCTTCGAAATGTCGCTCTCGCACCACTCCAGTTCCCAACGGCCACTGTTGATCGAGAACTTGCGGCTGAAGCCCAGCCACATCCCGTGCATCCGCCGGCCGGACGGGTCCACCACCATCTGCATGGTGCCGTGGTAGACGGCGCCTCGGTAGTACCCGGTCGGTGAGGTTGTCTCACGCCATGTGCCTGTGGCAACCGCGGAATCAGTCATCAAGTCGAGTTTCATGCTCGAACCTGTGGTGTGAGGAAGGCTTTGCGCGGTGAGCCGATTCTGCTGCTGCCGGATTACTACGTAGTGCTTGCCGACGAACTCTTCGTCGCGGCCCTCACTGCGGTAGTAGTACTGGCTCAGCCAGATTCCGGTCAAGCGCTGCGTGCTTTCACTTTGGTCGGTCGGCAAGGCCAGGGCTGCCGTTGCCTTCGCGAGCAGTGCCCGTCCGAGTTGGTCGGCCAGAGCGGCGATGTCCAGGTGGGGACTCGCGTCCTTCCCGATCAGTTCGAGTTGCTTCGCGGTGTCGAACGCGGGATCGGACGATCGGAAGTCGGCGCAGTCCGAGACGAGGTCGCTCGTGCTGCACTCGTACAGCTCGGCAAGTCGGTTGAGGACAGCGATAGATGGCTCGTGTCCGGTCGGTGCAGGCCACGTTTCCCAGTAGGAGAAGGCCTTGGACGACTTGGAGTCGGCAGGCCACCTCTCGTTCCAGTGCTCGGCTGCCTCACGCTGACTCCACCCTCTCGCGAGGCGGAAGGCCACACGCATGTTGACCTTGTAGCGCTGCGAGAAGTCACGCGCGATCTCGCCCCACGTCTTGTGCTGGGATCGAGCTGTCGCGGCCAGGGCGGCTTGCTCCTGGCGGATGCTCCGAAACGTAGGCGGCACCTCACGAGGCTACAACTTGTCCCCGTTTAGCGGGGAGAAGCTGTGTCGCAAGATCATCGTCGGGCAGGATTCCCGGGCGCGCTGAGCTGCGGTTTCCTGGTGTACATGCCAAAGAGGACATCCACAGCGCGGGGGCGCGAGTTCGGTGACGGACTGCGAGCGGCCATCAGGGCAACTGGCCTGCCCTCGTGCGCGGTCGCCGAGATGGTTGGGTGGCACGAGAGCAAGCTTTCGGATCTGGTGCGGGGTAAGGGTGGCGCTACCGAACTCGAAGTGGCCGTCCTGCTGGGTGCCTGCCGCACTGCGCTTCCCGAGCGTGAGCACCTGCTGAAGCTCTTCCGGGAGACGGAGGTCAAGGGCTGGTGGCAGCAGCACGGCACCTGCAATCCCGTTCGTCTCCGCACTGCGGTTGGGCATTTGGCTGTCGCCGAGTCGATCGTCAGTTGGCAGACCCACGTGGTGCCGAGCTTCTTGCAGACGGGTAGCTATGCGCGTGAGGTGATAGCTGCGTCCGTCAACGTCCGGGCGAATGAGCTGGAGGATCGGATAGCGGCCCAGGTCGAGATGCAGAGGCTGCTTTGGCGCATCTCGGAGTGCACGTTCTACATCCACGAACTGGCTCTGTCGCTTCAAGTTGGCGGCCGAGACGTGCACGTCGAGCAGTTGCGGCACCTCCTCTTTGCTGGGAACCGGCCGAGCTTCGCCATTCGCATCGTTCCTGCTGGGGTCGGTGCGCACGCTGGGATGAACGGGTCGTTCACGAAGCTGGACTTTGAGAGACATGAGTCGATCGTGTGGCTGCAGAACGAGAACTCCAGCCTCTTCGTCGAGGACGAGTCGGCGGTCGCCGGCTACGGGGCGGTCGTTCGGCGCCTGGATGAGATCAGTCTGGACGTCGAGCAATCCAAGGTCATGATCACTCGTCTTGTGGATGCGTTCCTCGCCGAACGGAATCTGGCCACCTCTGGCTGATGGACCCCTGGTGGCACATCGAGCAGCCGCGCATCAACGCGGCCCGACAAACCGCACCAAAGGAGAAGCAGCATGTCTACTGCAGTGACCCTGCGCGACCCGCGGACCTGTGTGTCGGCTGAGGTGTGGGACCGAGAGGTCCGTCTGATCATGCGCGACCACGACCGGGATCGTGACATGGCCGAGCGCATCTTCGGTCAGGCTGTCGCCTACCTCGTGGTCGCGGGCGAGCACTCGGACATCCCGATGGGGCCGACGCCGATCGTCGACGAGGGCGTGCACAGCTTCATGCTCGACACACCCAACTACTTCCTGTTCTGCGACGAGAACAACAACGGCCGGTACATCCACCACGTCCCCAACCTGCCCGAGGACGGTGGGGCAGGGCCGCTCGTGCTGAACAGCACGATCAAGGCCATCCGCACGGCCGGGTTCGCGATCGACGCCGAACTGTGGAACGCGCAGTCCGTGGACTGCAACCAGTGCTATGCGGGTTGCCACGACAGCCCCGGCGGCAAGTAGCACGCACTGGGGGTACGACCGCTGATACCGTCCCTCGTTCCGCGTGTCCGGAGCGTGGAACGAGGGACTCTCCACACGAAGGGATCGCTGGTGAGCAGCGCCCAAGCAGAGATCTGGGAGCGGTACGCCGCGAAGTACACGCCGCGTCGCGCCGTCAACGTGGCCGGCGCGACGACCTGGCTCAACTGGACCCAGTACCCCGACCACGGCCCCGACGAGACCGTCCTAGGTGACATCTACGGCAAGAGCGTGCTCGAACTCGGGTCCGGCGCCGGGGCCAACTTGGCCCATCTCGCCACCCTGGGCGCGGTCTGCACGGGCGTCGACATCGCTCCCAGTCGTGCTGACCTTGCTCGCCAGGCCTGGGAGCACCTCGGGCGGTTGGAGTTCGTCACCGCCGACGCGCTTGGCTACCTCACCAACACGAGGACCACGTTCGACGTTGTCTACTCGATCTTCGGTGCGGTTTGGTTCACCGAACCGGAAGCTCTCTTTCCTTTGGTGCGCAAGAGGATGAGCGGCGGCGGTGTCTTCGCCTTCTCGCAGCCGCCCGCCACTGTGCAGGAGGACGAGGCCCGCCAGATCGTTCGGCAGCGGCACCTTCCTGTTCGCCAGTGGATCGAACAACTCGCCGCGACAGGGTTCACGGAAATCGTGGCGGAGACCATCGATGCTCCCGAGCTGGGCAAGCCCGGGACGGTGCTCATACGCGCACGTGCCGCATAGATGCGCCTAGGAGCCACGTGCTGGATGCACGGGCCGGGGTGACCGTGTGGTCAACCCCGGCCCGCCGGTTAGGAAGCCGGGACTGCTGCTGCGCTTGTCGTGAAGATGTTGTCCACCGTCAGGCCGTCTGGGGACGGGGCCTGGTTTTTCATGGGCACGCGGCCTTCGGAGCGCATGTCCTCGGCCAGGCCGGGGTCGCGTGGGGTTGAGATTGAGCCGGCCTCGATGCCTACGGCGCACATGCCTACGGACGTGCAGCCGTACACGGGGCCGTCCGGGCCGTCGTACCAGTGCTGCAGGTAGAAGACGTACTTGCCTTTGGGCAGGGCCGAGGCGGCGTCCGGGAGGGTCGTTTCGGGCTGCCTGGAGAACTCCACCACGGCCTTGGAGATGCTGGGGGTGCTCGACTTCTCCACCTGGATCGCCACGTTCGACGTGCGGTGGGCGGGCTTGCCGGGGTCGGTGTACTCCTTGCCTTCGGTGACGCCGCTGATGGTGCCCAGCACCACCAGTTGCGACTGGGAGGCCAGCTGCTCGACGGTTTCTGGTTCGTCCGGCATCGAGCCCTGGACGGTGTGTGCGTCCCAGAAATCAGGAGTGGTGGCGGGGGTGGTTGATGAACATGCGGTGAGCGCCAGTGCGGCTGCGCCCGCCAAGAGCAAGGTGCGCATGGGGATCCTCATCAGTAGGCGCCGTTGATGTGGTTCTTGTCGTGCGTGGCGTAGTAGTTGTGGTCGGGGTTTCCGCGCATGCACGAGCGGTTTGGTGTGGTGTACGAGCTGTTCTTGCCTGAGGCGTGGCCGAGGCCGACGGTGTGGCCGATTTCGTGGCAGCCGAGGGACTTGTAGTTGCTGTGCGGCTTGCGGTTGTTGATCACTAGTTCGTGCTGGTCGCACTTGGCCGCGTTGACGCGCTTGATGCAGCTTGCCCAGGCGTAGGCGTTCCGCAGGTCTGCTGGTGGGTTCCAGGTTGAGTACACCCACACGTCGACCTTGGTGTTGTAGGTGGTGTTGACGCTTGTGGTCATGTCGGTTGGCGCTAGCGAGTTCTTGCGCGCCCAGTCGACGCCGGATTTCTGGGCCGAGCTGAGGTCGTCGTCGAAGTAGAAGCTGTGTGCCTTGTTGTCCGCATGTGGGCTGAAGCTGTTGGCGGCCGCCGTTAGTGGCGCCGCTACCAGCAGAACCAGTGCGGAGAGCAGCACTGCGAAGGTTCGCTGTTTCCCCATGTCACCAATTTGTCAGCGGGCGCTGACAGATTGGTGACACTGAGCGTGACAACGAGGGAGAGAGATGGGCGCGGGATTCCACGCCGAACCAGAAGGCTTGAAGTACACGGCGACGCACGACGTCGGCAAGCTCATCGACCACACGCACACCGCGCGGAGCAAGATCGCTCAGACCGAGCAGCTCGACGGGCGGGCGTTCGCTGGGGACGTCGAGGTCTACGAGGCGCACGGGGAGTGGTTCGGTGCGCGGTCGACGTTGTTGGGCGTGTTCGCGAAGAACGAGGAGAACCTCGTGTTGGCGCAAGAGGCTCTCACCGAGGTTGCCGAGCGCTACATCGCCGCGGACGCGGACAACGAGCGGGCGTTCGGAGGGTTCCTGTCGTGAGCTGGGCCAATGACATGCAGAAGCACGCCGACTACTTCTGCAAGAAGTTCGACGAGCAGGACGACTGGTTCTTTCCTGACCACCTGGAGAAGAACGCCAGCTACCCGACGGCGAAGGAGGACGTCCAGCTCCTGTTCGCCAAGTTCGGGCGGTTCATCGACGTCGACGTGGCGCTCGGGGGTGTGCGCGACGAGATCTCGTTGCTGTCCAAGGCGGCGGACGACATCGACCAGGACTTCTGCGAGGGCGTGCTCAACGACATCGACCTCTACCTGGAGAACTGGGAGGGCGACGCCGCCGACGGCTTCCGCTCGTACCTGCGCGGACAGCCGAGCATCGAGGGTGCGCTCGCTCGCAAACGGGACATCGTCCGTGCCGCGAAGTACGCGATGCAGGCCTACGAGAAGGCGATCACGAGCTTCCGCGACGACGTGCTGTCGCTGGTCGAGACCGGGCACAAAGGGGTCGAGGCCGGCGAGGTCAGGGAAGCCAAGATCATGATCACGCTCGCGTCCGCGGCGGTGTCGATCGGGGTCGCGGCCGCTACCGCTGGTACCGGTGCGGCGTTCGTCGCCACGCTCGCGGTGGGCGACGCGCTGCAGACCGGGGCTTCCGGCGTCAACTCGACGGTGCTCGAGGCGAGCAGTGTGGAGGAGGTCATCGGCAAGCTGCCGGAGAAGGGCGAGGACATCCTCGAGACCGGTCGCAGGCAGATGGAGAAGGTCCGCATGGGCTTCCGCGCCGTGGCCGAGACCATGGCGGGTGCCGGTGTGCCCGAGGTCAACCCGCCCCGGCCGCGCCTGGTCACCGATGACAAGTTCAACCCCGACGACTTCCACCAGGACGGCCGCAAGCCGTCGGGCAAGATCAGCCACGACGACCTGGTGAAGGAACCGAAGGAAGTGGACAGCGGTCCCGCTCGGCCGGGTCTGTGATGGAGGACGCGGAGGCGCGCGCGGCTCGGCTGCGCGCCCAGTCCGAGGAGGGTGCCGCGACGGTCGACCGTCGTCAGCAGGCGCGGGAGTGGGCCGAGAAGCAGGTCGCCGCGGTTCGCGGCACCGCGGGGTCCGAACACGGTGACGTGCGCGCGACCGTCGACCACTCCGGACTGCTCCTGCGGCTCGAACTGTCGCCTCTCACCAAGCAGGCCAAGCACGAGGACCTGGCGCACGCGATCACCGCTGTCGTGCGCCAGGCGACGGCCGACGCGCGGAACCAGGTGCGCGAGGTCTACGTGCGGTTGCAGAACGAGGGTGTGATCCGGGCTCTGCCGCCGTTCCTGCTGCCCGCACCCGAGGCAGGAGCGGTGACGCTGGCGCTGCCGGTGCGCGGGAACTCGCCGTCGAGGCGAGCAGGTGACCACGCCGAGGTGGGACCACCGGACAGCTGGCTCAAGGAAGAACCCTGGTGAACTAGCCCGGATGTTTCGCGTGGCTGCCGGGTTCCAGCCCACCACACCCGCACGAAAGCCCCGGGGCTGGACCTGCCAAGGGCATCAGTGAAGTAGGTCCGGCCGGACTCTGGCTATCTCCTGGGTCAGCTGCCGGACCGTGGCGATGTTCGGCAGTTTCAGTTCCACTTCCGGATTGGCGTCCGGCACGGGTTTCACCAGCGCGCTGTGGCGAGTCGCGAAACGGCCGTCCGCGGGGGTGAACACCAGGGCCGACAGCACGGGCTTCGAGTTCGGGTCGCCCTTGACAGGCGGACGGGGTTCCCGTCCGCGCACGGCACGCAACTCCTCCCACGCGATCAGATCGGATCTGCGACCGGCTCGCCACCACAGTCCACGTTGATCGACGAAGAAGCGATGCATGCGGGGGACGGAGCCCATCATGACCAGCAGGCCGCCCAGCGCGAGCGCGCCGAAGAGGAACGACGCGGCGGCCGGAGAAATGTTCTTCGCTCTCGACGAAGCTGACGGATGCCCGACGTCCGGGAAGACAGCGATCAACCCGAAGATGACGAACATGGCCAGCCCGCCGATGAACAACCACCGGCCGGGCCGGTATTCGATGACGGGCGTCTCAGGATCGGGGAACGACGTCTGTCCTGGCACGAACGGCAGGCTAGCCGAAGACGGCTCCAGCATTGAGGGTTTCGCGACCTGCGCCCCGGAGCGCGCCAGCCACCAGCAGATCGCCGTTGTCGCGAACAGGCGTGCTCAGCGCACCACTCTCCATTCGCGGCACACCGCCGAACCTTCACTCCCGTGAAAGCCCTGGGCTAGGACCGGCGGCGTTCCAAAAGGACGGTGTCCCGCCATTCGCCGTGGTGCTGCGCGATTCGCTCGCGCACGCCCACCGTGCGGAAGCCTGCCTTGTGGTGCAGCGCGATGCTTGCCCGGTTCTCCGGGAAGATCACTGCCTGCAGGGTCCACAGGCCGTCGGCGTCCGCTGCCGAAACCTGGTGGTGCAGCAGGGTTTTGCCGACGCCTCGGCCCTGGGAGGCGTCGGCCACGTAGATCGAGGTCTCGACCACCCCGGAGTAGCACTCGCGGGCGGAGACCGGGGTGGCGGCGGCCCAGCCGGCGATCGCGCCGTCCACCACGGCGATCCAGCGGTGGTCCGGGAGCCACTTGGACTCCAGGGTGCGGCGGGACGGGACGTCGGTTTCGAAGGTCGCGTTGCCCGAGGCGATGCCCTCGCCGTAGATGCGGCGAACGTCCGGCCAGTCCGCAGCGGTCATCGGGCGCATGGTCACGCCTGGCACCGGGCGGACCGAGCCTGTGGTCAGGGCACCCATCACCGCGTCCGCGGCGTGGGGGAGGCCCGTGCAGCAGGCCGGGTTGACGGTGACGAGCGTGGTGGTGCCCTCGCGCTGGACGTGGACGAAGCCGACTTCCGCCAGCTTGCGGACGTGGTGTGAGCAGGTGGACTGGCTCACGCCCAGGAGGGTGGTCAGCTCGCCGACGGTCACCGCGCCCGGCGCTGAGGCCACGTGGTGGAGCAGGCGGACGCGGGTGGGGTCGGACAGGGTCGAGAACCAGCTGGCGTAGGTCGCGGCTTCGTCGGTCAGCACCCGGCAAGTATCGACGAGCGTCGATGGAGGATCAAACCGAATACTTCTTCACGCAGAACGACGAACCGCGGAAGAAGCCGTCACCGAAGGCCTCCACGCGGGCGAAGCCGGAGGGGACGGCTTTGCCGTTCACGTCGGAGGCGATGAGGCTGTCGTCGGCCAGGAGCTCGGCCACCGCCTCGTCCAGGTCGCCGGGGGACAGGCGCAGGCCCGCGGCGGGGTCGGGGCGGTTGGTGAGGCCCGCCCAGGCGCCGGTCAGGCAGGCGGTGCGCTGACCTGCGGCCTCGTCGTCGAGCTTGAAGCCGGTGGCGTGCTGGATGGAGAGGGAGAAGCGGGAGGCGATCACGGCGAACGCCGCGAAGTCGCCGATGCCGCCCTTGCTGCCCTTCTTCGGGGGCGTGCCGATCTTGACCAGGCTGGGGAGGTCGAGCTGGACCTGGTTGACCGCCGGGCAGTAGGAGGCCGGCGAGGTGGTCTGGGCGTCGTTGCAGGACTTGATGCCGCCCTTGTCGAACGCGGGGAAGGCCGCGCCGCTCGACTTGTAGGCGTCACGCAGGGACTCTTCCAACGCCTTGAGGTACTTGTCCTCGCTGATCTTGGCGTTGCCGCGACCCTGACCCTGATCGGTGTCCGAGAGGTCGAAGGGGCGTTCGGTGATGCGCTTGTCGATCTCGGCTTCGTTGATCTCCGCGCACCTCGCGGCGCCGCGGGTGAAGCCGAACTGGAAGGCCGAGACGCGGTCGAACGCGCTGCCGTGGGCGCCCTGCTTCTCGAACGACGTGCCGGCGCTGTCGCGGATGAAGAACATCGTCTGCAGGACCTGGTTGAGGCCTTCGCCGGTGGAGAGTTCGAAGTGCTTCGACTTGTTCTCGGCGATCCAGCGCATGAAGACGCCGGTGTAGCAGTCGGCCTGCTGCTCCTTGACGATCGACGGCGTGTTGGCGCCGATGTTCGACGCGGGGCCGAGTTTGTACTGCACGGCGTGACCCATCTCGTGCGCCAGGACGGTCACCACGGCCATGGGGCCGAACGAGTCCTTGAGCATCGGGAGGAGCTCGCCCCGGTCCCAGGTGATGCTGTCGTCGAGCGCGCAGTAGAAGGCGTTGGCGACGCCGGCGGTGTTGAGCTTGCAGACCTCGACGCCCTTGCCGTTGGAGTCGTAGGAGATCAGCCGCTTGACCGGTTCGAAGGTCTTGCCGGGGAACGAGCCGGGGAACTCGCCCTTCCAGAACTCCTGCACGTCGGCGAGGGTGTTGATGGCCAGCCGGTCCATCTCGCCGCCGTCGCCGTTCTCCACGCTCAGGTCCGCGTCCGGCACGCCCGCCTTGGGGCCGGACGGGCCGTTGGAGATCTCCAGGCCCGCGACCTTCGTGGGGTCGGGCCGCTCGCCCTTCGGGTCGCCCTCGACCACGGAAGCGCAGGCGGTCAGGGCTGCGGTCGCGGCCAGCGCGACGGCGATTCGTCCGATCCCCATGGACCGGAACAGTACTAAGAGTGTTTCGAGGCCGTGTGGCAAGGACCTGCGGCCAAACGTGAAACGGTCTCACCCTCTGGGGTGATTTCAAGACTGCACGGACTCGTTTTCGTTGTCTCGCCGATGTTTCGGAGCGCACAGTCCGTCCGCAAGCCTTCGGTGTGGAAGGAGTTTGGCGGTATGGGTAGAACGCGCTGGGCACGGTTCGTAGGGGTGCTCGGAATCGGTGCCGTGGGTGCCGGTGCACTCCTCGTCGGCATGTCCCAGGGAGCGCTGGCCGCCTCGTTCGCGGTGTCCGGCACCAATTTCAAGGTCTCCGCCGACAGCTTGACGGGCCAGGGATTCGTCCAGTTCGGCGGCGTGGACGCGGGTGCCGGTCAGGTGCACGTCGTCGCGGTCAGCGGCTTCAAGACGGCGACGCTCAACAAGTTCTGCCAGTCGGTGTTCGTCGCCAACATGCCGATCGTCGGTGACGTGACGATGCGCATCACCGCGGACGGCGTGGGCGGTATGTCGGCCGACAACCTGGTCGTCAACCTCACCGACCTCTCGGGTGACCTGACGCTGGGCAACCCCGAGATCGGTGTCGACGCCGGCAAGGTGACCAAGGGGCCGGACAACCTCAGGGGTCTCCCTGGTTCGTTCGGTCTGCAGGCTGACTCGGCGAACATCTCCGGGCTGAAGCAGACCGCCTGGGCCACCACGGCTCAGACCATCAGGTTCAAGGGCATGAACCTGACCATTCGCCAGGGGAAGCAAGAGTGCTTCTGAGGATCTGGCGCGCATTCACCGCGTGGCGACGTGGCCGGCCCTTCTGGGCCGGCCTGTTCGTGGCAGGCGGTGCGTTGATCATCCTGTTCCCGCCGTTCTTCGGCGTGAAGCTCGGCGACATGGTCATCTCGATCCAGACGCTCGGCGGCGTGTCCGCGCTGCTGATCGGCTCGTTGCTGGCGATCTGCGCGGTGGCGTTGTGGGTGGCGCCCAAGTTCCGGTTGGCGTCGGGCATCGTCACGGTGCTGCTGTCGCTGGTCGCGCTCGTCGTGACCAACATGGGCGGGTTCCTGGTCGGAACCATCCTCAGCCTGCTCGGCGGCGCGCTCGCGGTGGCGTGGACGAACGAGCCCAAGGAACCCAAGAAGTCGAGGAAGGCGAAGCGCGAGGACAGCGCGGAGCTGGAGTCCGAGCCGGAGCCTGAGCCGACCCAGAGGGTTCACCCCACATGATCCGAACACAGCCGATGGCGGCGGTCGCGATGGCCGCGGTCCTGGCGCTGCAACCGCCGTCGAGTTCGGAGCCGCCGCCTTCCAGCAGCAGCAGCTCCCCGGCTCCGACGACGAGCTCCGAGGCACCACCTGCGTCAAGCACGCCCTCCGAACCACCGCCGGTGTCGTCCACCGTGCCGACGCCTCCGTCGAGCACGGCGCCTCCTACGACGCCGACGCCCCCGCCACCGGCCCCTGCCCCGGTGGCGGCGGGAGGACGGGAGTGGACGCTCACCGCGTCCCGGCTCGAGCTCGGTGGCCTCAACTTCGTCGGCGTCGTCGACTCGGTGGTGAACGGCAAGGTCCTCAAGGTCCTGAAGTTCACGACGAGCGACATGAAGATCAGGGACCTGGTGCAGACGGCCGAGGTGTCACCGGGGGTCAAGCTCGTCACCGCGGCGCGCGCTGGCAGCACGTCCACGGTGAACCGGGTGAAGCTGCCCGGTCAGGGGCAGCCGCCGCCGGTGATCGAGCTGTTCACCCTGCAGCTCAAGGGCAACCTGGACATCCTCGGCATCAAGATCCCGGTCGACTACACGGCAGCGCACCCGCCGCCCCTGAACGTGCCGTTCGCGACGTTCACCGAGGTGACGGTGCGCAACACCGACCTGATCGGTGGAAACCTGACGATTCCGGGCGCGCGGATCTCCGTCGTGTCCGACCAGGCACCGGTCAACAGACGCTGAAGCCCGCACCAGGCCACCGAGCCGGTGCGGGTTTCCGCTCATTCAGGTCAGGGTCGGATCAGGTCAGAGCCCGCACTTCTTCGGGCCCTCGAACACGCCCTCGCGGAACCGGGCCACCCGCTCGAACCCCGGATCCACCGCGTCCTCGCCCTTCGCGTCACGCGCGGCGTAGTCGAAGCGCAGCAGCACGGTCACGGCCTCGTCGAAGTCACCCGGCGAGAGCCCGAACCCGTCCTGGCGCTGGAACACCGCGCCCGTGTACGCGCCGGCCAGGCACAACGCCGCCTTCGACGCGCCCTCGCCCTCCGTCGGCTTGCCCTGCGCGGCCAGCTCGGCCAGCGCGTACCTGGTCGCGATCAACGTGCCGGTCGCGTAGTCGCCGAGTTCCTTGTGCAGGGCCGGTAGCTCGTCCTTGGTGTCGATCTTGATCGTCTTGTCCGACGGGCAGTACGCGACGGGACCCTGGTCGCCGGAGCAGTTCGGCTCGCTCTGGGCGGCCTCGGCGCGCGGCGCGGGCCAGGTCTTGCCCGCAGCGGTGGCCAGGCCCTTGAAGTAGAGGTCCAGGTCCGGCGTCACCGACTCGAGCATCTCCGAGAACGGCAGGTTGCCGGCGTTCGCGCGGTCCTTGACCGTGGTGAACGCGCGCTGGGTGAACTGGCGGTTCTGGACGCTCATCTGCGCGCAGAACTTCGGTCCCTGCTCGTAGCCGTCCTGGAACGCCGCCACGCGGTCGAACGCGCTGCCGTGCGCCTGCTCGTCCTCCGGGGAGGTGCCGACCGGGTCGCGGAACGAGATCAGCGCGCCCAGGGCCTTGTCCAGGGCGTCCGCGCCGATGTCGAGCCGCCCGGACTTGCCGTCGGCGACGTTGCGGACGAACGAGCCCGCGAAGCAGTCGGCCTGCGCCTCGGTGAGGATCGTCGGGTACTTCTCCGGCTCGCGGCGCTCGGCCTCCGGCGTGATGCCCATGCGGTTCTGCACCGCGTGACCGATCTCGTGCGCCAGCACCACGACCACCGCGGCCTCGCCGAAGCGGTCCTGCAGCACCGGCAGCAGCGACGCGCGGTCCCAGGCGATCGCGTCGGCGGCCGGGCAGTAGAACGCGTTGCCCTCCACGTCCGCGGCCTTCTGCGTGCACGGTGGCGGCTTCGCGGTGGCATCGGCCGTGTCGACCGAGTAGTAACCGCCGCTCAGCTGCTTCCAGGGCTTGTTGAACGTCTGCTGGAACGACTGCTGCCAGAACTCGTCGATGTCGGTGAGAGCGGTCGCGGCCAGCTTGTCGATCGGGCCGTTGTCCGAGCCGCGCACCTGGATGGTCTCGGTGGAGGCCTCTTTCTTCACCACCTTGGCGGCACGCGGGCGCCCAGGGATCTCAGCGGTGCAGCCCACCGCGAGCAGGGCGGTGGCGACGATCAGCGCGATGCTCCGGTGCCGCATGAACCCATTGTGCCTGCCGGTCGGCTCGAGGGGCGTCCTACTCGTCGAACTCAGGCGCATACAGAAGCCAACGTGCGGCAGGCTGATCAGGTTCACCGCGCCGGAGTCGGCCGATCGACCTACATTTCCACCTGTGCGCGAATTGCTGTTCGCCGCGTTGCTCCTTCTCGGCCCTCCTACCGGGGCCGATCCGGCGATGCCCGGCTGCACCGGCGGCATCTTGCCGGTCCCGAAACC
Source organism: Lentzea sp. NPDC054927 (assembly GCF_053610285.1). Classification (NCBI taxonomy): domain Bacteria; kingdom Bacillati; phylum Actinomycetota; class Actinomycetes; order Pseudonocardiales; family Pseudonocardiaceae; genus Lentzea; species Lentzea sp. NPDC054927. The sequence continues at coordinate 13,909 of NZ_JBSGXZ010000048.1, forward strand.
CAACGGCGTGATCGTGGGACCGGGCACTGTTTTCACGTCGATCGAAGCGGTCCCGCAGGGCATCTACGACCTGTCCGTCTGGGCCGGCAGCGCCAGGCCGAGGCCGACGACCGCGATCGGGCTGCAGTTCCTCGACCACGCCGGCGTCCAGACCGGCCGGACCTACTCCCGCCGGCCGCTCCAGCAGCAGCCGAAGCGGTACAACAGTTACGGCATGATCGCGCCGCCGAACGCCGCCACGGTGCGGTTCTTCGCCACCACGACCACGGAAATCCACTGGGACTGCGTGTTCCTCAGGGTCTCGGCCTACTCGCTCGCACTCGAGTCGGCCGGGGACATGCTGAAGATCACCGTCACGAACACCGGCGGCCTGCCGCTGAGCGGGCTCCGGCTCGGCGTCCCGGCCTGCGAAGGCCTGGACGCCGAGCCGTTCGACCTGAAAGACCAGGTGGTGCGCACCTGCGCGGGGGCGGTTCCTGCCACCGCGACCGTGTCCGGAGCGCTCTACTGGAACGGAGCGCTGCCGGACAGGTCAGTCAGTCTTTGATCGGCGCGACGGGCTTGGTCTCGGCCACGGGCTTGGGCTCGACGGCAGGCTCTGGCTCGACGATCGGCTTGATCTCCGTGGTGGTCTCCGCCTCGGTGACCGGCTCGATCTCCGCCGCGGTCTCCGTCTCAGCAGCAGCCTCGATCTCCGTGACCGCCTCGGCCTCCGCGACGACCTCGTCCGGCTCGTCGGCGGGGTCGGGCACCAGCCACAGCACACCGGCGGGCGGCAGCTGCAACAACGCCGAATACGGGCGGCCGTGCCACGGCCTGTTCTCGGTCTCGACGCCACCGAGGTTGCCCACGCCGGAACCGCCGTACACCGAAGCGTCGGTGTTCACGAGCTCCTTCCACCGGCCCGCGGTGGGCAGGCCGACGCGGTAGTCGTAATGCGGCATGCCGGCGAAGTTCGCCACGCAGACCAGCTGCGAGCCGTCCTCACCGATCCGCAGGAACGACAGCACGTTGCCCGCGGAGTCGTTCGCGTCGATCCACTGGAACCCCTCCGGCGTGACGTCGTGCGAGTACAGCGCCGCCGCCGTCTTGTACACCGAGTTCAGGTCGCGCATCAGCGACTGGATGCCCTGGTGCAACGGCTCCTGCTCGACCAGGTGCCAGTCCAGCGACCGCGACTCCGACCACTCCTGCCGCTGCCCGAACTCGCCGCCCATGAACAGCAGCTGCTTGCCAGGATGCGCCCACATGAAGGCCAGCAACGACCGCACGCCCGCGGCCTTGTTCCAGTCGTCGCCCGGCATCCGCTGCCACAGCGAGCCCTTGCCGTGCACCACCTCGTCGTGCGAGAGCGGCAGCACGAAGTTCTCACTCCACGCGTACACCAGCGAGAACGTCATCTCGTTGTGGTGGAACGACCGGTGGATCGGCTCGCGCGACAGGTAGTGCAGCGAGTCGTGCATCCAGCCCATGTTCCACTTGAACCCGAACCCGAGCCCGCCCAGGTGCGTCGGCCGCGTCACGCCCGGCCACGCCGTCGACTCCTCGGCGATCATCACCACGCCGGGGTGCCGCCGGTAGACGGTCGCGTTCAGCTCCTGCAGGAACCGCACCGCTTCGAGGTTCTCGCGGCCGCCGTACTCATTCGGCAGCCACTGGCCCGCCGGTCGCGAGTAGTCGAGGTAGAGCATCGACGCGACGGCGTCCACGCGCAGACCGTCGAGGTGGAACTCCTCGATCCAGTACAGCGCGTTCGCCACCAGGAAGTTGCGGACCTCGTTGCGCCCGAAGTCGAAGACGTACGTGCCCCAGTCGAGCTGCTCGCCGCGGCGCGGGTCGGCGTGCTCGTACAGCGGGGTGCCGTCGAACTTCGCCAGCGCCCAGCTGTCCTTCGGGAAGTGCGCGGGCACCCAGTCGACCAGCACACCGATGCCGCGCTGGTGCAACGTGTCCACGAAGTACCGGAAGTCGTCCGGCGAACCGAACCGCGAGGTCGGCGCGTAGTACGAGGTGACCTGGTAGCCCCACGAGCCGCCGAACGGGTGCTCGGCCACCGGCAGCATCTCGATGTGCGTGAAGCCCATGTCCTCGCAGTAGTCCGCGAGCTCGACGGCCAGCTCGCGGTAGCCGAGACCCGGCTTCCACGAGCCCAGATGCACCTCGTAGGTCGACATCGGCGCGTTCGCCCACTGCGTGGCCTCGCGCCGGGCCTCCCACTCCGCGTCCTGCCACTGGTACTCGGACCGCGTGACGACCGAGGCCGTCTGCGGCGGCACCTCGGTGGCGAACGCCATCGGGTCGGCCTTCTCGTGCCACACGCCGTCCTGGCCGAGGATGCGGAACTTGTACCGCGAGCCCACCACGACGTTCGGCAGGAAGACTTCCCACACACCGCTGGAACCCATGGAGCGCAACGGGTTCGCACGCCCGTCCCAGCCGTCGAAGTCACCCGTCACGCGCACACCGCGCGCGTTCGGCGCCCACACCGCGAACGAGACACCGGTGATGTCGCCGGAAGCCGTTTCGTAGCAACGAACATGCGCGCCCAGCACGTCCCACAGCCGTTCGTGCCGGCCCTCACCGATCAGGTGCAGGTCCAGCTCGCCGACCGTCGGCAGCCACCGGTAGGGGTCGTCGACCTCGACCGCGGGCCCGCCGTTGTACTTCACCAGCAACCGGTAGTCGCCGGGCGCCTCGGGCAGCTCGCCCTCGAACAGGGCGTCGGCGATGCGTGGCAGCTCGACCTGCTTGTCTCCCCACGCCACCGCCACCGAGGTCGCGCCAGGCCGCAGGGCCCGCGCGATCACCTGGTCACCGATGGTGTGCACACCCAGCACCGAGTGCGGGTCGTGGTGCGCACCTGACAGGAGCCGGTCCAGGTCGGCCTTCACGATCTACTCGCCTCCGCTAGTCATCCGGGCGATCGACGAAAGCGGAACCGTCAACCACTCCGGCCTGTTGGCGTGCTCATAGGCGACCTCGTAGACCGCCTTGTCCAGCTCGAAAGCGCGCAGCAGATGCGCGTTGTCCCGCGGATCGGCCGCCACCTCGGCGTACCCGTCGCAGAACGCCGCCCGGTTGCGCTTCGTCCACTCCATCGCGCGGTAGGCGAGCTGGTCGTCGTCGGGCTGACCGATGAGCAACTGCCGTGCCGCGTAGTCGAACGACCTCAGCATCCCCGCCACGTCGCGCAACGGCGACCTCAGCGCGTTGCGTTCGGCGACGTCCGCCGCCGGCTCGCCCTCGAAGTCGATCAGCAGCCAGCCGTGCACGGTCCGCAGCACCTGACCCAGGTGCAGGTCGCCGTGGACGTGCTGGATCGAGATGGCGCCGATGTGCCGGCGCGCCTCCTCGAACGCGGCGCGCAACGGCTCCTCGTACCTGCCGAGCTCCGGTACCGCCTCCAGCACGACGCCGAGACGCCGCTGCATGCCCGCGATGGCGCGGTCGATCGCGTCGTCGTCCGCGATCCGCGTGCCGAGCGCCTCGGCGAGATCGGCGTGCACCTTCGCGACGGCGTGGCCGAGGCGTTGCGCCTCACCAGCGAAGTCGCCACCGACCTCGAACGCGTGCAGGTCGGCCTCTGCCATCAGGTCGCGGACGGAGGTCTTGGCCATGTCCCAGCCCTCGACCGCGTCCGGCAGGAACTCCTGCAGCATCGCGAGAGTGACCTGCTCGCCGTCCAGCTCGGTGGAGATCGACCCCAGCGGCTGCGCGATGTGCTCGCAGCCGACCGACCGCAGCGCGCGGTGCATCGTGAGGTCGCGGTTCTCGCCGATGGCGAGCTTGCGGAAGATCTTCAGGATGTACTGCTGGCCGTAGATCAGTGACGTGTTGGACTGCTCGACGCCGATCGGCCGCCCGCGCAGGCCCGAGCGCAGCTCCGCGCCGGGTTCGTGCGCGAACGTGATTGCGTCCGTGCTCTGCCCGGACGCGATCCGGTCGAGCAGCACCCCGTTGTGCTCGGGGTCGAGCAGCACGTCCCACGCGCCGGTGCTCAGGCTGAGCGCGCCCTGGTAGCACTCGGTGCGGCCGGGCTGCTCGACCTCGAAGATCACGTGCACCAGGTCGCCGTCCACCACCGTCGTCCGGAGTGGACGGACAGCCGTGATCGGCTTGTCCTTGCCGCCGAACCACCTGGCGGCCGGGAGCAGATCAGGCAGTGAGGCGACCAGTTTCTCGACGAGCTCGTGTGGATCGGTCACGCGCGATTCACCTCATCTCGCTGTCGTCGCCCGCCTCTACCAGCTGGAACCAGTAGAAACCGTGACCCGGGAGGGTCAGCAGGTACGGGAGTTCCCCGATCGCGGGGAATTTGACACCTCCGGTGAGCTCCATGGGGGCGGAGTCGCGGTGCTCGGAGAGGTCCAGCTCGACGGGTTGCGGGAAGCGTGACAGGTTGTTCACGCAGAGCACGATGTCCTCGCGGCCGTCCGGGCGCTTCCACTGCCGCTTGTAGGCCAGCACGCTCGGGTTCGACCCGCCCAGCTCGGTGAAGTCGCCCTCGGCGAACGCGTGGTGCTGCTTGCGCACCTCGATCATGTGCCGGGTCCAGTTGAGCAGCGATGTCGAGCTGTTGAGCTGCGCCTCGACGTTCAGGCCCTGGTAGCCGTAGACCGGGTCCATGATCACCGGCAGGTAGATCCGGCCGGGGTCGCAGCTCGAGAAGCCCGCGTTGCGGTCGGGCGTCCACTGCATCGGCGTGCGCACCGCGTCACGGTCCTGCAGCCAGATGTTGTCGCCCATGCCGATCTCGTCGCCGTAGTACAGAACGGGCGATCCGGGCAGCGACAACAGCAGCGCGGTGAACAGCTCGTGCTGGTTGCGGTCGTTCTCCAGCAGCGGCGCGAGGCGGCGGCGGATGCCGATGTTCGCCTTCATCCGCGGGTCCTTGGCGTACTCCGAGTACATGTAGTCGCGTTCTTCGTCGCTGACCATCTCGAGCGTGAGCTCGTCGTGGTTGCGCAGGAAGATGCCCCACTGGGCGTTCTCGGGAATCGACGGCGTCTGCGCGAGGATCTCCGAGATCGGGAACCGCGACTCGCGCCGCACCGCCATGAAGATCCGCGGCATCAGCGGGAAGTGGAACGCCATGTGGCACTCGTCGCCGCCGACCTCCGGGTCACCGAAGTACTCGACCACGTCCGACGGCCACTGGTTCGCCTCGGCGAGCAGCACCCGGCCGGGGAACTCGTCGTCGACCACCTTGCGGCACTTCTTCAGGAACTCGTGCGTGCGCGGCAGGTTCTCGCAGATCGTGCCCTCCTCTTCGAAGAGGTACGGCACGGCGTCGAGGCGGAACCCGTCGATGCCGAGGTCGAGCCAGAACCGCAGGATGTCGAGCATCGCCTCCTGCACTTCCGGGTTCTCGTAGTTGAGGTCCGGCTGGTGGCTGAAGAAGCGGTGCCAGAAGAACTGCCCGCGCACCGGGTCGTAGGTCCAGTTCGACGTCTCCGTGTCGACGAAGATGATCCGCGCGTCGGAGTATCGCGAGTCGTCGTCGCTCCACACGTAGTAGTCGCCGTACGGGCCGTCCGGGTTCTGCCGCGACTCCTGGAACCACGGGTGCGCGTCGGACGTGTGGTTGAGGACCAGGTCGGTGATCACCCGGATCCCGCGCCGGTGCGCTTCCTCCAGCAGGTACACGAAGTCCTCGACGGTGCCGAACTCCGGCAGCACCGCGCGGAAGTCGCTGATGTCGTACCCGCCGTCGCGCAGGGGCGAGGCGTAGAACGGCGGCAGCCAGAGGCAGTCGACGCCGAGCCACTCCAGGTAGTCGAGGCGGGAGGCGAGTCCTCTGAGGTCACCGGTCCCGTCGCCGTTGGAGTCGCTGAACGCGCGGACGAGGACCTCGTAGAAGACAGCGCCCTTGAACCAGCTCGGGTTCGCCGACGCCGGTTTGGCTGACCTGAAGTCCTCTGCCTGCGGTTCGACCAGGAAGCCGTCGTCGTCGATGGCTTCGCCGGTGTGCGGTGTTCCTTCCAACCCGAGTGCAGCGTCGGGACGGGAGTCGTCGGCCATGGTTCCCACCTCGTCGGGGGTTGTGCGGTGAGCGGGCTGAAGCGCGCGCCCTAAGAAAAACGTCGCTGGAGGCTCACGACGTGCGCCGTGGCACGCCACGGCTCGAGGCGGACGAAGTTGGCCTGACCCCAGTCCCAGGTCTCGCCGGTGACCTCGTCGTGCGCGATCACGCGCTCGTGCCAGTCGAACCCGAGTCCCGGCAGGTCGAGGTAGAGAGTCCCCTCCTGCGCGTTGTGCGGGTCGAGGCTGACGACGACCACGACGGTGTCGCCGGTCTCCGGGTCACGCTTGGAGTAGGCGACCAACGCGTCGTTCTCGATGTGCTGGAACTTCAGCGTGCGCATCTGCTGGAGTGCGGGATGCGCCTTGCGGATGTGGTTGAGCTTGCGCAGCCACGGTTCGAGACTTCGCCCGTCCGCCAGTGCACGGGCGTAGTCGCGCGGCCGCAACTGGTACTTCTCGGAGTTGAGGTACTCCTCGCTGCCGGGCTTCACGGCCTCGTGCTCGAACAGCTCGTAGCCGCTGTACACGCCCCACGTGGGGGAGAGGGTGGCCGCGAGCGCCGCGCGGAGCCCGAACATCGCCGGGCCGCCGTGCTGCAGCGACTCGTGCAGGATGTCCGGGGTGTTCACGAAGAGGTTCGGCCGCGCCTCGTCCCAGTGGTCGCGGACGTCCTCACCGAACTCGATCAGCTCCTGCTTGCCGGTCCGCCACGTGAAGTACGTGTAGGACTGGGTGAACCCGAGCTTGGCCAGGCCGTAGAGCCGGGCCGGGCGGGTGAAGGCCTCCGCCAGGAACAGCGTGTCCGGGTAGACCTCCTTCACCTTCCAGATCAGCCACTGCCAGAAGTCCGGCGGCTTGGTGTGCGGGTTGTCGACCCGGAAGATCCGCACCCCGTGCTCGGCCCAGTACAGGACCACGCGCAGCACCTCGTGGTAGAGGCCCTGCGGGTCGAGGTCGAAGTTGATCGGGTAGATGTCCTGGTACTTCTTGGGCGGGTTCTCCGCGTACGCGATCGAGCCGTCCGGCCGGGTGGTGAACCACTCCGGGTGCTTGAGCACCCACGGGTGGTCCGGCGCGCACTGCAGTGCGAAGTCCAGCGCCACTTCCAGGCCGAGCTGGTGGGCGCGCTCGACGAGCGCGTCGAAGTCCTCGATCGTGCCGAGCTCCGGCGCGATGGCGTCGTGCCCGCCCTCGTCCGCGCCGATGGCCCACGGCGAGCCGCAGTCCTGCGGCGTCGCGACGAGCGTGTTGTTGGGGCCCTTCCGGTTCACCCGGCCGACCGGGTGGATCGGCGGGAAGTAGACGACGTCGAAGCCCATCGCCGCGACCCGGTCGAGCTCCTTGGTCGCGGTGGCGAACGTGCCGTGCACCGCCTGGCCGGTCTCGTCGATCCCGCCGGTGCTGCGCGGGAAGAACTCGTACCAGGAGCCGAACGCGGCCTTCTTGCGGTCGCACCAGACCTTGTGCGTCTTGCCCTTGGTGATCAGCTCGCGCACGGGGTGCTCGAACATGATCCGCTGGACGTCGTCGGCGAAGGCCGGCGCGACGCGTTCGTTCAACGGCCGGTCTTCGTCGCGGAGTGCCGTCGCCGCGGACATGAGCAGTGCTCGCTCTTGCCTTCGATCGGGTCGCCTTGCCACTCGATCGAGTAGCAGCGCACCCATTTCGAGATCATTTGCGAGATCACCGGGGCCTTGTCCGGCCGCGATCTTCACCTCAACGGCGTGGTTCCAGGTGCCCCAGGGGTCACTCCACGCATCGATCCGGAAGGTCCACGCGCCTTCCGCGTCCGGAACGATGGTCGCGCCCCAGCGATCGAGGCCGATGCCGACCTCGTGCATTCTGGTCTGCCTGGCGACTCGGTCCTTCGGCCCGCGCCACGAGACTGTCGCCGCGAGTTTGTCGTGCCCCTCGCGCCACACCGTGGCTTCCACCGGGATGTGTTCTCCCACAACGGCTTTGGCTGGATACCTACCAGCCGACACCACCGGGGATACGTCGTCGATACCGAGTCGTCCGCTCATCCGGCAGCGCCCTTCCGCCGTGTCACTCCGTGTCGCTTCGTAATCCTGCCTTGCTCGATCAAGCCGTCTGACAGCGGGTTGCCCCATCTAGATCCGTACCCCGCCGATGTCGATCGCACACCTTGAGCGCCGTATGTGTCCAGGGTCTCTCGCCACCATGTGAGCACTTCACGTCCTCTCCAGTGGACCCTTCCCGTTCAACTCACGGTGTTACAAGGGTGCTACGGGTACCGTGCCGCGCGTGAACAAGCTTGGCGACCGCTACGTGTTGCTCGATCAGTTGGGTGCGGGTGCGATGGGCGTCGTGTGGCGCGCACGTGATGAGCTCCTGCATCGGGACGTCGCGGTCAAGCAGCTGCTCCTCAACGACGTGCAGCCGCACGAGTCCCACGAGGCCGTCCAGCGCGCCATGCGCGAGGGCCGCATCGCCGCGCGCCTGCAGCACCCGAACGCGATCGCCGTGTACGACGTCGTGGTCGACGCCGGCAAACCGTGCCTGGTCATGGAGTACCTGCCGTCCAAGAACCTCTCCGCGATCCTGGACGAGCGCGGCCCGATGCCTCCCCAGGAAGCCGCGAGGATCGGCTCCCTGGCCGCGTCCGCGCTGGCCGCCGCGCACGAGGCGGGCATCGTGCACCGCGACATCAAGCCCGGCAACGTCCTCATTGGACGTGACGGCGCCGTCAAGATCACCGACTTCGGCATCTCACGCGCCCTCGGCGACGTCGCGGTGACCAAGACCGGCATGCTCGCCGGCACGCCCGCCTACCTCGCTCCCGAACTGGCCCGCGGCGCCGACCCCGCGCCGCCGTCGGACATGTTCTCGCTGGGCGCGACGATCTACGCGATGACCGAGGGCGAACCGCCGTTCGGCAAGAGCACCAACGACCTGGGCCTGCTCTACAAGGTCGCGCGCGGCGACACCCGCCCACCGGTGCGCTCGGGCCCGCTGACGGGCCTGCTGGTGCGGATGCTCTCCAACGAGCCGTCGCAACGCCCCACCGCCACCCAGGCGGCCCAGGAACTGAAGGCGATCGCGTCCGGCGCCGTCGCCACCGTGACGCGCGTGATCCCGCCGGGCCCGCCACCCCGCTCCGGCACCGCCGTGATGCCGTCCACGGGCCCAGGGACCCAAAGCCCGCGCCCCATGCCACCCCAGGGCCCGCGCACCACACCCCCGCGCACCCGCCCGCCGGCCCCGCTGCCGGACCCGGAGCCCGAACCCTCGTCGAAGGGCCGCGGCCTCGCGATCGCCGCCTCGATCCTCGCGGTGCTCCTGATCGCCGGCATCGCCTACGCGATCGTCCAGGGCAACAAGGGCGAGAACAACGCGGCCGACCCCAGCTCGACCCCGGTCACCACGTCCGAGACCCCGGTGGAGACCTCGGAGAAGCCGACCCAGAACACCCCGGCACCCACCACGGGCAAACCGACCCAGACCAAGCCGAGCCCGCCGCCGTCCACCAAGCCGCCCGCGACCAAGTTCACCGCGGCCCAGGTCGTCACGTTCGTGAAGCTGCACTACGGCAAGCTGCCGAAGAACCCGGGAGGCGCGCGCGCCGACTGGAATCCCGACGACGCGCCCCAGGCCTCCGCCGACGACGAGTACTGGAAGGCCTACTCGAAGGTCACGGTCAAGGGCAACCCGCTGGTCACGCCGTCCGACGACGGCACCTTCTCGGTCACGACGGCGCTGGAGCTGACCGAGGCCGAGACGAACAAGGTCACGACCGAGGAGCACACGCTGACGATCTCGGGGAAGGGCGAGAAGCTGCTGATCACGGCTGAGGACCGGGGCTGAACGGCTCCCACTCCACGTCGCCGGAGCGGTCCCCGTGCTCGACGAACCGCTCCAGCACCCCGACCACCACTCCGATCGGGTGCTCACAGCCCACCGGGAACTCCGCCGTGACCCCTTCGTCGGTTTCGTACTCGACGGGCGCATCGTTGACCCCGCCCGAAGTGATCCACGCGTCCGTCCACACCGCGAACCCCACGCCGGGCCCGAGGCCGACGGTCAGCGTCTCCTCGCCGCGCGTGTACGACCAGCACTCGCGGTGGCCGGCGTGGTCCGCGGCGCGCTCGTGGACGTGCTCGACGAACTCCCGCGCCAATTCGGACATGAGTCCAGTATCGGCTGTTCACGGGCCGTGCTCGTCTTGACCGGTTCTGCAAGTCGTTGCAGGTGTGGCCGGGAACGTTGTCAGGCACTCAGGGGTGGCAGGTAAGTTCGCTCGTCATGCGAGCACTTCGCCGGTTCACCGTCCGAGCCAGCCTGCCGGAGCCCCTGTCCGCGCTGAGCACGCTCGCCACCAACCTGCGCTGGACGTGGCATCCGCCCACGCAGGAACTCTTCGCCTCGATCGACCCCCGCGTCTGGTCCGAGGTCGGTGGCGACGCGTTGCGCCTGCTCTCCGTCGTCGATGCGGGGAAGCTGGAGTCGCTTGCGAGAGACGAGCAGTTCTTGCTCAAGCTGCACGCGCTCGCGAGTGACCTGGAGCGGTACGTCCAGGGTCCGCGCTGGTACCAGCGGCGTCAGGAGGAGATCGTCCAGCGCCGGGAGCACGGAGCACCCGACACACCGTTGCCCACCAGCGTCGCGTACTTCTCGATGGAGTTCGGCGTGCACGAGGCGCTGCCGAACTACTCGGGTGGCCTGGGCATCCTCGCCGGCGACCACCTCAAGGCGGCCAGCGACCTCGGCGTGCCGTTGATCGCCGTCGGCCTGCTCTACCGGTCCGGGTACTTCCGGCAGTCGCTGTCGCTCGACGGCTGGCAGATCGAGCACTACCCGGTGCTCGACCCGCGTGGGCTGCCGCTCGAGCTGCTGACCGAGCCGTCCGGGTTGCCGCTGCTCGTCCACGTCGCCATGCCGGGCGACCGGATGTTGCGCGCGAAGATCTGGAAGGCGCAGGTCGGGCGCATCCCGTTGCTGCTGCTCGACTCCGATGTGGAGCAGAACGACGAGGACCTGCGCGGCGTCACCGACCGGCTCTACGGCGGCGACCAGAACCACCGCATCCGGCAGGAGATCCTCGCCGGCATCGGTGGCGTGCGGGCCGTGCGGACGTTCTGCGAGCTCACCGGGCACGCGCAGCCGGAGGTCTTCCACACGAACGAGGGCCACGCCGGCTTCCTCGGCCTCGAGCGGATCCGCGAGTACATCACCAACGACGGTCTCGACTTCGACCAGGCGCTCACGGCCGCACGCGCCGGTGCCGTGTTCACCACGCACACGCCCGTGCCCGCCGGCATCGACAGGTTCCCCGTCGACCTGGTCCAGCACTACTTCGGCGCCGAGAACCTCGTGCCCGGCGTCAACACGCAGCGCATCCTCGCGCTCGGCGCCGAGGACAACCCCGGCATGTTCAACATGGCCCACATGGGTCTGCGGCTCGCCCAGCGCGCGAACGGTGTGTCCAAACTGCACGGTGAGGTCAGCCGGGACATGTTCCGCGGCCTCTGGCCGGGCTTCGACACCACCGAGGTGCCGATCGGGTCGGTCACCAACGGCGTGCACGGGCCGACGTGGGCCGCGACCGAGATGAGCAAGCTGCTCGGAGCGTCCGAGGCGGACAGTCACACCAGCAACGGCCTGGGCATCGGCGCGTTCGAGCCGGTCACCGACGCCGGCCTGTGGGAGCTGCGCAGCACCCTGCGCGGCCGGCTGGTCACCGAGGTCCGCCGCAGGCTGCGGGAGTCGTGGCTGCAGCGCGGCGCGTCGGCGTTGGAGCTGGGCTGGACCGACTCCGTGTTCGACCCGAACGTGCTGACCGTCGGGTTCGCACGGCGCGTGCCGACGTACAAGCGCCTCACGCTGATGTTGCGCGACCCGGAGAGGCTGCGGTCCCTCCTCCTGCACCCCGAACGGCCCGTGCAGCTCGTGGTCGCGGGCAAGTCGCACCCGGCGGACGACGGCGGCAAGGCGTTGATCCAGCAGATCGTGCGCTACGCCGACGAGGCCGGCGTGCGGCACCGGATCGTGTTCCTGCCGGACTACGACATGTCCATGGCCCGGTACCTGTACTGGGGCTGCGACGTGTGGCTGAACAACCCGATGCGTCCCCTCGAGGCGTGCGGCACGTCCGGCATGAAGGCCGCGTTGAACGGTGGCCTCAACCTGTCCATTCGCGACGGTTGGTGGGACGAGCTCTACGACGGGTCCAACGGCTGGGCGATCCCGACCGCGGACGGCGTCAACGACCCGGTCCGCCGGGACGACCTGGAGGCCAACGCGCTGTACGACCTGCTCGGCTCGCAGGTCGCGCCGCTGTTCTACGACCGCGGTGACGACGGCGTGCCGACCCGGTGGATGTCGATGGTCCGGCACACGCTGGCCTCGCTCGGCCCGGTCGTGCAGGCCTCGCGCATGGTCCGCGAGTACGTCGAGACCTACTACGCGCCGGCTGCCGCGTCCGCTCAGACCGTCGTCGGTGAGGGCTACCGCGGCGCGAAGGAGCTGTCCGCGTACCGGCACCGGCTGCGCGCGTCGTGGACGCGGGTGCGGGTGCTCGACAGCGACCTGGTGCTCGGCGGTTCGTCCGTGCCGGTGCTCGGGTCGCCGGTCATCGTGCGCGCGCGGGTCGAGCTGGCCGGGCTGGAACCGTCCGAAGTGGACGTCCAGGTCGTGCTCGGCAAGGTGTCCCACGACTCCGACGAGCTGAAGGACATCGTGTCCGCGCCGATGAACTACGCGGGCAACGGCAACTACGAGGCGGAGGTGCCGCTGCCGCACGCCGGTGCGCTCGGCTACACCGTGCGCGTGCTGCCGCGTCACGGCCTGTTGGCGACTTCTGCGGAACTTGGCAGGGTCGTTCTGGCTGGTTGATCGTTTTACGAGATCGACACAGGGCATCCAGTTCGCCTTCAAACGGCGGGCTGGATGCCCTGATGTGTTCGTCTTCTTTGTTTCCTGTTCACTGCTGGTGACCTGCTCCAGGCGCGTGCTCGATTCAGGCCCTCCCTCAATCGAATGAGCCATTTTTCGAGTGGGTGAATTCACGATCTCCGCTGGTAGGGGGCCGTGTGCAGGCATACGCTCTGCCACATGGAATGAACCGCACCAGAATTCCGTATGGCATTTCCGGCGCGGCTCCACTGAATTGCGCATTGAGGAAGAAGGTAGCCGTGAGGAAAACGATTACCGCACTCTCGCTCGTCGCAGCTCTGTTCACTGCTTCATCAGTACCGGCTGCCAGTGCGACGCCTGCCGCGCCAGAACTCCCAGCCGCCTGCGCCGGTCTCGTGACCGATCTCGCCGGGAAGCTCACGAAAGTCGTCGGCAGCCTGTTGCCCATTCCGAACGTCGGTGCCGTGACACCGTTGATCGGCGATCTGCTCGGTCTGGTGACCGCGTTGCAGAGTTCCGGGTGTCTCCCGACACCGCCCGTGAGCGTGCCCGGCGTACCGCTGCCGGCGAAGGCCGTCGAGTACAGCGGCCCGGTCGACCAGTGCCTGCCGGTCGTGCTGAACCTGATCTCGACCATCGCGGGCCTCGGCGGCACGATCCTCGGCGCCGCCAGTGGTGGTCTGCCGGACGTCGGCAAGATCACCGGACTGCTGACGACGTTGCTGAAGACCGTCACCGACCTGCTGAGCAAGTGCGGCCTGCCGGCACCTCCCGGTGGTCTGCCCGCGCTCCCCGGCCTGCCGCTGCCGGTCGAGAACAGCTGATCTCCACGCGGGGTGGGAAAGGGCCCGTCACCGGTCTCGGTGACGGGCCCTTTCCTGTGTGCGGTGCGTAGTATTCCGTCCAATGCGGAATAGCTGTTACCACCTGCGCGGTCACCCATTTGCCGCAGTTCAAGTGCTTTTCCTGAATGCACACAATGGTGCGACTGATTCGTTTTCGTTCAGAAGGTGTGGTTAACCTGCGATTGCTCGATCCGCTGCTCTCAGATCGGAAAAACTGCAGATGATCAAGAAAGCAATCGTCCTCGGAGTCGCACTCGCAGGCATGGGCCTGTTCGCGTCCACCGCACAGGCCGCTCCCGCGCAGAGCCGGGATGTGCTGGACACGCAGCTCGTCGGTCCCATCTCGATCACCGCGCTGTCGCACAACCCGTGGACTCCCGGCAACGGCAACGTCACCGGATCGGGCAACATCGGAGGTAATGGCAACAACGTCGGAAACAACAACAACGGAGGTAACGGCAACAGCAACGGTGGCGGCGGCAACAACGTCGGCGCCGGCAACTCGGGCGGGAACGGCAACAATTCGCCCGGTTTCCCCGGCTGATCCGCCGAGATCTCCGTCGAGCTGATCTCCGGCCGGTCCGCTGATCTTCCAGCCGGACGGGCCGACCTTCCTCAGGTCAGCTGATCTCCAGACGGGCGCGGGTCGCCGCCACCCGCGGATTCCAGCCCGCGAGCTCGTGCGCTTCGGCCGCGAGCTCGCGGGCCTTCGCGTTGTTGCCGTCCGCCATCCACGCCCGTGCGATGGTGACCAGGTCGTCGGCCCTGTTCAGCGCGGTCTCGCTCGACTCGGCGGCGTACCCCGCCAGCTGCCTGGCCTTCGCCGTGTCACCCTCCAGCAACGCCATGATCGCGAGCGTCCCGTTCGCACGGTGCTTCGGGTATCCGGCGGAGTAGGCGTTGCCGAGCATGCCGCGGGCGGTCTCCAGCCCGACCTCGGAGGGGAACTGCCCCGCCTCCACCGCGTACACGGCGAGCCCGGCCGTGGTGGCCATGACGAACGCCAGTTCGCGCTCGCCCAGGTCCGGCCGCCCGGTCAGCCCGACGACGGTCTGCAGCGCGTCGAGGTACTTCTCGCGGGCACAGGCGGTCGCGACCTTGAGCCCCACCACGGTGAGCAGGTCCGAGTGGTCCTTCTCCAGCTCCTCGCAGATCCGCTCGGCCTCGTCGACGTCACCGCGCTCGTAGGCGTCCATGCCGGCGAGCACCCGCGGCCGCGCCTCGAGTTCGGCGAGCGGCCGCCCGGTGAGCTTGGGCAGCGTGAACACGAACCAGCCCAGGCTGGTGTAGGTGGGCTTCTCGACCGGCACGAGCTGCAGCAGGAAGCACGCCGTGGTGGCCAGCGCCAGGCCCTTGCCGAACGACGAGCCGATCGCGAGCCAGCTGACCGCCGCGACCGCCGCGCAGAACACGATCGCGAACGCGCCGGTCAGCACGGTCCGCCTGCGCACGCCCGGCTTCTGCCCGGTGATGCCGATCGTGGTGAGCAGCGGGATGTTCCGCAGCACGATCCGCCGGTGCGCCGAGGTCCACGACTTGAGCTCGCCACCGACGCCGATGATCAGGTGCGTGATGCGAAGTCCGAAGAGGACGGCTCCGAGCGCCAGGCCCACCTGTGCCGCGTTCACCCCCAGCAGCAACCCGACCAGCGCTCCGGCCAGTCCGAGGTAGAACTCCGAGAGGGTCCAGGCGATCGTTCCGGCCACGACCAGAGCGGTCGCGGCCCAGCGCACAACTGTCACGGTCTCCAGACGCTACCGGCGTGACAGCGGTTCCAAACGCACTTCGCAGTTCACACGACGGCTTGAGAGCCGCCTTCCCTGATCGGCAGCCCGGCCGCGCGCCAGTTCCGGTACCCGCCGACGAGGTCCGTGGCGTTCGCGAGCCCGATCCGCTGCAGGTCACGGGCGGCCAGCGACGAGGCCCAGCCCTCGTTGCACACCACGACGACGGTGGTGTCCGCGGTGAAGCCGGGCAGCCGCCAGTCGCCGACCGGGTCCAGCCGCCACTCCAGCACGATCCGCTCGACCACCACGGAGTTCTCGATCTCGCCCTCGGCCAGCCGGTTGTGGATCGGCCGGATGTCCACGACGAGCGCGTTCTCGAGCTGGTGCAACTCGTGCGGTTCGAGCCGCTTCAGGTGCGACCTGGCCTCTTCGAGGATGGTGTCGACGGTGCTCACGGGCCCTCCTGGTCGGCCAGCTGACGCAGTTCGGACAGGGGAAGGCGCTGCGCGGGCAACGGCGGGATCGAGTCGGGGATGTCGAGCAGCGACGCGTACTCGCGGGTCGGCACGAGCGGCGGCGAGTAGGCGTGCACGGTCGCGGCCGGCGCCTCGAACGGGTTCGTCACCTGGTGCGCCCGCCCGGACCCGAAGCCCAGCGCGTCACCGGTGCCGCGGACGGCGGACCTGATCGGACCGGCCGGGTAGCGGTAGTCCTCCTGCAGCGAGCCCGTCAGCACCGTGAACGACCCCGCCGACCCACCGTGGTCGTGCGGTTCGGTGCCCTGGCCGGGCAGCCACGACAACAGCCACAGCTCGACGCCCTCGGTCAGCCCCAACCGCGCCCACCAGCGGCGTTCGGTCGAGTAGTCGAGGACCGAGAGCAGGCCGGTGGTCAGCTCGCTCGCCACGAAGGAGGTCAGATCGCGCAGCTCGCGCGGCGTCCACAGCGACCGGGACGGATGGATCACGTCCCGCAGCAGCTGGCCGTCCAGCTCGGGGTGCAGGTCGAATTGATCTTGATCGGCGAACGTCGAAGTCACGTACTCGCTCCTGATGCCACGTCGGTACGGGGTAGCGATCAAGACGCGACGCAGGGCGCCTCAGCGCACGCGTCGCGTCGAGCTACACCCGCACGACGCCACGAGCAAGAGGTCGATCGTGCGGTCAGTCCAGCAATAGACGACCACAGCCCGCATGGTGCCAGACGCCGTCGGAGAGTGGCTAGAGCGTCCACTGCCTGGTCTGTGGTCTTCACCAGGGTTGCGTCCACCTGCTGGGACGCGGTACGCGACAGAGCATGGACCTCAGCCGCCGCAAGGCGCTCGCACCCGGTGCCGCCGCAACGTTGCTGCCAGGTACGGCCCACGCTGCCGCCACTCCGCCCGCGATCTTCTACTCACCACACCAGGACGACGAGTCGCTGTCCGCTCGGGCCGGATCGCCCCGGCGATGGTTCACGCAGCTTCAGCCTCGTGCACAACGGCAGCGTTCGGGACGCATCGCGGAGTTCACCTCTGCCGCCCAGCGCTTCGTTCAAAGCCGCCGCCCAGCGCCTCGGCGTCGACCGGGTGGTGATCAGGGGCTGGCCGGACCCGGCGGCGGCCGATCCGCACGAGTACATCGACCTGCCCTGATCATTGCTGCCCAGGTCACTGCGGCACGCGCAGCAACAGCAGCGAGCGCGCCTCGACCGTCAACTTCGCCTTGGGCCCGTACGCGCCAGGAGCGGCGGGGGAACCGTCCGCCGTCGTCGTGTCCAGGTACGGCTCGTACGACGGCCCGTAGCGTTCGTGCGGCATCGTCACGGTGATCGCGTCCGCACCGGCGTGCATCAGCAACAGCCACGAGTCGTCCGACACCAGCTCACCGTCCCGCGTGCGCGACAGGCAGTTCGAGCCGTCGATGAACATGCCGAGCGTGCGGCGCCCCTCGTCGAACCAGTCGGTCTCGGCCATCTCCTGCCCGTCCGGCCGGAACCACACCAGGTCCGGGTTGCCGCTGGGCGTGGTGCGGCCCTCGAAGAACTCGGGCTGCCGCAACGCCGGCGACGACGAGCGCAGGTCGATCAGGCGCTGGGTGAACCCGAGGAGCGCGTTGCCGGCGTCGGTCTCCGTCCAGTCGACCCACGACACCGCGTTGTCGAGGCAGTAGGGGTTGTTGTTGCCGCCCTGGCCGCGCCACATCTCGTCGCCCGCGGTCATCATCGGCGTGCCCGTCGACAGCACCAGCGTGGCGAGCAGGTTCCGCGCCTGCTTGGCCCGCAGCGTGAGGACCTCGGGATCCGTCGTCTCGCCTTCGACCCCGCAGTTCCACGAGCGGTTGTCGTTCGTGCCGTCGCGGTTCTCCTCGCCGTTCTCCTCGTTGTGCTTGTCGTTGTACGACACCAGATCGCGCAACGTGAACCCGTCGTGCGCGGTGATGAAGTTGATCGACTGCCACGGCCTGCGCAGGTCGTCCGCGTAGAGATCTGACGACCCGGAGAGCCGGTACGCGAGGTCGCGCACGGACGTGTGCCCGCGCCAGAAGTCACGGACCGTGTCGCGATAACGGCCGTTCCACTCGGCCCACTGCACGCCGAAGTCGCCGACGCGGTAACCGTCGCCCGTCGCGTCCCACGGTTCGGCGATCAGCTTCGACCGGCACAGCACCGGGTCCGTGGTGATCGCGGTCAGCAGGGCGCTGTCGCGGTCGAAGAACCCGCCGCCCGGCCGCCCCATCGTGGAGGCGAGGTCGAACCGGAACCCGTCCACGCCCATCTCGTCCGCCCAGTACCGCAGCGAGTCCGTGACCAGCCGCACGACCTGCGGCGACCCTGCGTCCAGCGTGTTGCCGCAGCCGGTGATGTCGACGGTGCTGCCGCCGCCCGTGTGCAGGTAGTAGCCCGGCGCGTCGTAGCCGCGGAAGCAGAGCGTCGGTCCGTCCGGCCCGCCCTCGCAGGTGTGGTTGTAGACGACGTCGATCAGCACCTCGATGTTCGCCGCGTGCATGGCGGCCACCATCGTCCGGAACTCCTGGATCTCGTTGCCGGGCTCGCTCGCGTACGCCGCGTGTGGTGCGCAGTAGCCCAACGGCGAGTAGCCCCAGTAGTTGCTCGCGCCCCTGCTGATCAGCGACGGCTCGTCCTGGAACGCCTGCACCGGCAGCAGTTCGACGCTGGTGACGCCGAGCCGGGTGAGGTGCTCGATCGCCGCCGGGTGCGCCAGCCCGAGGTAGGTGCCGCGCAGCTTCTCCGGGATCTCCGGGTGGTTCTTCGTGAAGCCCTTGACGTGCATCTCGTAGATGACCGCCTCTTCGAACGGCACCTCTGGCTTCACGCCGGTGTCCGCGCCGCCAGGTGAGCTGACGACGCTGAGGGGCACGCTGCCGAGCGAGTCGACGGCGGACGGCGGGCCGTGCATCGGGTCGCCCACGTAGCCGAGCGACGCCTCGAGGTCCGTGATCTTGCCGGTGATCTGCCGCGCGTACGGGTCGACCAGCAGTTTCGCCGGGTTGCACCGCAGTCCGCGCCCCGCGTCGTACGGCCCGTGCACCCGGAACCCGTACCGCTGGCCAGGCGTGACGCCCGGCACCAGCCCGTGCCAGACGCCGAAGGTCCGTTCGGTCAGTTCGACCCGCTTCTCCGCCCCGTCGTCGTCGATGAGACAGACCTCGACGGCATCGGCGACGTGGGAGGTCACCGCGAACCGGACACCGCCTGCTTCGGCGTGTGCCCCCAGTGGGAACGGTCGGCCTGCCAGCACCTCGGACTCGGGTCGCGTAGCCATACCTCCGATCTTGGCATCCGGGACCGACAAAAAACTTGAGAGTTCACACCGGCGGCGCAGTGGGCGCGCCCATCGCGTCGACCACCCCGATGAGTGGTCGGTGCAAGGCCGTTCGGAACAATGGGCTCGTGGCGGACGTCGACGTGACAGATCTGGTCGTGCACATGGCGGGCGTGTCGGTCCGTCGTGGGAAGAACGTGCTGGTCGGCAACATCGACTGGAGCGTGGAACTGGATGAGCGCTGGGTGGTGCTCGGCCCCAACGGAGCCGGCAAGACGACCCTGCTACGGCTCTCCAGTGCCGAACTGCACCCGACCAAGGGCAAGGTCCACCTCCTGGGTGAACGTCTGGGCAAGACCGACGTCCAGGAGCTCAAGCCTCGGATCGGGCTGTGCTCCGCGGCGTTGAACGGCCGCGTCCCCGGTGACGAGAAGGTCGTCGACCTGGTCGTGTCCGCGGGCTACGCGGTGCTGGGCCGGTGGCGCGAGGACTACGGCAAGGAAGACACCGACCGTGCGCGCGAGCTGCTCGGCACGCTGGGCATCGCGCACCTGGCCGACCGCCTGTACGGGACGTTGAGCGAGGGCGAGCGCAAGCGCACGCTGATCGCCCGCGCGTTGATGACCGACCCCGAGATGCTGCTGCTCGACGAGCCCGCCGCGGGCCTCGACCTGGGCGGCCGCGAGGACCTCGTGGCGAAGCTGTCGGAGCTGGCCCTCGACCCGGACGCGCCGGCGATGGTGCTGGTCACGCACCACGTCGAGGAGATCCCGCCCGGCTTCACGCACGCGCTGCTGCTGCGGGAGGGCTCGGTCGTGGCCCAGGGGCTTTTGGACGACGTGCTGACCGAGGAGAACCTCTCGAAGACGTTCGGCCAGGACCTGGAGCTGCAGAAGTCGGGGGAGCGGTTCTTCGCCCGCCGGAAGGTCTGAGAAGCTACTGCCGGGTAACGTGACACTGCTGTCGCGAGAAACATGGAGGGCCGCGTGGCTGAGTTCGTGAGGCTGGAAGTCGAGGACGGGATCGGGACGATCCGCCTGGAGCGGCCCCCGATGAACGCCCTGAACCGGCAGGTGCAGACCGAGCTCCAGGCCGCCGCGAAGGAGGCCTCGGAGCGTTCTGACGTCTACGCGGTCATCGTCTACGGCGGCGAGAAGGTCTTCGCGGCCGGTGCGGACGTCAAGGAGTTCGCGCAGATCTCCCACGCCGAGATGACGCTGCGGGCCAAGGGCCTGTCGGACGCTCTCGGCGCGCTGGCCTCGGTGCCGAAGCCGACGGTCGCCGCGATCACCGGGTACGCGCTGGGCGGCGGCTTCGAGGTCGCGCTGGGCTGCGACCGCCGGATCGCCGGCGACAACGCGAAGGTCGGCCAGCCCGAGATCCTGCTCGGCCTGATCCCCGGCGGTGGCGGCACGCAGCGCCTCGCCCGGTTGATCGGACCGTCGAAGACCAAGGACTTGCTCTACACCGGCCGGTTCGTCGGCGCCCAGGAGGCGCTCGAGATCGGCATGGTCGACGAGGTCGTCGCACCCGATGACGTGTACGCCGCTGCCGTTCGGTGGGCCAAGCAGTTCGTCGGCGGGCCGGTGCTCGCGCTGGCCGCCACGAAGGCGGCCGTCGACGGCGGTCTCGACACCGATCTCGAGTCGGGTCTGAAGCTCGAAAGCCACCTCTTCGCGGCGCTGTTCGCGACGGAGGACAAGAAGAACGGCGTGGAGTCGTTCATCGCGAACGGTCCCGGAAAGGCGAAGTTCAGTGGCAACTGATCCGGCACCGAACCCGCACGCGACGGCCGAAGAGGTCGAGGCCGCCTACAAGGACACCAAGCTCGCGCAGGTGCTCTACCACGACTGGGAAGCGGGCACGTACGACGAGAAGTGGTCGATCTCGTACGACGACCGCTGCATCACCTACGCGACGGAGAGGTTCCGCGCCGCCGCGGGTGACGTCGGCCCGTACGAGCACGCGCTGGAACTGGGCTGCGGCACCGGCTTCTTCCTGCTGAACCTCATGCAGGGCGACGTGATCAAGAAGGGCTCGGTCACCGACCTCTCGCCCGGCATGGTCGAGGTCGCGCTGCGCAACGCGTCGCACCTCGGTCTCGACGTGGACGGCAGGGTCGCCGACGCCGAGCGCATCCCGTACGACGACAACACGTTCGACCTCGTCGTCGGCCACGCGGTGCTGCACCACATCCCGGATGTGGAGGCGGCGATGCGCGAGGTGCTGCGCGTGCTGAAGCCGGGCGGCAAGTTCGTGTTCGCGGGCGACCCGACGAACATCGGCAACTTCTACGCCCGCAAGCTCGGCCAGGCGACGTGGTGGCTGACCACCAACATCACCAAGGCCGTGCCGGTGCTGGGCGGGTGGCGCCGTCCGCAGGAGGAGCTCGACGAGTCGTCCCGTGCGGCGGCTCTCGAGGCCGTCGTCGACCTGCACACGTTCGACCCGGACCAGTTGGAGGCGACGGCTCGTCGCGCCGGTGCCATGGGCGTTCGCGCGGTGACCGACGAGCTGTCCGCGGCTTTGTTCGGCTGGCCGGTGCGCACGTTCGAGTCCGCCGTGCCGCGCGAGAAGCTGGGCTTCGGGTGGGCGATGTTCGCCTACCGCACCTGGCAGAACCTCTCGTGGGTGGACCAGAACGTGCTGTCGAAGGTGCTGCCGCGCGAGGTGTTCTACAACGTGTCGATCACCGGCAAGAAGACTTCCTGAGTTGGGCTACGCGTTCACCTCTTCCGACGTGGCGTTCCTGTGCTCTGCCGCAGGGATCGCCGCGTTGGCCGAGGTGGACGCGTTGCCCTTCTCGGACTCTTCCCGGGTTCGGGACGTCGAGGCGGCACGTCGTCTGCTCGGTTCCTCCTTCGCCCCGGTCGTGGAAACCGTGCTGCTGCGCCGCCGTGCAGCGTCCAAACTGGACTCTTCTGGCAGCTGGCTCTTCACCGACGACGCTTTGCAGCAGGCCACCGCTTCTGCCGTTGCCCGCCATCGCGCGTTGCGGTTCGCCGGACGTGATGTCCACGACGTGACGTGTTCTGTGGGTGCCGACCTCTTCGCTTTGAGCGCGGTCGCCGCGCGGTGCATCGGGTCTGATCTCGATCCGGTCCGGCTTGCCATGGCGCGCAACAACGTTCCTGGCCAGCTGGTCGTCGTCGCCGACGCGCTGCGGCCGGTGTCTCGGGCTACGGCGGTCACCGCCGATCCGGCTCGTCGTGACTCGTCCGGGCGCCGCAAGTGGAATCCCTCCGACTTCGTGCCGCCTCTGGACGAGTTGTCTTCGGTGTACGCCGGCGTCGATCTCGCGGTGAAGTGCGCTCCCGGCATCGACTTCGCGGTCGCGCCGTGGGCCGACGAGATCGAGGTCGTGTCGTTGGACGGTGCCGTGCGGGAAGCCTGCCTGTGGACGCGAGGCCTTGCCACGCCTGGTGTTTCACGCCGTGCAACGGTTCTGCACGGTTCGGAGTCGTGGACCATCACCGACGCCGAGCCCGACGACTGCCCGGTGCTCGCGCCCGGCTCGTGGATCATCGACCCGGACGGCGCCGTCGTGCGTGCCGGTCTGGTTCAGCACTACGCGGCCCGACACGGCTTGTGGCAGCTCGACGAACGCATCGCGTACCTGAGCGGTGACAAGCCTCCCGCCGGTGTCCGCGCGTTCCGCGTGCTCGAACACGGCCACTACACGGAGAAATCCCTCAAGTCGCTGCTGAAGACGCGTGGCATCGGCCGGCTGGAGATCCTGGTGCGCGGCCTGGACGTCGACCCGAACACGTTGCGCAAACGCCTGAAGCTCTCCGGTCCCGCCGAGGCCTCCGTCGTGCTGACCCGCGTCGGCTCAAAGCCCGTTTTTCTGCTCTGTCAGGCTGAGCGCACCTAGCATCAGAGCGAGCCGGGCCTCGTGATGGTCCGGCCGCAGCCTCTTGCCGTGCGTGAGCGTCGCAATCCCGTGCATCGCACTCCAGAACACCTCGGTGAGCGTCTCCAGATCCCGTTCGCCCACCACAGGTTCCACCGCCGCCACCAGCTCGCCGAACGCGTCGCGCAACTCCTGCGGCACCTCGTCGGTGCCGAACGGGATGTCCACCTGCTGCACGAACATCGCGTCGTACAGCGCGGGCCTGGTCTCCGCGAACTCCAGGTACGCCTCCGCCGCAGCCCGCAACCGTGACTTCCCGTGCGCCGCCCGCGCTTTGCGCAACTGCCTGGCCAGCACGCCACACCCTTCGATCGCGACCGCCCGCACAATCGCGTCCTTGCCCTTGAAATGGCTGTAAAGCACCGGCTGGCTGTACTCGACCTTCTCCGCGAGCCGCCGCGTGGTGACCGCGTCCCAGCCCTCCGCCTCAGCCAACTCCCGCGCCGCGTCGATGATCAGCTGATGCCGCTCCGCACGTTCACGCTCGCGCCTGTTCTGGATGCTCACCCCCAGAATCTAGCACCGCTAGACATCCGAGCGCCCATAATGTTAGCGTCGCTCCACTACCTAGCACCGCTAGCTTCTTGTGGAGGATGCAATGCGCTTGACCACGATCATGGCCTGGCTCGTAGTGCTGGCGGGCTTCTACTTCGGCCTGAACTACCTGCTCAACGGCCACGGCGCGGCCGCGGGCTTCGGCATCGTCGACCCAGCCGGCTACTACGTCGTCAAGGGCGTCCGCGACCTCGCCTACGCCCTGACCGCCCTGATCCTGCTGCTGATGAAGCAACGCCGAGCCCTGGGCTGGGTAGTCCTGGCAGACGCGATCATCCCGATCGGCGACTGCCTGGCCGTGATGACCCACGGCGGCACCGTGGCCTACGCCCTGGCAGTACACGGCTCAGCAGCCGTCCTGGTGCTTCTCACCGCGGCCCTGCTGCTGCGGGAGTCGACACCCGCGAAGCCCCAACCGGCCGTAAGCCACTGACCAGTGCTGGTGAGGCTCACGGCCAGGTAGTTGCGGGCGCCGTGGGGGACCAGTCGCAGCTCGTCACGACTCCGCGCCGGTGCCACCGGACCGCTGGCCGAGGTTCGTCACGACTCCGCGCCGGTGCGTGGGCGGCTCTCCGCTGACTGCGGCTCCCGCAGTCAGCGCCCCACCCGTCCTCCGCGAGCGCGGAGTCGTCGGTCTCGCCCAGCTACGGCCGCACCCGCGAGCGGACCGCCGACCGCGGTTCGCCATCGTTCCCGCCGGCGCATGCGCTGCTCACCGCTACACCGCGTCCCCAGGCGGCAGCGCCACCCAGCAGCCTCGGCCAGCGCGGAGTCCTCGCCTCCGCCCCATCAGCCGCCCGCCACCGCATGCTTGGCTCACCCCCGCACCCCAACCCCAGGCGACAGCGCCCGCACCGCCTCCGCCAGCCCCGAGTCCTCGATCTCCCCCACCAACATCCCGGTCAGCACGTGAAACGCCCGCCGCAGCTCATCGGGATGCGTCGACAACACGAGCGTCCCAGCGAACGCGTCAGCATCAGCCAGGTCGTCCAGCCCTCGCCCCTGCACCGCGTTGACCCCTTCGCGCACGCACCACAGCGCCATCACCTGGTCGCGCATGTTGTTGACCATGTAGAGCGCCTGCCAGCCGCGGCCGCGTGCGATGGACGACCGCGCGTGCAGGCCGTAGAGCCAGGCGAGACCGATGAGTTCGGCGCGGTCGGGTTGCCGGGACTGCGGCAGCGAGTTGGCCTCGCCGAAGAGCAGCCGGAAGGTCGGTCCCGTCGCGCCGAACTCGGTCGAGGGCCAGAACGCGATGTCGACCTGCAGTGTCGAGCGCATCAGGTAGACGCGGAACAGGACCTTCCCGTGCCGCACGTCGAGGTGGCTGACGGCGCCGCACGCGTACATCAGCGCGGTCCAGTCGGTGACGACCGAGTCGAGTTCGCGGTCGATCGACAGCGCGAAGTCGATGTCGGACCAGCGGTCTTCCTTGCCCACTGCCACCGAACCCGTCAACGCCGCCCCGACCACTCGCGGGTCGGTGTCGGCGGCGTTGGCGAGGTCGCGGCGCAGCTGGTCACGTTCCGAAACTGTGAACACCGCCTAATTTTATTGGCCGCGGCTCGAGGGATCGACGCGGGCGAACCGAAGCAGGTCGACCATTCCGAACTGGCCGCTCACGCGGGACGGCAGCGTCGGCTTCCACTGGGGTTGCTGCCTCAGGTACGACTCGGGATCCAGCTGAAGCAGCCCGACGAACACCTCACCGATCAGCCGGGCGCTCGCGCCCGCGAGTGTGATGCCGTCGCCGAGCGTCTCGGCTTCGCGCAGCGTGTAGTACCAGAGCGGCGTTGAGCGGTCGAAGCCGAACTCCCGCAGCTCCGGCACCGAGTCCAGCACCGGAATGCCCATGGCCCGCGCCACCGCCTGCCCGGACGGCAGCGACCAGGTCAGGTGACGAAGCAGGTTGCGCTGTGGCAGCGACACCGGCGGCGAACCGTCCGCGATCGCCCCGAGCGGCAACCGGAACAGCGGCGTCGAGATGTGCGTGTCGATCCGCTTGTTCGGCCGCACCTGGCCGTCCCCGAAGTCGAAGAACGTCTGCCACCCGATGAACCTCCGGCGCGCCCGCCGCCCGCCGCGCAGGTCCACCGGATCGCTCTGCCCTTCCCCTGCGGGGTCGAAGACGAAGCCGAAGAACGGCTGACCGTTGTCTCCCTTCAGGTTCGCTCGGTAGGAAGGCCGCACCTGGCTGTGCCCGAACCGGTAACACGCGCCCTGAAACTCCACCGGCATGTAGTGCTGACCCTGCGCCGGCCGGTAGAAGCGCCGCCCGTGCGCGAGGATGTCCTGCGTGAGCCCGAAGCCGATGATCTGCGGCAGGAACTCGTGCACCACCATCCACTGGTAGTGCCACACAACGGTTCTTTGCGCGTCCGCGAAAACCCGGTCGCCAGGCACACCCGCGGCGCGCAGCCGATCCACGATCCGGTTGTGGAACAACAGGAAAGCCGCGTGCAGCCCGGCGATCATCAGGTTCTCGTCGTTGCGCGGGTCCCCGATGATCGCCACGCCGTCGGCGCGCCGCGGCAGGTCCTCGAACGACCCGCCGTTCTCCACCCGGAACTTGGCCCGGTCGCCGGAGTCGTACAGCTGCGGCGACAGAACCGGCCCGCCGCCGTACACGGAATCCAGTGACAGGGTGGGATTCCGCGTGTTCGGACTCTGCTCCGGCACGGCGGGCACCGCCAGCCGCGAGTGGAGGTCGAACGTGAAGTCGTGATCGATGAACTGCCCGACGAACGTCGTCCCCGCGGTGTTGAAGGGGTTGTCGAGGTTGCCAGGACTCAGTTCCGGATTGGTGATGAGTCGAACAGGCCCTTCGTGCAACGGATCCTTGGCGTCCAGCGGCCCGCCCGGCGCGCCCATCGCACGCAACGCGTCCTGCACGCGCTGCGTGTTCTCGGCGAACGGCGGCAGGTCCGGAAACATCCGTCCGAAGAACCTGGGCGAGGTGGCCGCCGCGTCGACAGCGGCCACCTGCGCGGCGGCAGGGGAGGGAGCCAGCGTCACGGCACCGGCGCCCGCGACGCCTCCCAGAAATCCACGTCTGGTGAGATTGCCCATGTCGGCGCAGTGTTCTGCAAGATCACTCATCGCCGCACGGACGAACAACCATGCAGGGGACGCCAATCCCTTACGCCGCGTTCCGGCCGGCCGCGTCTCAGCCGGGCTTGCGCACCAGGTTCGTGTACCCGGCCAACGCCAGCGTCGCCAGCCCCCACACGGCCAGCTGCACCAACCAGATCGCCGCGGTGAACGCCTGTCCCGCCCGCGCAGCGGTGTCCAGGTCGCATCGCGCCCGCATGCCGGTCATTCCCAACGGCAGCCCGCGATCAAGCCCCAGCCCCACCAGCTCCACAGTGGAACAAGGCACTCCAGCGGCAGCTGTCGCACTCGCCACGCGTTCAGCGGCGAGATGCCCGGGACGGGTGGAGACCTGGCCCGCCCACCAGCCGAGGAACCCCGCCATCGCCAGCACCAGCAACAGTGCCGCAGCGGTGCGGCGCGCCCGGTAGCCATACCCGGCCAGCACGCCCCACAACCAGTGGAACCACAGGGTCAGCCGACCGCCCAGAGCCTGCGGGTTGCGGCGCCGGAGATCGGTTTGCTGCGCCATGAGGATCCGGCGCACGGTGCCGTCGTGCCCGGCGGCCCGCTCGACGGCGGCGAGGCGCTGGTAGGCGGAGGCGTGGTACGCGGGCGTGTGGTGGCGGATCAGGTGCAGCCACTGCTGCCAGTCCCATCCCTCACCGAGCGAGGCGTAGGAGAGCCCGTCCATCCGCACCCAGCTCCTGTGCGCGCAGGTCCAGTCGTTCCCGCGGCGGTGGCACAACAGGGTGGGCGGCAACGTCACGGTGGTCCCGACCCCGAGTTCCTGGAGGTTCAGCACCGGGCCGAGCCCGCCCTGCACCTTGAGCGCGACCTCGCCTTCGCCGTGGAACTGGCCGCCGATGTGCGCTCCGTGCAAACTCACCGCGCCGAATCTGCCGGCGCCCGTGAGCGACGTCCGTCCCAGGAGGAACAGGCGCCCGTCGATCTGGACCTGGTCGGCGGACACCGCCGGACCCAGCGCGTTGGTGACGACCGCGTCCGAGATGTCGAGATCTCCCGTGAGGTGGCCGCTGATCAGGTCGATCGCGCCGCCGGGATGGCGCGCGGTCAGCCGGGTTCCCGTGCGCAGGAACAGGCTTCCGCTGATGTCGACGCCGTTCGCGTTCACCGCCGCACCGCGTTCGTTGGTGATCACCGCGTCTTCCAGCACGACGATCCCGCCGAGGTGACCACCTGCCAGGACGATCGCGCCGGTCGGCCCGCGCCCGGCGATCCGGACCCCTTGCCAGATCAGCACGTCACCGCCGACGCGGGCGTTCGTGGCGGTGAGGCAGGGGCCTGCGTTGTTGGAGATCTTCGCCTTCACCACTTTGACGTTCAGGACCACGTTGGCGTTTTCGAACGAGACTGCGCCCTCTTTGCCGTGTCCGGTGGCTCGGAAGCCGTCCGTCAGCAGGACCTCACCCTGAACGCGGATGTCGTCGGCGTCCAGAGCAGGCCCGCTGGGGTTCGTGATCGTCACGTCGTCGTCCAACAGGAGGTCTCCGGCGATGTGGGCGCCGAGCAGCACGAATGCACCTAGTTCGCTGTCCCCGGTGATCCGCACCCGGTGCCGCGCGAAAACGCAGCCGTCGACACGGAGCCGGTTGGCGTCGATGGCGGGACCGGCGGCGTTGGTCAGCGCCACCTTCTCCAGGTTCAGATCTCCACCGATGTGGCCACCGACCACCCTGATCAGGCCGACCTTCTTGTCGCCGTCGACCTGCAGCCCGCCCCGCAGGTACAGGCCCCTCTCGATGTGGACGCCGTCGGCCTGCAGCCCGGCGCACCGCCCGCCGCTGAGGACGAGCTCCCGCAGGTGTGCGTCGCGAGCGTCGATCGGTTCGTCGATGGTGCAGTCGTACAGGTACAGGCCGACGGAGGCCGTCACGTTGTCCAGGTCGAGCACGCCCTTGATCCGTGCGCCCTCGATCTGCACGCCTCGTGGGTCAAGCTCGCCGTGACGGCCGAGCAGCAGCTCCCTGATCAGCTCGGCGCGCACCGCGGGAGCCGACTTCGGGCACACCAGCAGTTCACCGCGCTGGGCCGCGGTGACGAGCCGTTTCTCGAACTCGGTCACATACGGAAATCCCCTGGTGGGGGCGCTACGTTAGCAATCCGAGCCGTTGTGCCTCCGAAAGCGCCTGGGCCCTGTTGTGCACGCGCAGCTTGAAGAACAGCTGCCGCTGCTCGGACTCCACGGTCTTCACCGCGATCCCCAGCGCCGACGCCGTCTGCCGCACCGACTCACCCCGGGCGATCGAAGCCAGGATGTCGTTCTCGCGGTGAGTGAGAGTGGGAACGTTGTCATGCAACACAGCGTCACGACAGGGAACACGAACAAGCCCGAGCCTGGTCACCACCGCGGCCGCCTGCGCCCGGCTCTGCACGCCGAGCTTGGCGAAGATCCGCCGCTTGTAGTTGACCACGGTGTGCGGCGAGAGCCGGAGGGCGGACGCGACGGACACCGCTGACAGCCCGGAACAGACGTGGGCGAGCACCTCCATCTCGCGGTCGGTCAACGCGCCGGGCGAGACGCGGTGCAGCGAGGTGAGCGGCACGTGCTCCAGCGACGCCCGCAGCGAGGCGAGGCCACACGCCGGGCAGAGGACCACGAGTGGAAATCCCGGTACGAGTTCCGGGGAAAGTTGCCCCACCACGACGTCCGGCGGGCGCAAACGGCACAGCAGCAACAGGTCTTCGAGTGTGTAGGTGGTGCCCACCACGAGCCAGCCGGGCAACGCGTCCAGCCAGCTCGCGACGGCATCACTGACCAGGGGTTCCCACGAATGCACCGCGATCCTCGTTGACCGCACGCAGTTGGGCATGGCGCCTCACGCTCACAGCGATGCGGCGGCGCTTGGGCTTATGCCACACGATAGGGCGTGGATGGTTTCTGTCACCAGAGCGACAGAAACCATCCACGCTTGACGAACTAGCCCACCGCTACCGCAAAAACGTGCATGTTCACATCATCTGGCAGCACAACGGAAGCGAGTGTTTTGCCCTCCGGTGCCACGTACGTCTTCGTCGCGAAGATGTGCGTGGCGACCTGTTCGCTGCCGCCGCCGGACTGGTTGCGGTACGGCGTGTTCGCGATGATCACGTTGCCGAAGCTCGGGGTCGCCCCGCCGCCGCCGAGCGTCCAGTCGCTGAAGCCGATCTCGACCGACGCGGTGGTGCCGTCCGTGAACGTCACCGTGGCCGCCTTGGCGCGTGCCCCGTTGGCGGCCGAACCCACGAACGCGAGCCGGGTTCCGGACAGTGCAAGCGTTTGCTTCGCGGCGGTCGCGTTGTCCGGACGGCCGGGAGGCGACGACGGCCAGGTGAACGTCAGGCCGTCGACGGTGCTGGTGCCGCCCGGTGCGAGGCCGGCCTTGGCCAGCGCCTCCCGCGAGTAGCTGTAACCGCCGCCGTCGAAGTCGCCCTCACCGTCGGCGTCGGCGGAGGCACCGACGTTGTTCACGGCGGCGAGCATGCTGCCCGCCGGCGCGACCTTCACCGTCTGCGGCAGCACGACCGGCTTCGCGGCGCCCTCGACGGTCACCGTCACGGTGATGTCGTAGAAGCCCTGCGGGGTACCGGGGTCGGCCGAGACCGTGAACTCCGACGGCACGGAACCGGTGGTGGGCGTGAACTTCAACGCGTCCGTGCCGGTGATCGTGTACGTCGCTTTCGGGTCGCCGTCGTACAGCTTGACCGAGTTGACCTTCGCCGTGACCGACTTGCCGGGCTCCACGACGAGCTGGCGCGGCTCGACCGTGAGGTAGTACGGCTGGTCGTGCTTGATCGGCTGCTCACCGTCGCGGAACGACGGCGGGGCGTCGGAAGTGCCGGTGCCCCAGGAGGAAGGCGTCTTGCCGAGCACGAAGTCCAGCTTGCCGCCGCGTTCCACGAACGACTCGGGCAGCCAGGTCTTGGACGACGAACGGCCGTTGACCTTCAGCGACTGCACGTACTTCGTGGCGGTGTTCGCGGCGGGCGCGTTGATCGTGATGTCCTTTCCGCCACCGCGGTTGATCTTCACCGACGTGAACAGCGGGCTGCTCAGCACCAGCTCGGCGCGCGACGGCACCTGCGGGTAGATGCCCATCGAGGTGAAGACGAACCACGACGACATCGCGCCGAGGTCGTCGTTGCCGGGAATGCCGCCGGGGGCGTTTTTCCACAGCGTGCCGATCGTCTCGCGCAGTGTCTCCTGCGTCTTCGCCGGCTGGCCCGTGTAGTTGTAGAGCCACGGCACGTTCACCGACGGTTCGTTGTCCAATTCGGACTTCGCACCGCCGCGACCCGTGAGCGCCCAGCTGCCGTCGGCGTTGTGGAAGAAGTCGTCCAGCCGCTTGTTGGCGCGTTCGCGACCGCCCAGCGACTCGACGAGCCCGGCGACGTTGTGCGTGACCATCCACGTGTACTGGGCGCTGCTGCCCTCGACGAACCCGTTGCCGGTGTCCGGCGTGAAGTCCTTGACCCACGTGCCGTCCGCGTTGCGGTTGCGGATGTAGCCGCCGGTCTTGTCCGCCACCGGGTCGAAGTTGTTCTGCCACCACTGCGCCCGCTCGGCGAACGCCTTGGCGGTCTTCTTGTCACCCGTGCGCTCGGCCAGCTGGCTGATCGCGAAGTCCGCCGCGGAGATCTCCAGGGTCTCCGCCGCGCCACCCCACGCGTTCGACACGGACGGCATGAACTTGTTCTTCAGGTACTTGTCGAGCGACGGCCGTTGCCCGACGGACATCACGGCCCAGCCGTCCTTGCTCAGGTCCAGCGCCGTCGGCACGGTCGCGGCCTTCACCAGCGACTTGAGCGACGACTTGATGTCGTACCTGTCGCCGCCGAACGCCGAGATCGCGGCCAGCGCGATGGGCGCGGGGTCGCCGTTCATCACGTGCGTGCCGCCGCCGTTGTGCGTCCAGCGGTCCCACACGCCGTTGTTCTGCTCGGCCTGGTTGAGCAGCGACTGCGCGATGTCCGAACCGATCTGCGGTTCCAGCATCGTCACGAGCTGCAGTTGCGAGCGGTAGATGTCCCAGCCGGAGAAGGTGCCGTACTGGGCCTTCTGCTTGCTCTTGTTGATCTTGTGCGTCTTGCCGTCGAATCCGGCGTACTCGCCGTTGACGTCGCTGAACAGGTTGGGGTGCAACAGCGAGTGGTACAGCGCGGTGTAGAACTTGGTCCGCTCGTCATCGGAGCCGCCGCCGACCTCGATGCGCTTGAGCTGCTTCTGCCACGCGATGTACGCGTTGTCCCTCATGTCCTCAATGGACTGACCCTTGTTCTCGGCCTTGAGGTTGGCCCGCGCGTTGTCCAGGCTGACGTAGGAGATGCCGACCTTGACCCCGACCTGTGAGCCGGGCGCGAACCCGAGATAGGCGCCGGACCCCTTGCCCAGCACCGGCCAGCCGTTCGTCCCGTACGTCGTGCCGCCCTTGGAGGTGACGCTGCCGGGGGTGACAACGTTGTCCTGGTACGTGCCGACGTCGGTGAAGTCCTGGTCGAACTCCGCCACGAAGTGCAGCGTGTAGTAGCTGCGGCGGCCGACCTGGTTGATGTACCCGCAGAAGTTGCCCGACGTCACCGAGCCGGTGATCGTCCGCTTGTCCTTGTCGATCACGGTCTGCGCGTCACTGCTGCCGACCTGCGACTTCGACGTGTTGATGAGCACCGTCGCCGGCTTGTCGGCCGGGAAGCTGAACCGCGCCGCACCGGTGCGTTCGGTGGCGGACAGCTCGGCCTTCGCGCCCGACTTCAGCGTCACGTCGTAGCGGCCGGGCTTGGCCACCTCGTCCGTGTGCGCGAACTCGCTGGCGTACACGGCGTCCGTCGCGTCGACGGTCGGCGACGTGGTGACGGTCCCGACGTGCGGGAAGATCGGGATGTCACCACTTCCGCCCGCGCAGCCCGTACCGGACATGTGGGTGAGGCTGAAGCCGCGGATCTTCGTGGCGTCGTACCGGTAGCCGCCGGGCGCCGCGGCGCGCAGGGTGTTGCCGCGACTGGCTTCCGGGCTGAAGGAGAACATGCCGAACGGCACGACCGCGCCGGGAAAGGTGTTCCCGAGGTTGGTCGTGCCGATGAACGGGTTCACGTGTGCCGCCGGATCCGGCACCACCTGAATCTGGGGCTGAGCGGAGGCAGGGACCACTCCGAACGTCATGGCCACCGCCACCGCAGCTGTCGTGAGGACTCTTCGCTGCATGGTCGCGGACCCTACTTTCCGTGCCCGCCCAACCCCAGAGAGCGACGCGAAGTTGTCGTCAAACGGACAAGCGCTGCTCCATGAAGGCCCTCAGCGCGGGCCAATCGGTGTCCTCCGCGACCTCTACCTGGTGCTTTCCCTCGACGAGCGCGCCATCGTCGTCGATGTCGAGGTGGTGGACCTTGGTGCGCAACGTGCCGGGGACGATCGCCTCCGCCACGGCGACGGCGTCGTGGATCAGGATGCCCTCCTCGCGGTGCGAGAGGTTCTGCTCGGAGTGCCGGGCGAGGTACTCCCGGTAGGTGCCGGTGAGGTTGCTCAGCACCGGGTCGACGTTCGCGAGGAACTCGGTGTCGGCGATGCACCGCTGGGTGAGGTTGAGCGGCACGATGATCGGGTTGCCCCGGCGGATCACCGTCTGCGCGGCCTCCGCGTCGGCCCAGAAGTTGAACTCGGCCCGCGCGGTCATGTTGCCCAGCCCCAGGCCGCCGCCCATGACGATCAGCCGGGGAAACGTGATGCCCCCGTCGAGCGCGGCGGCGATGTTGGTGAGCGGCCCGATGGCGGCGACCACGGTGTCCGGCGTCAGGTTGTCCGCGAAGAACCGGACGGGATCGTCCCCGTAGAGGCCCTTCGGGTTCTCCGGCAACGTGTGCGCCTGCCCGCCGAGCCCGTCCTCGCCGTGCACGTCCGCCGCGCCGCCCGGCCCTTCTTCGTACCCCCGCACCACCGGCACGTCGGTGCGGCCGAGGTGGGCGAGCAGGCGCAGGGCGTTCGCCGTCGTGAGGTCGAGCCCGACGTTGCCGAAGACGGTGGTGAGGCCGACGAGGTCGACCTCGGGGCTGCGGGCCGCGAGCGCGATCGCGAACGCGTCGTCGACGCCGGGGTCGGTGTCGATGATGAGAGGAATCGCCATGCCATCAGCCTGCCCGAAAGTCGCCTACTGGCGCCGCCGGGAGCGCACGACGACGTTCCCGAGCACGAACAGCAGACCGACGAGCAGTCCCACTCCGGCACCGGCCCAGAAATCCATCGACATCTGGTGGACGTTAGCCAGTCCGCACGTCACCCGCCCGGCGAACCCGACCAGGTGGCCGACGGCCTCACGGTGCTTGCGACTCGGCGCCCACCTCGGCCACGTCCCACACGACGTTCCGCAGGCCCGGCCGTTCGAGGTAGCCGTTGTCCCGCATGTCCGCGTGGTAGCGACGCGCACCGGCCTCGTTGTCGTACACCTGGATCGCGTGGCCGTCCAGCGTCCACGTCCCGTGCACGAACCCCGATAGCTCCACCTTGCTCGACGCCATCAACGGCACCTGCGCCCGCCACTCGTCGTGCATTTCGGGACTGAGCTCCCAGACGCCTATGACAGCCCACATGCCGCACCTCTGTTCGCCGTGGTCATGACACTCTAGGGCCGTTTCGGCTCGTCAGCACAGGTCCAGGAGGGTCTCGAGACGGGCGGCGAACACCTCGTTGAAGTCGCCGCTGAAGTAGACGGCCAGCTGACCGAGCTCGTGATCACGCGCGATCATCACGGTGAGTCCGCGCATCGTGTAGCCGTGCCACTTCCCGATGCTTCTGTCGCTGACGGTGACAGAAGCATGAAGTGCGCTTGCGTCGTGCTCGTCCCACTCCTGGTCCAGGAGACCCGACACGTAGTAGGCGACCAAGTTCAGGCTGCCCTCCTGGATCCAACCGCTCACCTCGCTCACGATCCGAATGATGCCCGACCGCGAGCGCGTTTTAGAGTCTCCGTCCATGACTTCCATGTGGGGTGCACCCGTCTGGACCAGGTGGGCCAGGTCGCGACGAGACCCCGCCCAGGCACGCTTCCTCACGATGGCCTCCCTGCGCTGGGTCCTGCGCCACCGCGCCTACAGCCCCTGGTACCTGGTCCGGTACTGGCGGCTGCTGAAGTTCCGCCTGCTCAACCCCCACGTGGTGCTGCGCGGCATGGTCTTCTTCGGCAAGCGGGTCGACGTGATGGCCCGCCCCGGCTACGGCCGCATGGAGATCGGGCGCTGGGTGCACATCGGCGACGGCAACGCCATCCGGTGCCACGAGGGATCGCTGCGCATCGGCGACAAGGTCGTGTTCGGCAAGGACAACACGGTCAACTGCTACCTCGACATCGAGATCGGCGCGTCGTCGCTCGTCGCGGACTGGGTCTACATCTGCGACTTCGACCACAAGACCGAGGACATCACCCTGCCGATCAAAGACCAGGGCATCGTGAAGTCGCCCGTCCGCATCGGGCCGGACTGCTGGCTCGGCGCCAAGGTGACGGTGCTGCGCGGCACGCGGGTCGGGCGCGGGTGCGTGCTCGGCGCGCACGCCGTGGTGCGCGGGGACTTCCCGGACTTCAAGATCGCGGTGGGCGCGCCGGCACGGGTCGTGCGGGATCGGCGCGCCGACTACGAGGCGGACGCTCAGCGGCGGGCGGACATCGCGGACATGGCCCGCAAGGCCAAGGAGGCGCTGGAGAAGTCGATGGAGAACCAGTCGTGATCGAGTCTGATCGCGTGCGGTCCAGGCTGCGCAACCACTTCCGGGCAACGCGTCCGGCCCGGTTTCCGCTGAACATCAAGGGCAACCCGCACCCGTACGCCGCGACCGTCAGCCGGCGGCGGGCGGCCACGAGGGCAGCGGCGCTGGCTAGGCGAACGGCAGAAGCGTCGGACGCTTCGGCCTGAAGCCGTCGCCCGGCTGGCGGCCGATCAGCTTGTTGCGCGACC
The DNA here is from genome assembly GCF_053610285.1 of Lentzea sp. NPDC054927. NCBI lineage: Bacteria > Bacillati > Actinomycetota > Actinomycetes > Pseudonocardiales > Pseudonocardiaceae > Lentzea > Lentzea sp. NPDC054927. The sequence continues at coordinate 49,636 of NZ_JBSGXZ010000048.1, forward strand.
GCGAGTACGCGACGGGCAGCACCTGGTCCCGCAGCCATCTCAGGTGGTCCAGCATCGACGAGGGTGCCGCCGAACCCTCCAGAGGCGCCATCCACGAGGCGTCGAACGGGATGTCGAGCGCCGACAGCAGGTGGCCGGCCAACCGCCTGTGTCCCAACGACGATAGGTGCAGGCGGTCGGGGCCGAAGTAGCGTGAGTCCTGCACGCACGTGTTGTCGTCCCACACGTCGACCAGGATCGCGCCGTAACGCACGGCTGCAACGCGCACGGCGTCGTTCAGGGCCTCGATGCGTGGACGCATGCGCCAGCCGAAGGGCATCCGTTGTGAGACGTCGCTCAACGTGAAGACGGCGACGGTCGGTGCGAACGACGTCACGGCGCTCACGAGAGCATCGACCCGGCGCGCGATCTGGCCGACGGAGGCGCCGGACATCACGTCGTTGCCGCCGCCGAAGATCGCGACCAGGTCAGGCCTCAACGCCGCCGCGGACGGGACCTGCTCCACCAGCATCTGGTCGAGGCGACGGCCGCGCACGCCCAGGTTGGCGTAGCGGAACCCCGGCGCGTCCAGCACTGACGCGACGCGGTCCGCCCAGCCTCGGTATCGGCCGTCGGGCAGCAGGTCGTCCAGGCCCTCGGTGCAACTGTCCCCGAGCGCCACGAAGCGTTGGTATTTCATTCAGTCCTCGGTCACCTCTTGTTAACGGGACCGGCGACTGTAGCCGACTCAGGTGAACAGATTTCCCGTAGCGATCTTGGGGCGGCCCAGGACGCGTGGTTCGCGCACGATCGCGTCCGCGTAGACCGAGGCGGTGGAAGCAGCGATCTTGGCCCAGTCGAAGTCCGTGCCCAGACGCTCTTTCGCAGCTCGCGCGCGCACGGCAGCGCTCGTCGGGTCGGACAGCACGGCACGCACGGCGCGTGTGAGTCCGTCCACGTCACCAGGTGCGAACGACAGACCTGTCACTCCATCGAGCACGACCTCGCCGAGCCCACCCGCGGTCGACGCGACCAGGGGCGTTCCGGCGGCGGCGGCTTCCAGGGCCACGATCCCGAACGGCTCGTAGCGGGACGGCAGCACGACGGCGTTCGCGGCTGTGAGCAACGCCGCCAAAGACCTGTCGGAGAGGTGTCCGACGAACTCCACGGCCCGCAGCACGCGGTGCTTGCGCGCCTGCTCCTGCAGCCACTCGGTCTGCGAACCGCCACCGGCCACGACGACGCGCGTGCCCCGGTGGTAGCGGCGGATCCGGGGGAGTGCGGCGATCAGGTCCTGGATGCCCTTCTCCCACTCGATGCGGCCGAAGAAGAGCAGCAACGGATCACCGTGCGGCGAGTACGTCCGGCGGGCAGCGCCCACGTCCTTGGCCCGCACTTTCCATCCACCGGGCTCGATGCCGTTGTGCAGCACGGAAACGTCGGCGGTGTCCACATCGAACAGATGCGCGACCTCGCCTCGCATCGCGGACGAGCAGGTGATCAGGGTGTCGGCCCGGTTCGCCAGCCACCACTCCACCGAGTGCACTTGCTGGTTCAGCGGGTGCGAGAGCCAGCCGGAGTGCCGCCCGGCCTCGGTCGCGTGGATCGTGGCCACCAGCGGCACGCCGAAAGCCTCGGCCAGGGCAACAGCGGGGTGCGCGACCAGCCAGTCGTGCGCGTGCACGACGTCGGGGCGCCACGAGCTCAACGCCAGACCGGCGCGTGTCATCGCGTGACCCATCGCGAGCGTCCACGCCAGAAGGTCCTTCTCGAACACGAAGTGCGCGGGATCCTCGGCGACGCGGATCAATCGCACGCCCTCACTCACCACGTCCACCGTGGGGTGCGTGATCGCGTCGGTGCCGGAAGGTTGACGGCACAGCACGACGACGTCGTGCCCTTGCGCGGCCAGCTGTGTCGCGAGCGCGTGGACGTGCCTGCCCAGCCCGCCGACGACCACCGGCGGGTACTCCCACGACAACATCAGCACGCGCATTCCGTTACCTCATTCCTCGCGCGTCCAGATGCCCGAACGGGCCGTCTGCCGCGCGGAGCTCCGCCGCTCGTGCATGACCACGACCGCCGCGAACCAACGCCGCGAGCTCGCTGAAACGATCGCTGTGAATCTTCGCGCGGTAGCGGGCGTAGTCGGCGGCCGAGTCCTTGGTGACCATGAACGCCCAGTCGCTCGACAACGCCAGCAACGCCTCGCGCACCGCCTGGTCCAGCACCGGATCCCGCACGTCGGACGAGAAGTCCAGGTCCAGCAGTTCCTTCTGCACCGACTCGTTCAGCGACACGATGTCCGACACCTGCGCGCCGTCCCACACCCGCCAGTCCTTGCCGCTGCCCCACGACGAGGCCGGCAGCTCGACCGGCGCGCCCACGTGCCCCGCCTCGACCGCGCCCTGCAACGTCGTCACGCGCACGCCCGCTTCCGGCAGCGCGCGCAACACACCCTCCAGCCACAAGGGACCTTCGTGCCACCAATGTCCGTAGAGCTCGGTGTCGTACGCCGCGACGACCAGCCCGCCGTCGATCGCCCGCAGCCTGCGCACGACCGTCTCGACGAAGTCCTCGACGTGGCGTGCAACGGCCTCACGCGCGAGCAACGGGTCGTACGGCCGTTTGTCCTCGGGCGCGATGTTCTTGCCGGTCACCCGTGACGGCTTCAGCCCAGTCGGGTGGTCGTAGGTGTGAAAATCCCGGTACGCGGCATCGCCCGGATAGCCGACCTTCGGCGACCAGACGCGGTACGAGACCTCGAGATCACGCCCGAACGCCAGCACGTCCGAAGAGCCGACCGGGTGCGCGGACGAGGTGTCGCCGTGCAGCGCGGGCCCGTCGACCATGAACCGCCGCACGCCCGCCGCCGCGTACCCCGCCTCCATACCCGGCGAGTAACCGCACTCCGGCGCCCAGATCCCTTCCGGAGCCTTGCCGATGCGCAGCGCGGTGTCTTCCAGACCGGTCCGCAGCGCGAACGACCGCACCCGAGGATCCAGCAACGGCTGAAAGGGGTGCGTGGCCGGCCCGCCGAGCAGCTCGATCGTCGAAGAGTCCACAAGGGACCGCAGGATCGGCGAGAACCCGTGCCGCCAATGGGTTTCGAACTGGTCCAGCGCCCACGACGACGCGCGGTGCTCGTAGGTGGACAGCTCGCGCAGCCGTTCCCCGGCGTAGTGCGAGCGCACGTGCCAGTTGCCGAGCCAGTCGTGCGCGCCTCGTAACGAGTACGGGTCGTCGAGCTGAGCGGCCAGGACTGGCGTGACACCGAGTGTGAGGACGTCGGAACGACCCTCGTCGGCGAAGCGCCGCAGCATGTCCACGACGGGCAGGTACGAGTGCGCCCACGCCTGGTAGAGCCACTCCTCGCCGACCGGCCACGCGCCGTGGTGCGCGAGCCAGGGCAGATGGCTGTGCAGGACCAGGCAGAACGTGCCCTCGGAAGCCTTCCCCGCGGTTGTCCTCCCGGTCACGTGCGCACCGCCACGGCCACGAGGTCGAGGCAGGTGTCCATGTCCTCAGGGGTGATGTCGAAGTCCTGCACAGTCACCGACTCCACCGCCTCCTTCAGCTCGGCGGGCCACGGCGCGCCGGACAGGGCGACTTCGACCTGTGCGTTGATGATCTGTCCGTTCAGGAGCGTGTCAAGCCTTCGTCCGTGACGCAGTCCCGTCAGTTCGTCAACGCGGAAACCAGCTTCGCGCAGCATCTCGTCCAGTTCGGACGGTGCGAGTTCCCTGGTGTGGAACGGGTTCAGCGGGGTGTCCTGGCCCGGCGAGAACGTCAGCCTGTTCGGCGTCGTCACGATGAGCGTCCCGCCTGGACGCAGCACCCGCAGGCACTCCGCCAGGAACCCCTCCTGGTCCCACAGGTGCTCGATGACCTGCAGGTTCGCCACGACGTCGACGCTCCCGTCGCGCAACGGCAGCGTCGCGAGGTTCCCGCGCAGCACGTCGAGCTGGGGGTACGCGCGGGCGACGTGCTGCGAGGTCAGTTCGTCGTAGTCGAGCGCGATCACCCGCCGCGCGACCGTGCGGATCAGCTGGGCGCCGTAGCCCTCGCCGCAGCCCGCCTCCAGCACGACCGCGTCCGCGCAGTGGCCGATGAGGTGCAGATACGCCGCCTCGTGTCGCCTGAACCAGTAGTTCTCTTCCGCGATACCGGGCACCGTGCGTTCGCCGGTCAGGGGGAGGGTCACGCCCGTCAGGTTACTTGCCAGTAGACCTCCTGCGAACTACCTGGTGCGCGACGGCGACGGCGACACCGACCGCCGTGAGCGCCGCGGTCATCGCAGGGCTCATGTACTTCGACAGGCTGGGCGCCTCGCTCGGCCCGGTGAGCCAGAGCGTCAGCGGCGTGGCGTAGGCCAGCGCGAGGGCTCCTGTCCACCACCGCAGGGCCTTGGAGCGGCGGTCGCGCAGGCTCGCGACGAGCACGACGGCGATCGGAATCCCCGAGAGCAGGCCGAACTGGCCGATCACCATGACGGGTGCGGCCCAGGCCGCGACCAGCACGGACGTCGACGGGTGAGCGGCGGCACGGGTCTTCGTGGACATGAGGAGCTCCTTCGTTAGTTAAAGCAGGTCGTGTTAGTTATAGCCTCTAACTCTGGTGACATGCTGAAGCTAGAGTGAGGTGTGGGTGACTGTCAATAGCGAACGTGAGAGGGTCTAACCATGGAGACGGTGCAGAGCCCCCGGGAGCGCTACCGGGCCCAGGTGCGCGCGGAGGTCAAGAAGCACGCGTGGGAGCAGATCGCCTCGGCCGGGGTGACGGCGTTGTCGCTCAACGCCATCGCCAAGGAGATGGGCATGAGCGGGCCGGCCCTGTACCGGTACTTCGCCGGCCGCGACGAGCTGATCACCGCGCTCATCGAGGACGCCTACCGCAGCCTCGCCGACACCGTCCGCGCGGCGTTTGAGGCCGGCACCACGGTGGTGGCGCTCGCCGGGGTCATCAGGGAGTGGGCGCTGAACGATCCGCACCGGTACCTGCTCATCTACGGCACGCCGGTGCCCGGCTATCACGCGCCGGAGGAGATCACCGCGATCTCGGACGAGATCCTGGCGGTGCTGCTGGAGGTCTGCGCCGATCCGTCGGGGGACGACGGGCCGAAGACCCCGTTCGACGTGCTTCTGGGGATGAATCGCGAGTGGGCGGGCAAGCTGCCCGCGTCGCCGGCGACCGTGCATCGCGCGTTGTCGTTCTGGACACGCCTGCAGGGCGTGCTCTCGCTAGAACTGGCCGGTCACCTCACGCCGATGGGGTTCGATGCCGGACTTCTTCTCGCGGAGGAAGTGGAGCGGCTCTGATCAGTACGGCGAGACCGTGACGGCGAGCGCGCCAGGCCCCACGTTCGCTCCGATAGCCGCACTGACCTGCGTCAGGACGACGTCACGCGCGTGAGGAATCCGCTTCTGCAGCTCCTGCAGCAGCTGGTGACCCTCCTTCTCGGCAGCGAAGTGCTCGACCGCGAGATCCACGTCGCGCCCGTACGCGAGCGCCACGGCCTTGTCGGCGAGCTTGCCGAGCGCCCGGTCGCGGCCGACGACCTTGTCGAACGGCTCCACCTCGCCGTTCACGACGGTGAGCAGCGGCTTGACCGACAGCGCGTCGCCGAAGAGCTTCGCCGCGGCGCTGACCCTGCCCGCCTGGCGCAGGTAGTGCAGCGTGTCGACGTAGATCAGCACGTGGGCGTTGCGGCCGCGCTGCTCGGCGACGCTGCGCGCGTTCTGGACGTTGCCCCCGGTCTGCACGATCCGCGCGGCCGCGAGGGCGGCGAATCCGAGCGTCATGCCCGACGAGTGCGAGTCCACGATGAACACCGGCACGCGCGACTTGGACGCTGCCGCTCTCGCCGCGTCCGTGGCGGGGGAGAGCTTCGGCGTCACGTGCACCGACACGATCGTCTCCGCGCCCTTGGCCCACGCGTCCTGGTAGGCCCAGAAGAACGCGTCCGGCGCCGGCGGCTGCGTGGTGATCGGGATCTGCGCCTCCATCGCCTGCAGCAGCCTGTCGGTCGGCACGTAGGCCTCGTCGATCAGCTCCGACCCGATCTTCAGCTGCATCGGGACCGTGATGATGTTGAACCGCTCCGCCAAACGGGCCGGAAGTGACGCTGTCGAGTCGGTGACGACGGCTACTCGTGAGGGCACGAACGAGAAGGTTAACGAAGGGTGATCGCAGTAGCCACCAACGATCGAAGGCAATTCGTGTGATCTACGCCTGGACGGTCGCTTTCCGTACACGGCGAACGCACGGAGTGAACCCCTCGGAAAGGCGTCCAGCTTGACACAATCGGGTGACTGGCCGTTCTTTGGTGTTGATCTACGACTGTCTCATTTGCCCTGGAAATCGGCGTTATTCCACGTGTTACACGCACCCGTTCTGTCCACTGTCGACGCTGGTTGGGGTCACCTGGCGTGGGTAAGCTCGCACAATCTTCAGCCTGGTTGAGTGAGTAGGTGACCATGGGTGCAAAAGAGCAGGAACTAGTTCCGCTGCACGCCGCTTTCGACGTTGTCTACCGAGGTTTTCATCGGCGTCAGGTCATCGACCACATCGAGAATCTCGAGGAGCAGCTGCGCTTCACGAGCCTCGACCGGGCCGAGGCTCTGGCGCAGGCCGCTGATTTGCGCAAGCTCCTGGAAATGACGCGCCAGGACCTGGAGGACGCACGCGCCAGGATCGAACGCCTGGAATCGACCTCCGGATCGCACGCCAGCGCCACCGAACGGATGCACCGCATGCTCCGCCTCGCCGAGGACGAGGCAGCGGAGATGCACCTGCAGGCCGACCGCGAGTGCACCGACCTCCGCACCCGCACCGACGTCGAGGTCGCGGCGTTGCGCGCAGACGCCGAACGCGAAGCCGCCGCGATGCGGTCGGAGGCGGAGTCCGAGCTCTACGCGACCCGTCAGGACTGCGCCTCCCGCGCCGCCGCCGTCGAGCGGCTCGAGGTGGAGATGGAGCGTCGCTGTGCCGATCTCGAGGCCCAGCACCGCCAGCGCGCCGACGAGGTCGAGCGGGAGTGCACCGAGGCGGTCGCCCAGGCCCAGGCCGATGCCGACCGGTTGCTGCGCGAGACCGCGTTGCAGTGCAACTCGCTGGAAGCCGACTCCGAACGCAAGCGCGAGAAGGCCCAGCAGTTCTTCGAGCTCAGCATGACCCGGCGCCGCAACGAGGCGGCGCAGCACCTGCAGGAGCAGGAGGCGCTGGCCAAGGCGCGAGCCGAGTTCGTGGTGAAGGTGGCGTGCCGCGAGGCGAACCGCCGGCTGGCCGAGGTCGCGAACCGGACCGACGAACTGCACGAGCTTCGTCGCGCGGTCCACTCGCAGCTGTCCGCGGCTCGCGCGGCGTTGTCGGTGGCCGCTGATCGCGTTGCCCCGCTGCACATCCCGGAACAGGTGGCCGCGTCGTGAAGCGCTGGGTTCCACTGATCGTCGGCGCGTTGATGGTCCCGGCCTCGGTGACGGCGTTCGGGTTCTCCGTGTACGGCGACGAGCTGGAGACGGCGCTGTCGTCGTCGCCCGCCGTGCCCGCGCGGCACGAGGGCCCGGTGCCGGTGTCGGACTTCGTGGCACCGCTGCGGATGGAGCCCCCGGCGCCGTTCCAGGTGCCCGCGGCCATCGCCCAGCAGAACGTGCGCGAGCTGTTCTCCACGCACGCGGTCAAGGGCGTCACGTTCGCGCCGGGCACCGCTTCCCTGGTGGGCCGCGGCGAGGACGTGCGGAGGGGACTGGCCAGCGTGCTGCGCAACGTCACCGGTGGCGCGGTGACGTTGGTGTCGCACGCCTGGAACGGCGAGACGGCGTCGCACCGGTGCGACGTGCTCGCGATGGAGAGGGCCGGCCTGGTGCGGCAGTACCTGGCCGAGCAAGGGGTGGACAGCGTCATCACCACAAAGGTGATCGTGGACCCCGTTTGGGGCCCGCCCTCGGACTTCGGCCCCCAGGTCGACGTCCTCGTCAGCTAGGAGCCTTCGCATGGCAGGGGCGATCGGAATCGTCTTCGGGTTGTGCGTGCTGTCCTTCACGTTGGGGGCAGCCCTCATGTACGTGGTGCTTCGACGCCGCGAGGACGCTGGTGCGCCTCCGGCGTCTTCACCGTCGGACGAACCGGTCGAGCGGACGTGGGTGGAGAAGCCCGTGGCCGTCGAGCCCGTGCCGGACGACTACGACACGCGGCCGATCCACCGCAATCCCGTGATAGGGCTGCCACAGCTGGAACCGGCGCTGGCGGTGCTGTCCGAGCCCGTGGTGGAGCCGGAAGCCGTCGAGCCGGAGCCGGTCGTCGAGCTGGAGACCGTCGAGCCGGAACCTGTCGCTGTGGAACCGGAACCAGTCGCTGTCGAACTGGAGCCGGAGCCTGTTGTCGTCGAGCCGGAACCGGTCGCCGAGGTCGAACCAGAGCCCGAGCCTGCCCCGGAGCCGGTCGTGGAGACCACGTTGCCGCCGCCCGCCGTGCCCCAGCCCGTCGAGCACACGACGTGGGTGGAGCGGGAGGACTTCCGGCAGCGCTACCTGCGGACGTTCGAAGAGGTGCGCCGCAAGGCGGGCAGCAATTGAGCAGGCGTGTCCGGAAGTCGGCGGTTCACGTCCGAAACTGGCCGGACTTTGTCGGTACCTGCTGATATCACTCAGACCATGACTTCCACCGCTGACCGCACCAAGCTCTTCCACGCCCTCCACCAGCAGGTTCCGCTCGCCCTCCCCAACGCCTGGGACGTCGCCTCCGCGCTCATCGTCGAGGCCGCGGGTGCCAAGGCCGTCGCCACCACGAGCGCCGGTGTCGCGTGGAGTCTCGGTGCCCCGGACGGCGACGCGGTGGACCGCGAACTCGCGATCGACCTCGTCGCCCGGATCGCGAGGGCGGTCGGGATCCCGGTGACCGCGGACATCGAGTCGGGTTTCGGCCAGGACGCGAAGGAAGTCGGCGAGACCGCGCGGGCGATCGTGGAGGCGGGCGCGTCCGGGGTGAACATCGAGGACGGCCACGGCGGCTCGCTCCGGGACGAGCAGGAGCAGAAGGAACGTCTTGCGGCAGCCAGGGAAGCCGCCCCGGAGCTCTTCATCAACGCCAGGACCGACGTGTACCTGCGGGGTGTCGGCGCGCCTGAGGACCGCCTCCAGCTGGCGATCGACCGCGCCAAGGGCTATCTCGAGGCCGGTGCCAGCGGCATCTTCGTGCCGGGCGTGTACGACCTCGACGTCATCAAGACGCTCGCCGAGAACATCGACGCCCCGCTCAACGTGCTGGCCGGCCCCGGCGCACCCGCGGTCCACGAACTGGCGACCGCGGGCGCGGCCAGGATCAGCGTCGGCACCGCGCTCGCCTCAGCGGCGTACGCGGTGGCCAAGAAGGCGGCTGAGGAGTTGCTGACGAAGGGCACCTACGACAGCACCAACGAGGGCTTGGGCTACGACGAGCTGAACGCGCTGTTCAACTAGTGCTGTTCAACAGCTAGTGCTCTGAACCAGCGCTGCTCGGCGACTAGTGCTTCTTGCCGCGGAACTTGCGCAGCAGCTGCTCGGCCTGCGCACGTTTGCGCGGGTCCTGGGCCATCTGCCGTGCCTTGGCCTGAAGCTTGTGGCCCTGCGGACTGCGCAGGAACCTGGTGATCTTGTCCATGAAACCGGCCATCGGTCCTCCAGGTGTCCGTTACGTCCAGTTCAACGGACGGAACAGCACCTGGAGTTCCCGAAGTCAGACCGGCGAAACTGTGATGCCCAGCGCTCCGGGCCCCACGTGCGCTCCGATGGCCGAGCTGACCTGCGTCAACATGAACTGGCGGACGTTGGGCACCCCGGTCCGGAGCTTGCGCAGTAGTCGCTTGGCCTTCTCCGGTGCGTCGAAGTGCTCCACGGCGACGTCGACGGTGTCGGTGCCCGCGCGCTTGATCGCGATGTCCAGCATCCGGTTGAGCGCGCGGTCGGCGCCCATCACCCTGTCCAGCGGGGCGATCTGGCCGTCCGTCATGGTCAGCAGTGGCTTCATCGACAGCACGCCGCCGACCAGTGCGGCGGCGGCGCCGATGCGGCCGCCGCGGCGCAGGTACTCGAGCGTGTCCACGTAGATCAGTTCGATGGATCTGTCGAAGCGGCGCTGAGCGGTCGCGAGCACTTTCTCCACGTTGCCGCCCGCTTCTGCCACCTTCGCGGCTGCTTGGACGGCGTAGCCGATGCTCATCCCGCAGGTGTGGGTGTCGACGACGTGCACCGGCACGCGGACCTGGGCGGCGGCGGTACGGGCCGCCTCGACGGTCGCGGACTGCCGGCCCGACACGTGCACGGACACGATCGAGCGGACGCCCTGCGCGGCCAGTTCGTTGTACGTCCAGAAGAACGCGCCGGGATCGGGCGGGATCGTCGCCACGGGCACGTTGGCACGCATGGCCGAGACCAGGTCGGGAACCGGGATGCGGGACTCGTCGTCGGTGTGGTCACCGATCCGCACCTGGATCTGGACCACCTCGATGCCGAGTTGATCAGTCAGCTGCGCCGGGAGACAGGCCGTGCTGTCGGTAACGATAGCTACTCGCCGGTACATGTCGGCGCAGCCTAGTCCCCCGAATGGGTTACGTCTCAAAAGGTGGCGCCACCGGGTGAGAACCATCACGCTTGCGGGGTGCTTGCTGGCGTTTGCAGGGGTGCTACTGGCGGGTAACATCCGGTTTGATGGCAGGGTCGTGAACACCCGGCGGCGCAGTCCCTAGAGTCCTCCGCGCAAGCGTCGCCGCCCGTCCGCAGGAGGTCGAAGAGGACCTATGAACATTGTTGTCCTGGTCAAGCAGGTGCCTGACACCTGGTCCGAGCGCAAGCTCACCGACGCCGACCACACCCTTGACCGCGAATCCGCGGATGCAGTGCTCGACGAGATCAACGAGCGCGCCGTCGAAGAGGCTCTGCTGCTGCAGGAAGCCCACGGCGGTGAGGTCACCGTGATCGCGATGGGTCCCGACCGCGCCACCGACGCCATTCGCAAGGCGCTCTCGATGGGTGCCGACAAGGCGATCCACGTGAGCGACGAGGCGCTGCACGGCTCCGACGTGCTCGCCACGGCGAAGGTCCTCGCGAAGGCGATCGGCACGGTCGAGAACGTCGACCTGGTCATCGCCGGCAACGAGGCGACCGACGGCCGCGCGGGCGCTGTCCCGGCCATCGTCGCCGAGCTGCTCGGCCTGCCGCAGGTCACCCAGCTGCGCAAGGTCACGGTCGAGGGCTCCACGATCAAGGGCGAGCGCGAGACCGACGAGGGCGTCGCGTTCCTCGAGGCCTCGCTCCCGGCCGTGGTCTCGGTGACCGAGAAGATCAACGAGCCGCGTTACCCGTCCTTCAAGGGCATCATGGCCGCGAAGAAGAAGCCCGTCTCCACGCTCACCGTGGCGGACCTGGGCATCGACGCGTCCGAGGTCGGCCTGTCCGGTGCGTGGTCCCAGGTGCTGGAGGCGGCCCCCAAGCCGCCGCGCAGCGCGGGTCAGCGCGTCGAGGACGGTGGCGACGGCGGTCAGAAGATCGCCGAGTTCCTCGTCGGCCAGAAGCTCATCTGAGGGAGGGGAAATCATGTCTGAAGTACTTGTTCTGGTCGACCACGTCGACGGCGAGGTCAAGAAGGTCAGCTACGAGCTGCTGACGGCCGCGGGGCGCCTGGGCACCCCGGCCGCCGTGGTCGTGGGCGCGCCCGGCACCGCCTCGAAGATCCGCGAGTCGCTCGGCCGCTTCGGCGCCGCGAAGGTCTACGCGATCGAGTCGGACGACGCGGTCAACTTCCTGGTGACCCCGAAGGTCGACGCCCTCGCCGCACTGGCCCCGAACGCGTCCGCGGTGCTCGTCTCCGCGACCGTCGAGGGCAAGGAGGTCGCGGGCCGTCTCGCCGTGCGCCTCGGCGGCGGTCTGCTCGTGGACGTCGTGGACATCGACGCGGACGGCACCGGTGTGCAGTCCATCTTCGGTGGCGCGTTCGTCGTCAAGGCCAAGGTCGGCACCGGCACCCCGGTCATCACCGTCCGCCCCGGCGGCGTCGAGGCCGAGGAGTCCGCGGCGGACGCCGTGCTGGACGAGTCGGTCTCCATCTCCGTGGACACCGCCAAGTCCGCCCGCGTGACCTCGCGCGAGGCGATCGTCGGCGGCGACCGCCCGGAGCTGACCGAGGCCTCGGTCGTCGTCTCCGGTGGCCGCGGCGTCGGCTCGGCGGAGAAGTTCTCGACCGTCGAGGAGCTCGCGGACTCGCTGGGTGCCGCCGTCGGTGCCTCGCGCGCCGCGGTCGACTCCGGCTACTACCCGCACCAGTTCCAGGTGGGCCAGACCGGCAAGACGGTCTCGCCGCAGCTGTACGTGGCGCTGGGCATCTCCGGTGCCATCCAGCACCGCGCGGGCATGCAGACCTCGAAGACGATCGTCGCGGTCAACAAGGACCCCGAGGCCCCGATCTTCGAGATCGCCGACTTCGGCGTGGTGGGCGACCTGTTCAACGTCGCGCCGCAGCTGACCGAAGAGGTCAAGAAGCGCAAGGGCTGAGCACTCCCGCTCACGAACGGCCGTCCCGCCTCGGTGGGGCGGCCGTTCGCGTTAGGGTTGGTTTCATGACCGAAGAGCGCTACTGGCTCCAGTACCAGTGAAGGAGAGTCCAGCGGCTGCACGCATCGCCTGACGATGCGGGATGCGCCGGGACGATCCACGAGTACCTGCGCCGATTCCACTCGCCGACGGACCGATCCTTCGAGCGGACGTTCCTGCTCAGGTGGTGCTCGGACTGCCGGACCTTCGCGTCGTACACGGTGCACGTGGATCGCGACACGGTCCTGGAGGACCCGCTGGCCGATCTCGCCCCGGAGGAACGCAGGCGGCTCGTGCGCAAGGAACTCCACCTGGTCCGGCATCTCGCGAGGCTGAAACAACGCGGCCAGAGCTAGCACCACCGTGGGTTAACCCGACTGCCACTGAGGCGTCATCGGTTTGACCTGCTGTCATTCGCCAACCCGGCTTCACCCTGGTTCGCATGACGCAGCCGGAACTGCTTGTCAGCACCCCCGCCCAGCAGGGCGAGGACGCTCCCCGCTACTCCCTTCTCGTCGCCCGTGACAGCGAAGAAGTCGTCGCCGCGCAGAGACTGCGCTACGAGGTGTTCGCCGGTGAGATGGGGGCGACGCTGCACACCAGCGTGCCCGGCCACGACGTCGACGAGTTCGACCAGCACTGCGACCACCTCGTGGTGCGCGACGACCGCACGGGCCAGATCGTCGGCGGCTACCGCATGCTGCCGCCGGAGCGTGCCAAGGAGGCCGGCCGGCTCTACAGCGACGGCGAGTTCGACCTGGGCAACCTCGCCGGCATCCGGCACACCACGGTCGAGACCGGACGCTCCTGCGTGCACCCCGACCACCGCAACGGCGCCGTCGTCAGCCTCGTGTGGGCGGGCATCGCGCGGTACATGCTGCTGAGCGGTCACAAGTGGCTCGTCGGGTGCGCGTCCATCCCGTTGCAGGACGGCGGCAGCTACGCGGCCGGCGTGTGGGACACGGTGCACGCCAAGCACTACGCGCCCGAGCAGTACCGCGTCACGCCGCACACGCCGTGGAACGTCGACGAGATCGAGCGGCCGGCCAAGACGGTGGTGCCGCCGCTGCTCAAGGGTTACCTGCGGCTCGGCGCCAAGATCTGCGGCCGGCCCGCGCTCGACGCGGACTTCGGGGTCGCCGACCTCTTCATCCTGCTCGGCATGGACCACGTGGACCAGCGCTACCTCAAGTTCTTCCTGGGGGAAACAGCATGAGTCACGCCTGGATGCCCGCCTCGCCCTGCGGTGACGGGTGCGTCAGCGGTACGCCGGGCCAGGTCAGCGCGTTCAGGCAGACCTGGCGGGCCGTCACGGCCCTCACGGCCCTCCTGTGCGGTGTGTGGATCGCGGTCGCGCTCCTGCTGCCGGCCAGGCAGCGGGAGAGCGCCATCCGCCTGTGGTTCCACGCGGTCCTGCGGGCGTTCGGGGTCCGGCTGCGGGTGCACGGCGCCCGGAGGTTCCAGGAGATCCCCAAGCGCGGCGTGCTCGTCGTGAGCAACCACGTGTCGTGGCTGGACGAGCTCGCGATCGACTCGGTGCAGCCGATCCGGCTCGTGGCCAAGAAGGACATCAAGAGCTGGCCGGTGCTCGGCAGGATCATCACGGCGGCGGGCACGGTCTACCTCGACCGCGAGAAGCTCCGCGAGCTGCCGCAGGCCGTGAACGAGCTGGCCACGTCGCTGCGCAACGGCAGCGCGGTCGGCATCCACGCCGAGGGCACGACGTGGTGCGGGCTGGCGTCCGGGCACTACAAGCCGGCGCTGTTCCAGGCCGCGCTCGACGCCGGTGTGCCGGTGCGGCCGATCGTGCTGCGCTACCGGATCGGCGACCACCTGACGACGCAGCCGGCGTTCATCGGCAGTGACACGCTCGTCGACTCGATCCGGCGGGTGCTGAAGACCAAGGACCTCGTGGTCGAGGTGCACGTGCTCGACGAGATCGCTCCCGGCCGTGCGTCGACCCGCAGGGAACTGGCGAAACTTGCCGAAGAGCAATCAAACCGCTTGACCTCGACCGAACTGGAGATTGCACCATCTACAGGTGACTCTCACCGCGCCCGCTCCATCACGCCTCTGGTCGCCTGACCACCGCTGGCCCACGACGGGCATCCTCCTGCTGGTCACCCTCCTCGCGTTCGAGGCGATGGGGGTCGGCACGGCGATGCCCACCATGGTCCACGAGCTCAAGGGCGAGGCGCTGTACGCGTGGCCGTTCCTCGCGAACCTCGCGGCGAGCGTCATCGCGACGGTCTTCTCCGGACGACTCTCCGACCGGCGCGGACCGAAGCCCGCGGTGCTGATCGGCGTGGTGCTGTTCCTCGCCGGGCTGGTCGTCGCGGGCGTGGCGGAGACCATGACGGTGTTGCTGATCGGACGGGTGCTGCAGGGCTTCGGCGCGGGCTTCCTGATCGTCGCGATCTACGTGCTGATCGCGCTCGCGTACCCCGAGAGCGACCGGCCCGCGGTGTTCGGCGCGCTGTCCGCGGCGTGGGTGATCCCGTCGCTGGTGGGTCCGGCGGTCGCGGGCTGGGCGACCGAGCACCTGAGCTGGCGGTGGGTGTTCCTCGCGATCGTGCCGTTGGTGCTCATCGGCAGCGTGTTGCTCATCCCGGTGCTCAGGAAGCTGCCTCCGCACGCAGAGACACCACCGGTGCGCAAGTACCTGCCGCTCGCCGCGGTGGCGATCGGTCTGGGCGTGGCAGGGCTGAGCTGGGGGTTGCAACACCGCACGTGGTGGCTGATCGCGGTGGCGTTGCTGCTGCTGGCGCCCGCACTGCGCATCCTGCTGCCGAAGGGCACGCTGATCGCCCGCCGCGGCCTTCCCGTCACGATCCTCGCGCGCGGTCTGCTGGCCGGCACGTTCTTCGCCGTCGAGGGCTTCATCCCGCTCACGCTGACCGTCGTGCACGGCTACTCGCCCCTGGAGGCGGGCATTCCGCTGACGCTGAGCGCGCTCGGCTGGGCCGGCGCCTCGATGTGGGCGTCGCGGCACCCGGAGATCGAGCGGTACACGCTCGTGCGGGTCGGCTTCCTGTTCACGGCGACGGGGATCTCGGCCGTGACGCTCATCGCACCCACGTGGGGCCCTGCGTTCCTCACACCGGTGCTGTGGGCCGTCGCCGGCGCGGGCATGGGCATGGCGACGTCCAGCGTCGGCGTGCTGATGATGGCCGCGTCACCCGAGGCCGACCGCGGGTTCAACTCGGCGGCGCTGCAGATCTCCGACATGCTCTTCTCCGCGACCATGATCGGGATCGGCGGCGTGCTCGTGCTGGCGACCGCGCCGACCGCGGGCGTGGTCGTGCTGAACCTGTCGATGGCGGCGTTGGCCGTGGTGGGAGCGATTCTGACCGGACCCCGCATGCGGGCTACCCTTGAGACCTGATGGCTTATCTCGACCACGCCGCCACGACCCCCATGCACCCGCAGGCGATCGCGGCCATGACCGAGGCGTTGTCCACCACGGGCAACGCCTCGTCGCTGCACACCTCCGGCAGGCGGGCGCGGCGGGCGATCGAGGAGGCCCGCGAGAACATCGCCGACGTCCTGGGCGCCCGGCCGTCCGAGGTGCTGTTCACCGGCGGCGGCACGGAGAGCGACAACCTCGCGGTCAAGGGCATCTACTGGGCCAGTGGCCGTCGTCGGGTGCTGGCCTCCGCCGTCGAGCACCACGCCGTGCTGGACGCCGTCGAGTGGCTGGAGCAGCAGGGCGCGGACGTCACGTGGCTGCCGACTGACTCCTACGGCCGTGTGTCCGCGGAGTCGGTTTCCGAGGCGTTGGGCTCCTCCGACGACGTCGCGCTCGTCACGACGATGTGGGCGAACAACGAGGTCGGCACCATCAACCCGGTGCACGACATCGCCCGTGTGTGCGCGGAACGCGGTGTGCCGTTCCACACGGACGCCGTGCAGGCTGTGGGCGCCGTGCCCGTTGATTTCGCTACTTCCGGCGCTTCGGCGTTGACCATGACCGGCCACAAGGTCGGCGGCCCGTACGGCGTGGGCGTGCTGCTGCTGGCGCGCGACGTGAAGTGCGCGCCGCTGCTGCACGGCGGCGGCCAGGAGCGGGACGTGCGGTCCGGCACGCTGGACGCGCCGTCGATCGTCGGTCTGGCCAGCGCGGTGCGAATCGCGGTCGAGGAACAGGCCGCTCGTGCCGTGGAGCTGACGGCGTTGCGCGAGGAACTGATCGCGTCGGTGCGCTCCGTGGTGCCGGACGTGATCGTGAACGGCGACCCGGTCGACCGCCTGCCCGGCAACGCGCACCTGACGTTCCCCGGCTGCGAGGGCGACAGCCTGCTGATGCTGCTCGACGCGCGCGGCATCGAGTGCTCGACGGGGTCTGCTTGTACGGCCGGAGTCGCGCAACCGAGCCACGTTTTGCTGGCGATGGACGTCGAGCCCGCGCTGGCGCGTGGCTCCTTGCGGTTCTCGCTCGGGCATACGTCGACGCTCGCGGACGTTGAGCAACTGGTGTCGGTGATCGGGCCGGTGGTGGAAAGGGCTCGCACGGCGGGTCTTGCGGGTATGAGGCGTTCTCGGAAGGTGGTCAAGCAGTGAAGGTCCTCGCGGCGATGAGCGGTGGTGTCGATTCCGCGGTGGCGGCGGCACGAGCCGTCGAAGCGGGACACGACGTGACGGGCGTGCACCTCGCGTTGTCGGCCAAGCCCGGGACGTTGCGCACCGGTGCTCGTGGGTGCTGCACGATCGAGGATTCCCACGATGCTCGGCGTGCTGCCGATCTGATGGGGATTCCGTTCTACGTCTGGGACTTCGCTGAGCGGTTCACCGAAGAGGTCGTCGAGGACTTCGTCGCGGAGTACGCGGCTGGGCGGACGCCGAACCCCTGTCTGCGGTGCAACGAGCGGATCAAGTTCGAGGCGTTGCTGGACAAGGCGATCGCGCTGGGGTTCGACGCGGTCTGCACTGGGCACTACGCGCGGCTCGAGGTCGTCGATGGGCGGCCGGAGCTGCGTCGTAGCGTGGACTTGGGCAAGGACCAGTCGTACGTGCTGGCATCTTTGACCGCGGATCAGTTGGCTCATGCGATGTTCCCGTTGGGGGACACCACGAAGGAGCTGGTGCGGGTCGAGGCTGCTGAGCGCGGGTTGTCGGTGGCGAAGAAGCCGGACAGCCACGACATCTGCTTCATTCCGGACGGGGACACGCAGAAGTTCCTGGCTGGGCGGATGGAGACGCGGCCGGGCCTGTTGATTGACGATGCGACTGGCGCGGTGCTGGGGCGGCACGCTGGGGTGCACGAGTTCACGGTGGGGCAGCGGAAGGGGCTCGGGATTGACGGGCCTGCTGCTGATGGGCGGCCTCGGTACGTGCTGGCTTTGGAGCCGGTTTCTGGCAATGTCCGGGTTGGGGCTGTGGAGAAGCTTGCTGTGACTGGGATTTCGGCTTCTGACCCGGTTGCGCATGTGGTGTTGGACGGGCCGGTTGAGTGTGTCGCTCAGGTTCGGGCGCATGGGGGGACGGCTCCTGCTGTTGCGGAGCTGGTTGATGGGGTGTTGCAGGTGCAGCTGCGGGAGCCGTTGAAGGGTGTCGCGCCGGGGCAGGCTGTTGCGATCTACCGCGAGGATTTGGCTGGGGATCTGGTGCTGGCTAGCGCCACGATTGACGCTACTTCCTGATCGCGGGTTTGTTTGGTGGTTGGGTTGCGTTGAGCGCGTTGCGTTTTAGGGATTTCGGGGCTCCGCCCCGGACCCCGCCAATCTGATCAAGGACCGGTTCCACGCCGCGCGCGGGTTGATGGCACGCCTGTTGCGTTGGGCGGAGTTGCGTTGCGTAGGTGGTTGCGTTGGCGGGGTGGTCCCGTCACAAGCCGTACCAGGAGCGACGCAGCAAGAGCTGTGGCACGACT
>NZ_JBSGXZ010000049.1:0-25385 GCF_053610285.1 Lentzea sp. NPDC054927
TGCACGTGTTTGGGGTTGTCGCACCTCTTTTGGGGCACGGCGTCCGCCCGCGGGCGCCCCGCGGCGGCACGGCCGATGAGGCCGTGCCGCCGAGGATCAACGCTCGCCTGCTCACACGGAGTCGAGATCCCGCTCGATCGCGGCCAGTTCCTCCGGAGTGCCCTGGACCTTGGGGCCCTTGAACCACTTCCGGGCGGAGACCAGCCACCAGATGCCCGCGAACCCGAGCACCACGAGCACTGCGATCGGCGTGTAGTTGAACGTCTTCGCCGTCACCGGGCTCGCCTGGGGCAGCATGAACAGCACGGTGATGAACACGACCCACGCCACCGCGACGACGCCGATGGGCCTGCTCCACTTGCCCAGATGCCACGGTCCGCGCTGGAAGTTCTCGCCCTGCAGCAACCGCAGCAGCGTCGGCAGCACGTAGGCGATGTAGAGGCCGATCACCGCGATCGACGTGACGGCCGCGTACGCCGTCGCGTTCCACAGGTACGGCAGGCCGAGCACGAACGCGCCACCCGCGGCGAGCCAGATCGCGTTGGTGGGCGTCCGGGTGCGCTTGTTGATCTTGTGCCAGATCCTCGACGCGGGCAGCGCGCCGTCCCGCGAGAAGGCGTAGATCATCCGCGAGTTCGCGGTGACCGACGACATGCCGCAGAACAGCTGGGCGCCGATCGCGATGAGCAGCAACAGCTTGCCGCCGGTGACGCCGAGCGCGTCGATGAAGATCTGCGCCGGGGGCACGCCGGTCGAGCTGGCGATGGCGCCGTCGTAGTCGCGGATCGCGAAGGTGATGCCGACCAGCAGCACCCAGCCCGCGATGAGCGACACCACGATCGACATCACGATGCCGCGCGGGCCGCTGCGGGCCGCGTCGTGCGTTTCCTCGGTCATGTGCGCCGAGGCGTCGTAGCCGGTGAAGGTGTACTGCGCCAGCAACAAGCCGAGCATGCCGACGTAGAACGCCGACGACCAGCCGGTGTTGTTGACGAAGTGCGTGAAGACGAACGAGGCGGACTGGTGCTCGGACGGCAGGATCACCAGTGCGCCGACGATGATCAGTACGCCGGCGATGTGCCACCACACGCTGATGTCGTTGAGCAGTGCGACGATCTTGACACCGAACGTGTTGAGCAACCCGTGCAGCACCAGCACGACGCCGAAGATGAGAATCGTGTGCGGAGGCGTTGCGGCGTAACCGAACTGGAGATCGAGGAAAGCGTTGATGAAGAACGCGGCACCGAAGTCGATGCCCGCGGTCACCGCGACCTGGCCGAGGAAGTTGAACCAGCCGGTGAACCACGACCACGCGGCGCCGTTGCTCGGTGCGAGCTTCGCGGCCCAGTAGTACAGCCCGCCCGCGGTCGGGAAGCTGGAGCAGACCTCCGCCATCGCGAGGCCCACGATCAGGGTCATCAGGCCGACGAACGGCCAGCCCCAGACGATCATCGCGGGACCGCCGGTGTTCATGCCGAAGCCGTAGAGGGTCAGGCAGCCGGACAGGATCGAGATGATCGTGAAGGAGACGGCGAAGTTGGAGAACCCGGACATGGTCCGGGACAGCTCCTGGGCGTAGCCGAGCTCGTGCAGCCGCTGCTCGTCGGCCGACCGTGGCGCGGTGGGGGGACTGTCTGCTTCGTGACTCATCGGCGTCCTCCTCATTTGGACTCCGTCCAGTCCTTTAGACGGTGGTCGAGGGTGGCGCTCAGCACCTGGTGGTGTCAAGATGGTCCCGCCAATGGCTCGCAGGCATACCTTTGGAGGAACGCCGAGATGCTGACCGTCGAGGAATTGCGCGAGGCCGTGGACAGCGGTGAGATCGACACCGTGCTGGTCGCGATCGTGGACATGCAGGGTCGCCTGCAGGGCAAGCGGTGTGCCGCGCAGTACTTCCTCGACGAGGTTCTCGGCCACTCCGCGGAGGGCTGCAACTACCTGCTCGCCGTCGACGTCGAGATGAACCCGGTCAGCGGCTTCGAGATGTCCAGCTGGGACCGCGGGTACGGCGACTTCGTGATGAAGCCGGACGTCGAGACGCTGCGCAGGGTGCCGTGGCAGGAGGGCACCGCACTGATCATGTGCGATCTCGTCTGGGAGAACGGCGATCCCGTCGTCGCCTCGCCGCGGCAGATCCTGCGCAGGCAGCTCGACCGGCTGGCCGCGCTCGGACTGGAGTGCTACGTCGGCACCGAGCTCGAGTTCATCGTTTTCGACGACACGTTCGAGCAGGCCTGGAACGCCGGATACCGCAACCTCACGCCGTCGAACCAGTACAACGTCGACTACTCATTGCTCGGCACCGCGCGCGTTGAGCCGTTGCTGCGGGCCATTCGCAACGGCATGACGGGCGCGGGCATGGTCGTCGAGTCGGCCAAGGGCGAATGCAACCCAGGCCAGCACGAGATCGCGTTCCGGTACACGACGGCGCTGCGGACGTGCGACCAGCACGCCATCTACAAGAACGGTTCCAAGGAGATCGCGTCACAGCAGGGCAAGTCGCTCACGTTCATGGCGAAGTACAACGAACGCGAGGGCAACTCCTGCCACATCCACCTGTCGTTGCGCTCCAAGGACGGCGAGCCCGTGTTCGCCGAGGGCCAGGGCATGTCCGAGATGATGAAGCACTTCCTCGCCGGGCAGCTCGCGGCGTTGCGCGAGTTCACCTACTTCCTCGCGCCGAACATCAACTCCTACAAGCGTTACGTGAAGGGTTCGTTCGCGCCGACCGCGGTGGCGTGGGGTCGCGACAACCGCACGTGCGCGCTGCGGGTCGTCGGCCACGGCCAGTCGCTGCGGTTCGAGAACCGGGTGCCCGGCGGTGACGTGAACCCGTACCTCGCGGTGGCGGCGCTGATCGCGGCCGGCCTGCACGGTGTCGAGCAGAAGCTGGCGCTGGAGGACGAGTTCGTCGGCAACGCCTACGCCTCGGACCGGCCGACCGTGCCGACCACGCTCAAGGAGGCGGCGAATCTCTTCGCGGCCAGCGAGATCGCGCAGGCGGCGTTCGGCAAGGAGGTCGTCGACCACTACCTGAACGCGGCGAAGATCGAGCTCGAAGCGTTCGAGGCGGCGGTCACGGACTGGGAGAAGGTACGCGGGTTTGAGCGCCTCTAAGCCACTCATCGGCATCAGCACCTACCTGGAGCGCACGCGTTTCGGGCATTGGGACGTGGAAGCCGCGGTGCTCTACCGCGGTTACCTCGACTGCGTGGTCCAGGCGGGCGGCAACCCGGTCATGCTGCCGCCGGTCGGCACCTGGACCGCCGAGAGCATCGCGTTCCTGGACGGACTGGTGATCGCGGGCGGCGCGGACGTCGACCCCGCCGCCTACGGTGCCGAGAAGCACGAGATGACCGGCGAACCGCGCCGCGACCGCGACGACGCCGAGTTCGCGTTGGTCGACGCCGCGCTGAAGCTCGACCTGCCGGTGCTCGGCGTGTGCCGGGGCATGCAGGTGCTCAACGTGGCGCTGGGCGGCACGCTGCACCAGCACATCGAGGGCCACAACCCCGCGCCGGGCGTCTTCGAGCACACCGACATCGAGGTCGTCGGAGACTCGAAGCTGCACGACGTTCTCGGCGACGCGACGACCGTGCAGTGCCATCACCACCAGTCGCTGGACCGGGTCGCGGACGGACTGCGCGTCACCGCCGCGGCGCCCGACGGCACGGTCGAGGCCGTCGAACTGGCAGGCGCGCGGTTCGTCGTCGGCGTGCAGTCGCACCCCGAGCAGGACACCGAGGACCTGAGGCTGTTCGAAGCGCTAGTGGCAGCCGCCCAAGGCATCGACAGGAGTAAAGCGTCGTGACCTTTGACGTCATCAACCCCGCCACCGAGAAGGTCGTGCGGTCCGTACCGCACACCTCTCTCGAAGAGACGGACGCGGCGATCGTCCGGGCGCAGAAGGCGTTCGAGAGCTGGCGGAACGTCGCCCCCGGCGATCGCGGC
The DNA here is from genome assembly GCF_053610285.1 of Lentzea sp. NPDC054927. Classification (NCBI taxonomy): domain Bacteria; kingdom Bacillati; phylum Actinomycetota; class Actinomycetes; order Pseudonocardiales; family Pseudonocardiaceae; genus Lentzea; species Lentzea sp. NPDC054927. The sequence continues at coordinate 3,952 of NZ_JBSGXZ010000049.1, forward strand.
CGGCTGCTGCGCAAGTTCGCCGAGCTGGTCGACGCGCACAACGAGGAACTGGCGCGGCTGGAGGTCGAGAACTCCGGGCACACCATCGGCAACGCCCGCTGGGAGGCCGGCAACGTCCGGGACGTGCTGCAGTACTACTCGGCCGCGCCGGAACGGTTGTTCGGCAAGCAGATCCCGGTGCCCGGCGGGCTCAACGTCACGTTCCACGAACCGCTCGGCGTCGTCGGCGTGATCGTGCCGTGGAACTTCCCGATGCCGATCGCCGGCTGGGGGTTCGCGCCCGCGCTGGCCGCCGGCAACACGGTGGTGCTGAAGCCCGCCGAGGTGACGCCGCTGACCGCGATCCGCCTCGGCGAGCTCGCGCTGGAGGCCGGCCTGCCGGAGGGCGTGTTCCAGGTGCTGCCCGGCAAGGGCAGCGTCGTCGGCAACCGGTTCGTCACGCATCCGTTGGTGCGCAAGGTCGTTTTCACCGGCTCGACCGAGGTCGGCAAGCAGATCATGGCCGGCTGCGCGGACCAGGTGAAGCGGGTGACGCTGGAGCTCGGTGGCAAGTCCGCCAACGTCGTCTTCGCGGACTCCGACCTCGAGAAGGCGGCCGCGACCGCGCCGTACGGGGTGTTCGACAACGCCGGGCAGGACTGCTGCGCCCGGTCGCGGATCCTGGTGCAGGCCAGCGTCTACGACCGGTTCATGGAACTGCTGGAGCCCGCTGTGAAGGGCGTGAAGGTCGGCGAGCCCGGCGACGAGGCGACCGAGATGGGGCCGCTCATCACCGCGGCGCACCTCGGCAAGGTCGCGTCTTACGTGCCAGACGACGCCCCTGTCGCGTTCCGCGGTTCGGCGCCGGACGGACCGGGATTCTGGTTCCCGCCGACGGTTCTCACTCCTGAACCCGGCGACCGGACGGTCATCGAGGAGATCTTCGGACCGGTCGTCGTGGTGCTGCCGTTCACCGACGAGGCCGACGCGATCAGGATCGCGAACGACTCCGAGTACGGGCTGTCCGGTTCGATCTGGACGAACGACGTCGGCCGCGCGATCCGCGTCTCACGGGCGATCGAGGCCGGAAACCTGTCTGTCAACTCGCATTCGTCCGTCCGCTACTGGACGCCGTTCGGTGGCGTGAAGCAGTCGGGTCTCGGCCGGGAACTCGGCCCGGACGCGCTGGACTCCTTCACCGATGTCAAGAACGTCTTCATCGCAACCTGATTCATGGCGAACCTGAGGAGAACAGAGATGGTGCAGCGACTCGAGGGCCGCGTGGCCGTCGTGACGGGTGGCGGCAGCGGCATCGGACTCGCGACCGTGCGCAGGTTCGCGAGCGAGGGCGCGAAGGTCGTCGTCGCCGATGTCGACCCGAACGCGGGCAAGGCGGCCGCGGACGAGGTCGGCGGACTGTTCGTCCAGGTCGACGTGACCGACGAGGAACAGGTCAAAGCGCTGTTCCAGACCACTGTGGACACTTACGGCAAGCTGGACATCGCGTTCAACAACGCCGGTATCTCGCCGCCCGACGACGACTCGATCCTGACGACGGGCATCGAGGCGTGGGAGCGCGTGCAGAAGGTGAACCTCACGTCGGTTTATTTGTGTTGCAAGTACGCCTTGCCGCACATGCAGGCCAACGGCAAGGGCTCGATCATCAACACCGCGTCGTTCGTCGCGACGATGGGCGCGGCGACGTCCCAGATCTCCTACACGGCGTCGAAGGGCGGCGTGCTGGCGATGTCGCGTGAGCTCGGTGTGCAGTTCGCGCGCGAGGGCATCCGCGTCAACGCGTTGTCGCCCGGGCCGGTCAACACCCCGTTGTTGCGGGAACTGTTCGCGAAGGACCCGGAGCGGGCCGCCCGGCGTCTCGTGCACGTACCGCTCGGTCGGTTCGCCGAACCCGAGGAAATCGCCGCCGCGGTCGCGTTTCTGGCGTCCGACGACTCGTCGTTCATGACGGCGTCGAACTTCCTCGTGGACGGCGGCATCGCCGGCGCGTACGTGACACCGCTCTAACGACATGATGGAACACGCGCAGGAGGCGTTGTTCCGCCCCGTGCGGGCGGGCAACGCCTTCGAAGAGACCGTCGAACGGCTCATGCAGGCCATCCGGCTCGGCGTCGTCGCGCCGGGCGAACGGCTGCCGTCCGAACGGGAACTCGCCACCCGGCTCGGCGTGAGCCGGGTGACCGTGCGCGAGGCCATCAGGTCGCTGCAGGAGAACCACTACGTCGAGTCCCGAAGAGGACGGTACGGCGGCACGTTCGTCAACGCCGTGATCCCGAAGCCCGCTCCCGGCAAGGAGTTCGGCGACATCCACGACGCGCTGACGTTGCGGAAGGTCCTGGAGACCGGTGCCGCGGAAACGGCGGCGGGCCGGTCGCTCGGGCCCGCCGAACGACGCGGGCTGCGGGCCCGGCTGGAGGAAGCGTCGACGGCTTCGGTGGGGGAGTACCGGCGCAAGGACTCCCGGCTGCACCTCGCGATCGCCGAGGCCACCGGGTCGGCGTCGCTCACCGCGGCCGTCGCCGAGTCGCGGATGCGGGCCAACGAGCTGCTGGACGGCATCCCGCTGCTCGAACCCAACCTCGCGCACTCCAACGCCCAGCACGAGCGCATCATCGCCTCCATTTTGGACGGAGACCCGGTCTCGGCGCGCCAGGCGATGGCAGAGCACCTCGACGGAACCGCGTCCCTGCTGCGCGGCTTCTTGGTCTGACCGGTCAGACTCCCGCGAACGCACCAGCGTGGAAGGATCACCGCCTGGAACGAGCAACGTGAAAACGTTTACAGGTTCAAATGTCCCGTTGTCATGCGAATTCCGCATGGAACAACACTTGGCGTGAGCCTTGCGGACAGTTACCGTCCGAATACCTCGGGGACTTGCAGCGCGAGGAGCTGTTGATGCCAAGGTTGCGCAAGGTGTTTCGCGACGCCATGGGCCGGGTGCACTCACTCCGTGTCTTGTCCGCCGCGGGCATGGTCAGTCTCACGAACTTCAAGATGTCCATGCAGGCGTTGAAAGAGGTCAAGGTCTGGGGACCGAACGTCACAGCACTGCGCCGGTCCGTCCTGCTGAACCCGGACGGTGTCGCGATCGTCGACGAACGCGGCTCGGTGACCTACCGCCAGCTCGACCGGCGCTCCAACGCGATCGCACAGGGTCTGCGCTCGCTGGGGGTGCAGCACACCCACATCGTCGCGCTGATGTGCCGCAACCACCGCGGGATGGTCGAGTCGCTGCTGGCGTGCGCGAAGCTCGGCGTGCGCGTGCTGTTGGTGAACACGGGGTTCGCCGCGCCGGTGGTTCTGGATCTCCTGCAACGTGAACGCGCGTCGCTCGTCATTCACGATGAAGAGTTCACCCCGCTGTTCCACCAGCTGCCGCCGTCGATCCCGCGCTGGCTCGCGTGGTCGCGCGACGGACTCGACCGCCGCACACCGACGCTGGACCAGTTGGTGGCCAAGGCACCGCGCGGTGAGCTGGAGCCGCCGCGCGAACCGGGCGTGGTCATCCAGCTGACTTCCGGAACGACCGGCGTACCGAAGGGCACGGCCCGCGAGATCAAGTCGGTGCTGACGGCGTCCGACTTCCTCGACCGCATCCCTATGCACTCCAACGAATCGACGTTCATCGCCGCGCCGATCTTCCACTCGGTCGGCTACTCGCACCTGACGCTCGCCATGTCGCTGGGCTCGCGCGCGGTGCTGCAACGCCGGTTCGACCCGCGCAAGACGCTGTGGTCGGTGCAGGGGCAGCGCTGCACGACGATCGTGATGGTGCCGACGATGCTGCAGCGGATCATGGAGCTGGACCGGTCCGTGATCGACTCGTTCGACCTGAGCCACCTGCGCGTCGTGTTCTGCTCCGGTTCCGTGATCCCGACGGATCTCGTGCAGCGCACCCAGGCGTTGCTGGGACCGGTGCTCTACAACCTCTACGGCTCAACGGAGGTCGCGGTCGCCACCGTGGCCACGCCGGAGGACCTGGCGGCCTCGCCGTCGAGTGTCGGCATGCCACCGCACAACTGCATCGTCCGGATCTACGACAAGGACGGCAACCGGATCACCCGGTCGTTCGTGACGGGCCGGATCTTCGTGCGCGGCTCGCTGACCGTCGACGAGTACACCGACGGCTCGCAGAAGGAACGCATCGACGGTCTCGTCGCGACCGGCGACCTGGGTCACTTCGACCCGAGCGGCCGGCTGTACTTCGACGGCCGCGAGGACGACATGATCGTGTCCGGCGGCGAGAACGTGTACCCGGTCGAGGTGGAGAACCTGCTCATGACGCACTACCGGGTGCGTGACGCGGCGGTGCTCGGCGTGCCGGATCCCGAGTACGGGCAACGGTTGCGCGCGTTCGTGGTGCCGGTCGCGGGCGCTCGGATCGACGTGCGGGAGCTGCGCGAGTTCGTGCGGACCCGGCTGGCGCGGCACAAGGTCCCGCGCGAGGTCGTGGTCGTGCCGAAGCTGCCGCGCAACGCGACCGGGAAGGTGCTGCGGCGCCAGCTGCTGGCGATCAGGCTCGGGCCGCAGCCGCACTCGAACTAGAACAGAACCCAGGCGTTACGACGGAACGCACGCCACCGCAGAACGAGGGGGACTAATCCAGCGGTGGCGTGCGTTCCTGACTTTGGGGAGCGCGCGACTCACGTCGTCGGGGACTCGGGCAGAAACGTGAGTCGCGCGCTCGGTCGGGGTTACCGCTCGAAGCGGTCGCCGCCGCGGCCCTCGCCGAACGGGCCGCGCTGCTCGAACCGGTCGCCACCGCGGTCAGGACCGCGGTCGCCGCGCTCGTACATCCGGACGTGGCCGGGGCCGCCGCCGCGGTGATCACCGCGGTTGGCCGCGATCGCTCCCACGATGCCGCCGCCGAGGACGAGCCCGAGGAGTCCCACGGCCACCAGCTGGGTGGCGCGGTGTCCCGCGACTCGCCTCACTCGGCCACGGCCGGCCGGTACCGGAGCCGGAACGGGTGCCGCCGGTGTCTCGGCCGCCGGAGCAGCGTGTGGTGCTGCGGCGGGTGGAGGTTCTGCCGCCGTCGCCGCCGGTTGCTCCGGGGCGGGCTGCTGGCCAGGAGTCGCCGCCGCGTCGGCCGGCAGCGGGGTGGTGGCCTGGTCCGGTGCGGGCTGGTCGGCCCGAGGTTCGTTCTGTGCCCGATCCTGCGACGGCTCCCGCGGGGGAGGCGTCTGTCCCTGCTCGCTCATGTCCTCAACGATGCGCCGTTCGGCTGAGCTGAGCCTGACAGCCGCCTGTTCGTTTCCTGAAGGCGGTGGATCAGGCAGTGCAGACGCCGTGGCGCAGCGATTCCGGCAGGTCAGCGCCTCGCGCGGAGTTGATCACGGGCCGGGAACCGATGAAGACGTGCCGCTGGTCGGCGTAGGTCGCGCCGAAAAGCTCAGGATCGAGCACGCCCGACCACACGAAGTGCAGCGTCGTGCGCGTGCCATCGCGGGCGTCGCGCCGTGCGTAGTGGTCACGCAGGTCTACGTACAGCAGGCGCAACTCGCCCCGGTTGGACTCAGTGAGGTGAACCGGGCATTCAACGACCTGGTCGTGCATGTCGGTGCTCCATTCAGCGGTCACGGCACACAGAGTGCTCGCCCCGCCCACCGAGACGCATCCGAAAAACCACTCAGAAGCGTCTACGTATCTGCCGCGCACGTGCCGCGAGCAGAAACCGCTTGCCCGTGCGCGGTTCGATAGAGGCATGGAACTCGTACCCCTCCGACCGGAGTTCGCCCCGCAGATGCTCGCCGGTGGCCCGCAGAACGACGAGGTCAACCGCTTCACCGGCACGCACGGGACCTTCACGCTGGAGGACTACGAGGCCTACATCGAGCGGACGCTCAACGACCCGAACCGCTACACCCGTGCCATCACCGAGGACGGCCGGTTCCTCGGCGAGGTCGTGCTCACCATCAACGAGCACAACCGGTCGGCGGGCATGCGGATCGCGTTGTGGGACGGGTTCGGCAAGGGCTACGGCACCATCGCGATCCGGCACGTCCTGGACCACGCGTTCGGCGAGCGGAACCTGCACCGGGTCGACCTGGAGGTGTACGAGTTCAACGACCGGGCGATCCACGTCTACCAGAAGCTCGGCTTCCGCGAGGAGGGCCGGTTGAGGGACGCCCTGCTCTGGGACGGGGAGTTCTACGACGCCATCGTCATGTCCATCTTGAGCACCGATAACATCTGATCCGCAATCACAAACTTCCAGCTAGGAGTCACCGTGTCCGAGTCGAGCCCAGCAGTCGCCCAGAACCCGCCCCGCGTGGTGGTTCCGGCGGGGACTACGGCGGGCACGGCCGTGCGCGAGGCCGGTCTTCCCGGCAAGGGCTCCGACGCGATCGTGGTCGTGAAGGACGCCGAGGGCCACCTGCGCGACCTGTCGTGGATCCCGCAGGTCGAGGTCGAGGTCGAGGCGGTCGCCGCGGACACCGAGGACGGCCGCAGCGTCATCCGCCACTCCGCCGCGCACGTGCTGGCGCAGGCGGTGCAGCAGCAGTTCCCCGAGGCCAAGCTCGGCATCGGCCCGCCCGTGAAGGACGGCTTCTACTACGACTTCCAGGTCGAGAAGCCGTTCACGCCCGAGGACCTGCAGGCGCTGGAGAAGCGCATGAAGCAGATCATCAAGGGTTCGCAGCGGTTCTCCCGCCGCGTGGTCGAGTCGATCGACTCCGCGAAGGCCGAGCTGGCGTCCGAGCCGTTCAAGCTGGAGCTCGTCGACATCAAGAGCGATGTCGACACCAGCGAGATCATGGAGGTCGGCGGCGGCGAGCTGACGATCTACGACAACCTCGACCCGCGCACCGGTGAGCAGGTGTGGGGCGACCTGTGCCGCGGCCCGCACGTGCCGACCACCAAGCACATCCCGGCGTTCAAGCTGACCCGCGTCGCGGCGGCGTACTGGCGCGGCAACGAGAACAACCCGCAGTTGCAGCGCATCTACGGCACCGCGTGGGAGTCGCAGGAGGCCCTCGACGCGTACCTGGAGCGCATCGCGGAGGCCGAGCGGCGTGACCACCGCAAGCTGGGCGTCGAGCTGGACCTCTTCAGCTTCCCGGACGAGCTGGGCTCCGGCCTGGCCGTGTTCCACCCCAAGGGCGGCATCATCCGGCGCGAGCTGGAGACCTACGCGCGCGTCCGGCACGAGGAGTCCGGCTACGAGTTCGTGAACACCCCGCACATCAGCAAGAGCGGGCTGTTCCACACCTCCGGTCACCTGCCGTACTACGCGGACACGATGTTCCCGCCCATCGAGTTCGAGGGCGAGGACTACTACCTCAAGGCCATGAACTGCCCGATGCACAACCTGATCTTCAGGTCGCGCGGGCGTTCGTACCGCGAGCTGCCGCTGCGCCTGTTCGAGTTCGGCACGGTCTACCGGTACGAGAAGTCCGGCGTCGTGCACGGCCTCACCCGCGTGCGCGGCCTGACGATGGACGACTCGCACATCTACTGCACCAAGGAGCAGATGCCGGGCGAGCTGCGGTCGCTGCTCAAGTTCGTGCTCGACCTGCTCGCCGACTACGGCCTGAGCGACTTCTACCTGGAGCTCTCCACCCGCGACGACTCGCCGAAGTTCATCGGCGACCTCGCGGAGTGGGAGGAGGCGACCGAGACGCTGCGCCAGGCCGCGGTCGACTCCGGCCTGGAGCTGGTCCCGGACCCCGGTGGCGCCGCGTACTACGGCCCGAAGATCTCCGTGCAGGCGAAGGACGCCATCGGCCGCTCGTGGCAGATGTCGACCATCCAGCTGGACTTCAACCAGCCCAAGCGGTTCGAGCTCGAGTACACCGCGCCGGACGGCTCGCGTCAGCAGCCGATCATGATCCACCGCGCGCTGTTCGGCTCGATCGAGCGGTTCTTCGGCGTGCTGACCGAGCACTACGCGGGCGCGTTCCCGGCGTGGCTCGCTCCGGTGCAGGTCGTGGGCATCCCGGTGACCAGCGAGAACGCCGATCACCTGTTCGCGGTGCGCGAGGTGCTGAAGAAGGCGGGCATCCGGGTCGAGATCGACGCCTCCGACGACCGCATGCAGAAGAAGATCCGCACCCACACCATGCAGAAGGTGCCGTTCATGCTCCTGGCCGGCGCCAAGGACGTGGAAGCGAACGCGGTGTCGTTCCGGTTCCGGGACGGCACGCAGATCAACGGTGTGCCGGTGGATCGGGCGGTGGAGCAGATCGTCGAGTGGGTCGGGCGCCGGGAGAACGCCTCGCCCACGGCGGAACTGCTCTCGTGACGTCCGAGTTCTCGGAACAGGACGGTGTCGGGGTCCACGACGCTTTGCAGCGTTTGTGGACTCCGCACCGCTTGTCCTATGTAAAGGGCGAGGGCAAGGCGGACGGCGACGAACCTTCCGGCTGCCCGTTCTGCCGCGTTGTCGAGTTGGACGACTCGGACGGGCTGATCATCGCTCGCGGTGCCGAGGTCTTCGCTGTTTTGAACCTCTACCCGTACAACCCCGGTCATCTGATGGTGCTGCCGTATCGGCACGTGCCGGACTACACGGACCTGACTCTCTCGGAGACCGCGGAGTTCGCCGCGTTCACGCAGAAGGCGATGCGGGTGGCGCGGCACGTGGCGGCGCCGCACGGGTTCAACGTCGGCATGAACCAGGGTGTCGTCGCAGGCGCCGGGATTGCCGCGCACCTGCACCAGCACGTCGTGCCGCGGTGGGGCGGGGACGCGAACTTCATGCCGGTCATCGGGCACACCAAAGTGCTGCCGCAGCTGCTGGGGGAGACCCGTCAGCTGCTGGCCGACGGCTGGAAGGCGGTCGGCTGAACTAGGCCGGATTGATCGACTTGCGCTCGCTATCTGTTGACTTTCGATAGATGGCGGGCGATAGTCGATCTATGCCTAGACTGCTGCTGCCCTTGGTGGGTTGTGTCCTCGTCGTCGCTCTGGGCGTCGGCGCCATCATGTACGCCGATTACGACGACGCGCCGGGTCTCGGGCTCATCGGCTTCTTGCTCATCCTCGGCGCCATCGGGTTCGGTGTGCGTGCGGTATTGCGCGGACGTAAGTCCGTTTGACTAAACGCCGCGTTTAGCCGGTGGTGTGATTGAAATCCGTACCAATTCCTGGACAAAAGAGTGACAAAAGCCACGCCGGGTTGTCCGGGTAGGACAATCCGCGTGGTTTCCACGTCGCAGGGAATGGTCCGGTTACAACTTTTGGGTGTTTCTGGTCAACCGATCGAGACGTAACGCCAGCACAAAACGATTCCAGGTGCGTGAGATCACCCACCTGGAGGTGTCAACTGCGAGTCAAGTCCCCGCCGATGGCCGATCGTCTCAACGTGTGCAGATGGTTACGGTGCGAACATGACCGCACCTGAGCGTTCGCGATTAGCGAGAGAACGGCTTTCGCGTGAGTTACGCCGGTTGCGCACCGAGGCGAAGATGACCGGCACGGCCACCGCCCGTGCCACCGGGATGAGCCAGTCCAAGCTGTCGAAGATCGAGAACGGCATGCTGCTCCCGTCCGTCACCGACGTGGAGCGTCTCGTAGCGGAACTCTCCGCGACGAGAGAGACGCGCATCGAACTGGTCGAACTCGCCAGGTCGCTGCACGCGGAGGCGGAAACCCGCCGCGTCGTGCTGCACCGAGGGGCGCACCGCCACCAGCAGACGATCAGCCGCGTGGAGGCGCGGGCGGCGACATCGAGGTTCTTCCAGGTAAACCTGGTTCCCGCGTTGTTGCAGTCCGAGTCCTACCTGCGGGTGGTGCTGGGGACGATGCCGCAGTCGGAGCAGGAGGCCGCGGTGGCCGCCCTGCGCATCCGGCGTTCCCGGATGGACGACTTGGCCAAGCAGTTCGTGTTCTTGCTTTCCGAGAGCGCGCTGCGCTGGCGAATGGGTTCGGCGGACCTGATGGCGGAACAGGTGGAACACCTGGCCGCGATACAGCGCCGCCCGAACGTACGCCTCGGTGTTGTGCCGTGGTCGGCTGACGCGAACGTGGTCGCCCTGCACGGTTTCCACATCTACGACGAGCGCGTTGTCACGGTCAGCGTGCTGACCGGCAACGCGACCATCACCGATCCGCTCGACGTGCGGGAGTACCTCGCGTTGTTCGGACGGCTGGAGAGACTGGCGGTTCGGGGAGAGGAGTTGCAGGCGTTGCTGAAACGCATCGCCGAGGATCACCGCCGGCTCGGTTAGAGAGGGTTCGCTCGCGGGTGCTGTCAATCACCGGACAGTGCTCGCCAGCCAGCTTCTCGGCTTTGGGGGATGTTTCAGGGGGCTCGCGGTTCGGCTGACACGTCGCCGCGCCTGTTTCTCGCCCGGCCAACTCCGCAAGGCCCGGCCCCTCACCCGCGAGCAGCGCGTTTCACCAGTCCAGCTAGGCTGCGACACGCCATGCTGAACATCTTTGCCCGCGCGTCCGTCTCGCGCGTCACCGATCCGATCGGGGCGTGGCTGCTGGCGCGTGGCCTCACGCCCAACGCCGTCACGGTGGCCGGCACGATCGGTGCCGTCGCCAGCGCGCTGTGGTTCATCCCCCGCGGGCAGCTGTTCCTCGGCTGCGCGCTCGTGACGTTCTTCGTGCTGCTCGACCTGATCGACGGGGCCATGGCCCGCGCGCAGGGGCCCACGAAGTTCGGTGCCGTGCTCGACGCCACCTGCGACCGCATCGCGGACGGGGCGCTGTTCGCCGCGCTCACCTGGTACGCGTTCGACACCGGCAACCGCTGGACCGCCGCCGCCGGGTTCATCTGCCTGGTCGCCTCACAGGTCATCTCGTACGTGAAGGCGCGCGCCGACGCGTCCGGCCTGAGCGCGGACGGTGGCCTGGCCGAGCGGGCGGAGCGGTTCATCGTCGCCCTGGTCGGGGCCGGCGTGCAGGGGCTGGGCGTGCCGTACCTGATGGACATCTCGTTGTGGCTGCTCGCGGTCATGACCGTGGCGACGGTGCTGCAGCGGATCTTCGCCGTGGCGAAGTCGGCGCGGGAGGCCGCGTGAACCTCGCGACCCTCGGATACACCGCCGGGTGGCGGCTGATTCGGTTGTTGCCGCAGTCGTGGGCCCGTGCGCTGTTCCAGGCGGGCGCCGATTACGCGGCGAAACGCAAGGGCGCGGGCGTCGAGCAGTTGCGCACGAACCTGCGCCGGGTCGTGCCGCAGGCGGGCGAGGAAGAGCTCGACGAACTCGTGCGCGATTCGCTGCGGTCGTACGCGCGTTATTGGTGCGAGGCGTTCCGGCTGCCGTCGATGGACCTCCGCGCCGCCTACGAGAAGTGCAACTCGCAGGTGTCCGGCGTCGAGAACCTCGACGCGGCGCTGCAGGAAGGCACCGGCGCGGTCGTCGCCCTTCCGCACAGCGGCAACTGGGACATGGCCGGCGTCTGGCTGGTCGGGCACTCCGGCACGTTCACGACCGTTGCCGAGCGGTTGAAGCCCGAGTCGCTGTACCGCAAGTTCGTGGAGTTCCGCGAGACCCTCGGGTTCGAGGTGCTGCCGCTCAACGGCGGCGACCGTCCACCCGCGACGGTGCTCGCCGAACGCCTGCGGGCCAACAAGGTCGTGTGCCTGCTCGCCGACCGCGACCTGACCTCGTCCGGCGTTCCCGTGACGTTCTTCGGCGAACAGACGCTGATGCCCGCCGGTCCCGCGCATCTGGCCGCCACGACGGGAGCCGCGCTGCTCCCGGTCGGCTGCTGGTTCACCGAGGACGGCTGGCACTTCCGCATCCACCCGCCGATCAAGGTCAGCACCGTGCAGGCCGCCACGCAGGCCGTCGCGGACGTGTTCGCCGCCGACATCGCCGCCCACCCCGCCGACTGGCACATGCTGCAGCAGCTTTGGCTCGCCGACCTGCCGGAGAGCCGGCGGGCCGCGCTCGCCAGGAGGCTCTCGCGGTGAAGGTCGTGGTCGGGTGAAGGTCGTGGCCAGGTGAAGATCGGTATCGTCTGCCCGTACTCCTTGGACGTGCCGGGGGGAGTGCAGGCCCACGTCGTCGACCTCGCGCGCGCACTCATCGGCCTCGGGCACACGGTGGACGTCCTCGCTCCCGCCGACGACGACCAGGAACTGCCCTCGTTCGTCACCTCTGCGGGCCGCGCGGTGGCCATCCCGTACAACGGATCCGTGGCGCGCCTCAGTTTCGGCCCCGTCTCGTACGCGCGTGTGCGCCGCTGGATCGACGACCACGACTTCGACGTCCTGCACCTGCACGAGCCCACGGCGCCATCGCTGTCGTTCCTGGCGCTGGTGGTCGCCGACGGTCCGATCGTCGCCACGTTCCACACCTCGACGCCGCGTTCCAAGATGCTGTCGGCGCTCCAGGGCTTCTTGCAGCCGTTCCTGGAGAAGGTCACCGCCCGCATCGCCGTGTCGGCACTGGCCCGGCGCGTCCAGGTCGAGCACCTCGGCGGTGACGCGGTGGAGATCCCGAACGGCGTCGACGTCGACTTCTTCGCCTCGGCGTCCACTTTGGACGGCTACCCGCGGCCGGGCGGCACCATCGGGTTCGTCGGCCGCTACGACGAGCCGCGCAAGGGCATGCCGTTGCTGTGGGAGGCGTTCGGGCTGATCGCGGACGAGTTCCCCGACCTGCGCCTGCTGGTCGTGGGCCGCGGCGAGACGTCGTTCGACGGGCCGTTCGCCGATCGCGTGGACCTGCTCGGCCAGGTCGACGACGTCGAGAAGGCCAGGATGCTGCGCAGCGTCGACGTCTACGTCGCCCCGAACACCGGCGGCGAGTCCTTCGGCATCATCCTCACCGAGGCCATGTCCGCCGGCACCGCGGTGGTGGCGAGCGACCTCGACGCGTTCCGCCGCGTGCTGGACGACGGCAAGGCGGGCGAGCTGTTTCCCGTCGGCGACGCCAAGGCCCTCGCCGACTCACTCCGCTCGGTGCTGCACGACTCCGCTCTGCGCGCCGAGTACGTCGACATCGCTTCCCAACGCGTGCAAGCCTTCGACTGGTCCGTCGTCGCGAGCCAGGTGCTGCGCGTCTACGAGACCGCCATCGCCGCCGACCCGCGCCGGGTGAGCGAGGCGTGACCGCTGTGCTCTTCGCCGCCAGCCTGCCCGCCGCTGACCCCTGCCGGTGTGGGCGAGGCGTTAGCACCGCGCTGCTCGCCGCCAGGATGCTCGCGGCTAACCCGTGTCGGGGTGGGCGAGGTATGAGCACCGCGTTGCTCGCGGCCAGCCTGCCTGCCGCTGACCCGTGTCGGGGTGGCGAGGTATGAGCACCGCGCTGCTTGCCGCCAGCCTGCCTGCCGCTGACCCGTGCCGGTATGCGCGAGGCGTGGGCACCGCGCTGCTCGCCGCCAGGATGCTCGCGGCTGACCCGTGCGGGGTGAGCGAGGCGTGACCACGGCGCTGATCATCGTGCTGGTCACGCTCCTGCTGGCCGCCTGGATCCTGTCGATCGCGAACCGCCTCGACCGCCTGCACGTCCGCACCGACGCCGCCTGGGCCGCCGTCGACGCCGCACTGGCCCGCCGCGCCGTCGTGACCCGCGCCCTGCTCGACCCCGAACTGTCGGCGGCGGCGTCCAAAGCCGAGTCCGCGACCCGTGCCGAACGCGAGCTCGCCGAGAACGAGCTCTCCGGCCTGCTGGGCGCCCTGGACCGCACGGCACTGCCAGCCGCTCTGGCCGCCGAACTGTCCGACGCCGAGGAACGCGTCATGCTCGCCCGCCGCGTGCACAACGACGCCGTGCGCGACACGTTGTTGCAGCGCCGCCGCCGCGTCGTGCGCTGGCTGCGCCTCGCCGGCACCGCGCCCCAGCCGTCGTACTTCGAGATCGCCGAGCCCACCGCCCCGTCGGCCGCCGTGATGCTCACGCCCCGCCCGTCGGCCAGGGTCGTCCTGACCGACACCGCCGGTCGTGTGTTGCTGTTCCAGGGTTTCGACCCCGCACGACCGCAGGAACTCTTCTGGTTCACCGTCGGCGGCGGCGTCGAGGACGGCGAGGAACTGCGCGACACGGCCGTGCGCGAGGCGTTCGAGGAGACCGGCGTGAAGCTCGCGCCGGAACAGTTGACCGGCCCGATCTGGCGCCGTCGCGCGGTGTTCAGCTTCGACGGCCAGACCTTCGACGCGGAGGAGTGGTTCTTCCACGCGTCCGTGGACGGGCTCGAGGTCGACACCTCGGGGTTCAACGACGTCGAGGAACACAGCATCTCGGCCTACCGCTGGTGGACCGCGGCGGAGCTGGAGTCCACAGAGGACACCGTGTATCCGGTGCAGCTGGCCGAACTCCTGCCGACCCTCGGCGAGGAGTGGAACGGCGAGACCCGCACGGTCCGCTGACCTTCAGGCCTGCTGCCAGAAAGCCATCGCGCCACGAGTGGCCTCGACGTCGGGATGGCCGGGACCGAGCACCCTGATGCGATCGGCGAGCAGGACCTCGAAGTCCGCCAGCGCACGTCCGCGATCTCCTGCCATCGCGCGAGCGTCGCAGAGAACGGACCGGGTGGTCAGGGTCCGCGGATGGTCGGGGCCCTGCGCCCTGGTCGAATCGGCGACGAGCTGCTCGAGGTCGGCGATGGCACCGGCCACGTCACCGGTTTCGGCTCGGGCGCACGCGAGGTTGTGCCGGGCCGCCAGTGTGCGGACGTCGTCAGGCCCGTTCGCCCGGAGCTGCACGGCGAGCAGCTGTTCGAGCTCGGCCAGCGAATCGCTGGAGGGACCGAGTTCGGCGCGGTACGACGTGATGTCGTGCTGGACCGCCAACGCGTCCGGACTGTCCGGTCCGTAGACCTGGTGGTACACGGCGAGGAGCTGCTCCAGCTCGGCGATGGCACCGGCCACGTCACCGGTCTGCGCGCGCAGGTTCGCGTAGTCGTGCTGGGAGGTCATCACGATCATGAGCATGTTGGTGCGGTCGCCGCGCCGGACCCGGTGGTGGTTGGAGAAGAGCTGCTCGAAGTCGGCGAGGGCACCGGCCAGATCGCCTGCCTTGCGCCGCCACTGGGCCCGGTGGCTCAGCGCGGCCAGCGCGAAGAAGTCGTACGGGCCGCTGCTCTGGACCGCCGCCTGGTAGAGGCGGTCGAAGTGGTCCGCGGCCTCCGCGACGAGCCCGCAGAACCCGAGGCTGTTGCCGAGCGTGGTCGGCAGCATGTGCGGGTCCTTGCCCTGCAGGTGCGTGGCACCGGCGGCGACGAGCGCCTTGGCGTTCGTGCGCAGGACGTTTCCCCAGTCGTCGCTGCGTTCGGCGGCGGCCGCCGGCCAGATGTCCTCCAGCGCGTCGGCGGCGGCACGGACGACCTTCTTCTCCTGCTTGGTGTTCCACGTGTCGCGGTGGGCGCGCTGTACCAGGCCGTGGATCCGCACCTCGCCGCTGTCCAGCGTGATCAGGCTGAGCCGGTGCAGGCCGGCGAGCACGTCCCGCACGCCGGCCTCGTCGAGCCGGTAGCCCGTGGCCGAGGCGAGGTGGTCCCGCACGGACGGCCCGGTGAGCACGGCGAGCGGAATGCCGTTGGGGGACAGGACACTCGCGAGGTCGAGCAGCCGCCCGGCGACCTTGCGCGGCCGCAGCAGTTCGGCCTGCTCCATCGACAACGCCCAGGTCGCCGCCACCGCGGCCTGGTGCTCGTCCGCGTCGCCCTTGCGGAACCGGAGCCTCGCCAGGTACTCCGCGCAGGTGAGGTGCCGGTCCAGGACGTACGCGCCGGCCTGGGCCAGTGCCACCGGCAGGCCGCCCAACGCGTGCGCGACCTCGGCAGCACCGTCGAGCAACGACGGCTGACCTCCCAGCACGGCTTGGAGGTAGGCGAGCCCCTCGGTCTCGCTGAAGGTGTCGACCTCGACCACCAGCCGTCCGTCCGCCAGCAGGGCCGCGTCCCGGCGCCGGGTCGTGACCAGCACTTTGGCGTTGAGGCAGCTCGGCGGCCACAGCCCGTCGAGGTCGGCGGGGTCCTGGAGGTCGTCGAGCACCACGCACCACGACACCTCGTTGCGCGCCAGCCACTCCAGCAGCCTGCGCGCGCCCCGCTCCGGTCCGAGGTCGTCCCGCCCGGTGAGCTCGGCCGCGGCCTCGGCGTAGGTGGAGACGATCGCCTCGCGCGAGCTGGCCGTGACCCAGATCAGCAGCTTGATCACGCCCTGGTCCCAGACGCGCTGGACCAGGTCGGCGGCGAGGTGGGTCTTGCCCACGCCACCCATTCCGGTGAACACGGTGACGAAGTCGCCGATGGCGTGCGGCCGGTGCTGGAAGGAAGCCGGCCGCTGCGGCACCACACCGATCCGCAGCGGCAGCTCGGCGGGAGGTCGCGTTTTCGCGTGCTGGTGCAGCGTGAAGTCGCCGCCGATGTAGCCGATCTGCACGTTGTCGCCGTGCACGTCGCCGTGCACGGTGTTCCGCACGGACAGCGGCTCGGCTTCGTCAGACATCAAACCATTAAACCGAAACAGATCGGCCGTGTCCGCCGAACCCGCGGACACGGCCGATCAGTGTCTACACGGCCGAGATGACCGCGGAACCGTAGGCGTCGCGGGTTTTGTCCTTCTCGTCGTGCATCAGGTACAACGCGAAGTTGTCGACGCCGATCTCCTTGAGCTCCTGCAACCGCTCGACGTGCGCGGACTCCGGTCCCATCAGGCAGAAGCGGTCGACGATCGAGTCCGGCACGAAGTCGGTCGACCGGTTGCCCGCCTTGCCGTGGTGGGAGTAGTCGTAACCCTCGCGGTCCTTGATGTAGTCGGTCAGGGCCTTGGGCACGGCGCCCGAGTCCCCGTACCGCGCCACGAGGTCCGCGACGTGGTTGCCGACCATCCCGCCGAACCACCGCAACTGATCCCGCTGATGGGGGAGATCAGTCCCGACGTAGGCAGGTGCCGCCACGCACATCGTGATGGCCGACGGATCACGCCCGGCGGCGACCGCTGCCTCGCGGACCGAGCCGATCGTCCAGCGCGCGATGTCCGGGTCGGCGGTCTGCAGGATGAAACCGTCGGCCTGCTCGCCGACCATCTTCAGCGCCTTGGGACCGTACGCGGCCATCCACATCTCGAGTTTTCCGTTGCGCACCCACGGAATCCGCACAGGTGTGCCGTGGTGCTCGACCTCGCGTCCCTCGGCGAGCTCCTTGATCACGTGCATCGCGTCGCCCAGGGTCGCGAGCGTTGCCGGCTTCTGCCCGATCACGCGGCGGGCCGAGTCGCCCCGGCCGATGCCGCAGACCGTGCGGTTGCCGAACATGTCGTTCAGCGTCGCGAACAGCGATGCCGTCACCGACCAGTCGCGAGTGGACGGATTGGTGACCATGGGGCCGATGACCAGGTCCTTGGTCGCGGCCAGCACCTGCGAGTAGATGACGAACGGTTCCTGCCACAGCACGCAGGAGTCGAACGTCCAGCCGTAGCGGAAGCCGCAGTCCTCGGCGGCACGGAGGCCCTCCACCACGTCCCGCGCCGGCGGGTCGGTCTGCAGCACGATGCCGAAGTCCACGGATGACGCCCTTTCTCAGACGAGGTACTGGTTGAGGTCGCGGGACACGAACCGGCCGTGCCCCGTCGAGCCGTGGTAGGCGCCGTGGGCGATCACCTTGCGGCCACGCGAGAACACGGTGTCCACCTTGCCCGCGACCTCGAAGCCCTCGTAGGCCGAGTAGTCCACGGCCATGTGGTGGGTTTCGGCGGAGATCGTCTGGGTCGCCGCGGGGTCGTAGATCACGACGTCCGCGTCGGCGCCCGGTGCGATCACGCCCTTGCGCGGGTACATGCCGAACATCCGCGCCGGGGTCGTGGAGACGATCTCGACCCAGCGTTCGCGGGTGATCTCGCCCTTCGCGACTCCTTGGTGCAGCAGGTCGACGCGGTGCTCGACGCCCGGCATGCCGTTGGGGATCTTGGAGAAGTCGCCGACGCCCAGCTGCTTCTGGTCCTTGAAGCAGAACGGGCAGTGGTCGGTGCTCACGACGGACAGGTCGTTGGTGCGCAGCCCGCGCCACAGCGACGACTGGTGTTCCTTGGGGCGCAACGGAGGCGAGGCCACGTACTTCGCACCCTCGAAACCCGGCCTGGCCAGGTCCTCCAGTGACAGGTACAGGTACTGCGGGCACGTCTCGGCGAACACGTTCTGGCCCGTGTCCCGTGCCGCCGTCACCGCGTCCAGCGCCTGAGCGGCCGACAGGTGCACGATGTACAACGGGGAACCGGTCACCTTCGCCAGCTGGATGGCGCGCGAGGTGGCCTCGCCCTCCAGCTCCGGCGGCCGGGTCAGACCGTGCTGCACCGGGTCGCCCAGGCCGTTGGCCAGCGCCTGTGCGACGAGCTGGTCGATCGCGATGCCGTTCTCCGCGTGCATCATGATCGTGGCGCCGGTCTCGCGCGCCTTCTGCATGGCGCGCAGGATCTCGCCGTCCGTGGCGTAGAAGACGCCGGGGTAGGCCATGAACATCTTGAAGCTGTTCACGCCCTGCGCGATGCAGGATTCCATCTCCTTGAGCGACTGGTCGTTCACATCGGAGATGATCATGTGGAAGCCGTAGTCGACGGCGCAGTTGCCGTCCGCCTTGGTGTGCCACTTGTCCAGAGTGGACAGCAGACTGCTTCCCTTGGGCTGCACGGCGAAGTCGACGATCGTGGTGGTGCCGCCCCACGCCGCCGCGGTCGTGCCGGTCTCGAAGGTGTCCGCGGACTGGGTGCCGCCGAACGGCATCTCCATGTGCGTGTGCACGTCGATCCCGCCTGGGATCACGTACTTCCCGGCGGCGTCGATGATCTCGTCGGCCTGCACCTCGAACCCCGGCGTGACCAGAGCGGCGATGTGCTCGCCGTCGATCAGCACGTCGGCCGCGTGCGAGCCGGTCGCGTTGACGACCAGGCCGTTGCGGATCAGAACACTCACGGCGTCACCAGGCCCTCATAGGTGTCGGGACGGCGGTCGCGGTAGAACGCCCACGTGTCGCGGACCTCGGTCAGCAGGTCCAGGTCGAGGTCGCGCACCACGAGCTCTTCCTCGGTGTCGGACGCGGCTTCTCCGACGAGCTGGCCGCGCGGCGACACGAAGTACGTCTGCCCGTAGAACTCGTTGTCACCCAACGGTTCCACGCCGACCCGGTTGATCGCGCCGACGAAGTACTCGTTCGCGACGGCCGCGGCGGGCTGTTCCAGCTTCCACAGGTACTCGCTCAGCGACCTGCTGGTGGCCGACGGGTTGAACACGATCTTCGCGCCGCCCAGCCCCAGAGCCCGCCACCCCTCGGGGAAGTGGCGTTCGTAGCAGATGTAGACGCCGATCCGGCCGACCGCCGTGTCGAACGTGGGGTAACCGAGGTTGCCCGGCTTGAAGTAGAACTTCTCCCAGAAACCCTTGACCTGCGGGATGTGGTTCTTGCGGTACTTGCCGAGGTAGGTGCCGTCCGCGTCGATCACGGCGGCGGTGTTGTAGTAGACGCCCGACTGTTCCACCTCGTACATCGGCACGATCAGCACGATGTTGTTCTGCGCGGCGACCTCCTTCATCAGCTCCGTCGTGGGGCCGTCGGGGATCGACTCGGTGTAGGAGTAGAAGTCCGCGTCCTGCACCTGGCAGAAGTACGGGCCGTAGAAGAGCTCCTGGAGACACAACACCTGCGCGCCTTGGGAAGCGGCGTTGCGGATGTGCTCGACCGCGTTCGCGATCATCGACTCCTTGTCGCCCGTCCACTTCTGCTGGACGAGCGCCGCTCGGATGATGTTGCTCACCTGGTCTTCTCCTTTGCGGTGTTCTCCGTGTTGCCCCTGAGAGCAAAGAAAACGAGGAAACCGGCCGCGAAACCGATGACCCAGTTGTAGTCGTAGAGCGGCTTGAGGAACGGAATCAAGCCATCAGCCGGGAACGGCCCACCGTAGGCGCCGCCGACCGCGAGCACCGAGCCCACGAGCGTCGCCACGACAGCACGCCAGTTCCAGCCGCCGTTGAACCAGTACGCACCCCGCCCGTCGAGGTAGAGGTCGGCGAGCTCGAGCTGGGTCTTCTTGATCACCCAGTACCCGGCTACGAACACCCCGGCCACGCTCGCCAGCAGACCGCCGTAGAACCCGAGCCACGCGAAGATGTAGATGCTCGGGTCGGAGATCAGCCGCCACGGCTGGATCAGGATGCCGACCACACCGGTGATCAGGCCGCCGATCGCGAACGTGATGCGCTTGGGGAACGCGTTCGAGAAGTCGTAGGAGGGGCTGACGACGTTCGCCGCGAGGTTCGCCGAGATGGTGGCCAGCACCAGCGACATCAGCGCGATGAGCACGAGCAGCGTGTTGTCGAACCGGGACGCCAGGTCCGCCGGGTCCCAGATCGCCTCGCCGTACAGCGCCTGCGCACCGGACGTCGTCAGGATCGCGACGATCGCGATGAACGACATCGTGGTCGGCAGACCGAGGATCTGCCCGGTCACCTGCTTCTTCTGCGAGCCGCCGAACCGCGTGAAGTCCGGCATGTTGAGGCTCAGCGTCGACCAGAACGCGATCATGCCCATCAGCGAGGGGAAGAAGACCTTCCAGAAGTCGGGACCCCAGCCGAGCGTGCTGCCCTGGTGCAGGATCGGCCCGAACCCGCCCGCCTTCACCAGCACGTACCCGAGCAGGATCAGGAACCCGACGCTGACCAGCGGCGCCGTCCAGTTCTCAAATCGCCGGATCGCCTCCATGCCGCGCCAGATGACCAGCATCTGCACGACCCAGAACCCGAAGAAGCACAACCACAACGTCCACGGCTGCCCACCGACTGCGGACGCCTTCGACCACCCGTCACCCGCCAGCCGGCCGATGATCACGTGCAGCGCCTTGCCACCGACCCACGTCTGGATGCCGAACCAGGCGCACGCGATGAAGGCCCTCAGCAGCGCGACGAGGTTGGCACCCCGAATGCCGTAGAAGGCGCGCGCGAACACCGGGAACGGAATGCCGTACTTCGTGCCGGCGTGGCTGTTGAGCAGCATGGGAACCAGCACGATCAGGTTGCCCAGCGTGATCGTGAGGAACGCCTGGATCCAGTCCATGCCCAGCGCGATCAAACTCGCGGCCAGCGTGTAACTGGGGATGTTGTGCGCCATACCCATCCACAGCGCGAAGAAGTTGTACGTCGTCCACGTCCGCTGCTCGATGGGCACGGGCGCGAGCTCGGGGTTGTAGAACCGGCTGTCTTCGATGGGACCCACGTCGCTCAGTTCGACGCGGCCGTCAGGTGTGACCTGGGGCGGTGAGGACTCAACTGCCATCGTTCAACCCCCTGTTACGCTGCTGAAACAACGCGAACGCGGTCGGTTCCATCCCGGAATCCTGGGTCCGCTGCCGCAGGTGTGGCAGTGTCAGAGTGTCCACGCTTGTCATGATCCGCGCACATTGTGTCGCTTCAGAGTGGGAGAGGTGTGCTGACGGAAAGCGTCAGCCGGTCTCTTCCGCCGTGTCTCCTGGGGGCCGAGCCCCCAGACCCCACGCCGGGGGGATCACACCCGGCAACAACGAGTTTCGCCGGCGCTGTTTGAAGTTG
>NZ_JBSGXZ010000049.1:25395-65148 GCF_053610285.1 Lentzea sp. NPDC054927
GTGCTGCCGGAACGCGTCAGCCGGACACTTCCGCCGTGCGTCCTGGGGGCCGCGCCCCCAGCCCCCAGGCCGGGGGAAAGCCCCCGGACCCCCGTAGGTTGCCCGGCGCGTCTGGTCAGGTGAGTTCTCGCTGCAGCGCGACCTCAGGGTTGCTGCGGTTCCTCAACGGCGCGTCGTTCCGGCGTGCGGTGATCAACGGCGGCGAGGACTACTGGGTCGGGTTGACGCCGCCGGTGCCGTTCGAGGCCGCTCTGGGCGTGTCGATGGGCGGGTTCGGGGTGCGCGTTGTTACCGACGTGGGACGACGCCCGGCGGATCAACGGGTTCGCCTCGCGTGAGGTGTGGGGGCAGCACGAACCGCTGCGGCACGCGTCCGCGATCACGTCACCGGTCGGCATCTGGTGCGGGCAGGAGGATCCGTTCCACGACGCGGCGCGGGAACCTGGCGGAGGAGATCGGCGCGGCCGGGTCGTTCGACCACGGTGCGCACGACGGCGGCTACTGGCGCCGGGTGCTGCCGGAAGCGTTGCGGTTCATCGGGAATCGGCTCTGAGCCGCTCGAGGTCTGCGGCCGCCAGTCGCGCGTCGTCTGTCCTGCCGTTGCGCTCGTATGCCTCGATCAGGCCTTCCAGCGCGTACTGGACCAGCGCCAGGTTCTGGCTGTTCCGCACGACCTTCCAGGCTTGGTGGAGATCTCCCAGTGCGCCTCCGTCGTCTCCGGTTCGCAGCTTGGTGTGCCCGAACTGCACCTGCGCGATCGCTGTCGCCCAGGGATCGCGCAGGTTCATGCCCGCGCTCATGGCGAGACTGTCCGCCTTCACCAGGTCGTCGAGGTGACCACGTGCTCCGAGGTAGCGGTGCACGGAGAAGGCGAGCCGTCCTCCATCGCGGAACCGCCGCAACGAGATCGCGCAAAGCGCCAGGTTGATGAACATCGACCTGTGCCTGTCGAACCAGTGCAGCGCCTCGGCCTGCTTGGGCGTGTCGAGTGCGTCGTCCATCTGCTCGGCGCGGTTGGCGAAGTGGCGGATGAGGCGGGACCACGCCTGGTCGCGGGTCTCCTGCGTTTCCTCCTCACGCAGGCGTTCGTATGCGAACTCCCGAACCAGGTCGTGAAAGCGGTCGCCGGGTTCGAGCAGGTGGGCGGTGCGCAGTTCCCGCACCAGCTTGCGCGCCCTGGCCTCGGTGCCCCCGGTGAGCACCGCCGCGGCTTCGGCCGTCACCTCGCTGGCCGGGCTCACGACGGAGAGCCGGAACAGGTGGCGCTGCTCCTCCTTGAGAGCACGGTAGGAGAGTTCGAACGCGGCGCGCACGGATCGTTCTTCGCCGTCGTCCAGCAGGTCCAGCCTCACCTTGCGGAGTTCGGCCGCCCAGTCGTGGCCGGGGTCCCTGCGCCGCAGCGCCGCCATGATGCGCAACGCCAGCGGCAGCCGTCCGCACAGCTCCGCCAGCTCGGAATCGCCCACGAGCGCGGTGGCCTCGTCCGGTGGCAGCACGCCCAGTTCGAGGTGGTGGGCGTCGTCGAGGGCGGCGAGCCGGTGCCTGCTGGTGACGATCGTGCGGTGTTTGTTGGGCAGCAACGGGCGTACGTGCTGTACGAACCGTGCGTTGTCGATGATGACGAGCATCGGCTCGCGAGAAGCAGTGATGGTGCGGAACAAGGCTGTGCGGGCCGCTTCGGTCGGCGGGATCTCCCCCGCACGCCCAGCTCGGACAGGAACCCCTCCAACGCGGTCGCCGGCGTGACCCGGCGTTCGTCGTCGTAGTCCTGGAGGTCGATGAACAGCTTGCCGCCGGGGAACTCCCCGCTTTCGGCGTAGCGCAGCGCCAGCTCGGTCTTGCCGACTCCGCCGAGGCCCGACACGACGGTCAGCCCACCGGCGCCGTTCAGCTCGGCCAGTTCCTCGTCGCGCCCGGTGAACGCCTTCGTCGCCTCGTTCAGGCCGTCCAGCGCGGTCGGGAGTGGCTCAGGTGAGGTGATGGTGATGGAATTGACGTGACCCGCCTGGATCGCGAAGCCGCGATTGTCGTGGATCTCGTTGTTCACGTTCACCGGCGGGAGTCTGCCACCTTGAGGCGCACCACGGCCGTGCCTGCTTTGCGGTCGTGCCACGTTCGCGTCCCGCGCAGGTCCAACGACTCCACGGCGGAAAGAACGAGCATCACGAGGCCGCTCACTAGTAGCAACGACGCGAGCCACCCCGCTGACGCCACCGACACGTGTTCGCCGATGACGACCCACGGCTGTTGCCAGCCGAGGCTCGTCATCAGCGCCGGTTCCCGCCAGCCCAGGCCGGTCAGCACGAGCACCGCGCCCGCGCCGGGGAGAGCGGTCGTGATGAGCGTGCGGGCCAGTGCTCGTCGGTGACGCAGGCCGGACGCGGGGCCCACGACCCGTAGCCCCGTTAGGGCTTTGCCCAGGGTGTTCAGGCGCAGCAGCAGTGCGTCGTACACGGCTGCACAGAGCACCACCAGCATGGGTTCGTGGACCAACGGCCACGCCACGACCAGCACCAGGAGCCAGTCGAGCAGGCGGGCGATCAGCCGACGAACGAGCATGATTCACGCTATGCGGCAGAAGTCCGGCATAAGTGGCCAGTTCATGGCCAGTTAGCGCACGAACTCCGCGGTCCAGCGGACCTCGTCGCGCTGCACCTTGAGCGCCTGCAACCCGTCCGTCTGGAACGCCATGATCTCCGCGGGCGTCAGCGGCCACGGCGGGCCGTCGGGAGCCGGTCCCTCCTCGCGGGCGACGGCCAGCACGAGCAGTGTCGATCCGGTCAGCCAGGCCACGCGTCCGGTGGCTCGAGGGTGCAGGTCGACGGGGAGTGCCTGCACGGTCATGTTCTCCACGACCAGGTCGAACGCGTGGTGCCACTCGGCGGGCGGGTCGAGCAGGTCGGCGACGACGTAGGAGACCTTCGAGTCCGGGTAGCGCGCCCGCACGGCCGCGATGGCGGTGGGGGAGATGTCGAACGCGACGACCTCGAAGCCCAGCGAGGCCAGGAACTCCGAGTCGCGGCCGTACCCGCAGCCCACGACCAGCGCGCGGCGGCCGGTGCCGTCGACGCCGGCGGCCCACTCGACGAGGTGTCGTTGCGGATGGGGCTGATCCCAGGGGACGGAGGCCGTGCCGGCGTCGGCCTCCGCGTAGAGATCTTCGAACCACCCGGTTGGATTGGCGGCTTGCAGGCGGCGTGTGTCGTCATCAGCGGACATGACGACATTTCTACCTAGTGGTGTGGCGCAGAACCTTGCCGGGTGAATTCGCGGTCAGACGGGTGCATCGTGGTGCCGCCCCCGCATCCTCATACTGGATGTATGGGGGTGCGGGGGCGGTGCCGCGAGGTGCCCTGCTGAGCGTGGATTACCCCGCCAAGGTTCTGCGTCGCGCCACTAGCCCGCGCACAGGCCACTTGGGAAGTTGCCGATTCGGCAACGTCACACGCGCCGCGCGATCAACCGCGCGGTGACCACGACGAGGAACAGGAAGAACAGCAACGCTCCGTTGGCACCGGGGCTCGCCTTCCCCGCGAGAGATTCCGTCACGAGCGCGGACACCGACAGCGCACACGCCGACACGAGAACGGCGACGAGCTGAGGCGTGCCCTTCACGGCCAGTTCGCGGGGAGTGACCTTGTCGAGCACCAGCTCGAGCAGCTCGGCCGTGCCGCGGCCGCCCAGCGCGGACCACAGGACGACCACGAGCACACCGAGCGCCAGCAGCATCACGTCGAGGAGGAGCCGAACCCAGATGTTCGCCCCCTGCGCGATCGCGTCGGCGACCGCGCCGATCGCGGCGGCGCTGCCCAGGAGCGGGAGCAACGCGACCACCCACTTGCCGACGAACGGCCAGAACCACGCGGGCGGTCGCGGAGGAAGTCGCGGAGGAAGCGCCACGTACACGGGCGGGCCGACAGGCTGGGGTGGCGCGTGGAAGTGCACGCCGCCGTGGATCGATCCTGCCTGCACGGCCGGTCCGAGAACCGTGCCCTCGATGCTGTTGTGCACGTGAGGACCCGGCGTCGGCGGTTGTGTCACGCACGCCCCCTTGGTCGCGACGAGGGCGTAATCCTAGAGGACGAGCGTTTGCGCCGGAACGTTCACCTCGCCGCGCGAGCCTCACCGATGTAGTCGACCAGGCCGTCGTCGGCAGGCCAGCCGATCTGGGTGCTGATCGACGTCTTGTTCTCCTCCCACGAACGCTGCGCCGCGGCCTTGACTGCAGGATCGTCGTTGGTGAACTTGGCGCCGAGGGCGTCCCACTGCCGTGACAGCTCAACGACGCGTGGGTCGCTCGCAGGCGTGCCGTCCGTCATGTGCTGACGCAGCTGCTTGACCAGCTCCAGCCAGGAGGCCTTCAGCGCCTCCACGGCCTCCGGGCCCATCGCGGCGGCGCGGGATCGCAGATCGGTGAGCTGATCGGCGGTGAAGTAGCTCTCGTACACGGACATCATCTCCAAAGTGGACAGAAGGGACTCGGTGGTGTGCCCGTCCAGCAGCGAGGTGAGTCGCGACCGCAGCGCCTCCACCTGCTGGGCCTGCGTGGTCAACGCGGCCAGCTGGGCCTGGAAGAGCGGCCGCAGCGAGTCCGATCGGGACAGTGCCGATCGGACCTCTTCCAGGGAAAGACCGAGCTGGCGCAGTGATCTCACCTGATAGAGGCGCCGGACGTCGTCCGGTGTGTACCGACGGTGACCGGATGCCGTGCGCTCGGAAGCGACGACAAGGCCGATCTCGTCGTAGTGGTGCAGCGTGCGGACCGTCAGTCCGCTCGCTTTGGCCAGGTCACCGATGCTCCAACGGGTCACACCACGACCGTAGGACCTCCCGCCACGTGAGGTTCAAGTCCCTCAACACCCGATCGAGCGGATTAATCGGCGAACCAAACCAGCCGATGAATACGAAGATCGGTCCCCAAAACCAGATTGAGGAAAACTGTGTCTCGTTCCGGACTGTTCCGCGCCGCCGCTCTTCTCGCCGCCGGTGCGGCCCCGCTGCTCGCGGGCTCGGCCAACGCCGTGGAGGCGCCGCAGCTGCCCGGTGGCCTGCCCGAGGTCGGCGCGGGCAACGTGATCACCGACGCCACGCAGCACGCGAACCCGCTCGAGTCGGTCGGCGCCGTCCACCTCGGCGACTTCCAGGCCCCCGTGGTCAGCGACCTGCCGCTGCCCGCCGTCCCGGCCGTGCCGGGCGCGCAGGAGCGCACCGCGCCGAACCCCGTCGCGCCGGAGCTCGGCACCCTGCCGACCCTGCCGAACCCGGAGGCGCTGGCCGGCAACGCGCACGTCGGTGACTTCAAGGCCCCGAGCCTGTCCGACCTGCCGACCAACGGCGTCGTGCCGAACCCGAACGTGCTGTCGGGCACCCTGCCGACGATCAACGGCTGATTCGCTGATCCGCACGCCGAAAATGGGCCCGTGGGAACCTCACGGGCCCATTTCGTGCACCAGCAGCGCGACGTACAGCGACAGCACGGACTCCGGGTCCTCCAGCGACACGCCGAGGACCTGCTCGATCCGCGCCAGCTGCTGGTAGTAGGCGGTCCGCGACAGGTGCGCGGCGCCCGCGGCGGCGGACTTGTTGCCGCCGTTCTCGCACAGGCACCGCAACAGCTCCACCAGCCGTGAGCCCTGCGCGGAGTCGCGCGCCAGCAACGGCCCCAGCTCGCGGTCCGCGAACGCCCGCACCCGCTCGTCCTCGCGCAGCAGGTGCAGCAGCCCGCGCAACCGCACGTCGTCCAACCGGTGGTAGAGCTGCGATCCCGGCGCCCGCAACGCCGCACCGGCCACGTGCGCGGCCTCGCCGAGCGACCGGCGAACGTCCGTTGTGGACGTGACGGTGGTGCCGACGGCGATCACCACCGGCGACGCCGCCGTGCGGTGGATCTCGCGCGCGACCTTGCGCAACACGCTTTCCACGCCAACGGTCATGGGCACGGAGAGCAGCGCCCGCACCGACGTGTCGTCCACGACGCCGACCAGCGCCGCGACCGTCACCCGCCGCCCGGCCAGCGCGGTCGCCTCGGCAAGATCACGCAGGACCTCCTGCGTGGCAAGCGTTTGCCCCTGCAGCACGGACACCGGCCGGATCGCCACCCCGATCAGTTGCCGCCGCTCCAGCGGCACACCCAACGCGGCCGCCCGCGCGCCAAGATCAGGTGACTGGGCAGACTGCCCCAACAGCTGTGCGAGCAACGTCCGGTGCGTCTGCCGTTCCAGGGATTCACGATCACGCGCCACCAACCGGTGCACGGCCAAAGCAGACGCAGCGCGCTCGGCGACCACCACGTGCCGGTGCGGCGGCGGTTCCGGCGAGACCATCACCAGCCGTCCCCAGTCCGCCCCGCGCGCCCCGACGATCGTGATCAACCAGCCGGACCCGACGTGGTACGCGGTCCGCTCGGTCACCGTGACCGCCCGCGAGCGGGCCGCCCAGTCGTCCAGCAGCGTCACCGGGTCGTGCCCGGCCGCGTCGTAGGCCAGCACGTCGTGCCCGAGCGTCTCCAGCACCACGGCCAGCCCAGACGTGCGGGCCACCTCGCGCAGCACCTCGGACGGCTCGGCCCCGGCGACGGTCAGCGAGGTGAACGTCTCGTGCACCTGTTCCGCGGCCCGCAGCTCGGCCAGCTGGGCGTCCACGATCAACGCCACCACCGCCTCCGTCACGGCCACGTACTTCGTCTCCTCGGAGAGCGTGAGCAGCGGTAACCCGTGGTGCTCCGCCGCAGTCACCAGAGCGGCCGGCACCTCGTCACGCCACCGCCGGCCCAGCTCGATGACCAGTCCGGCGCAGCCCACCGCGGCCAGCTCCTCGATGTACTGGGCGAGGCCGGACTCGGGCAGCATCACGCCCGTCGTGAGCACCAGCTCGCCGCCTCGCAGCAGCGGCGCGATGTCTGCGATCTCCGCCACATGCACCCATCGCACCCGGCGGGAAAGTCCAGCCGACCCGGCCACCAAACGCGGCTTTCCCTGCCGGATCACCGGGAGAGCGACGACTTCGGCGACGGTCGGGTACATGGACACAACGTAATGCCAACCAGCCGATCCGGGTACAGGTTGTGCATGGCGGTGGACCTGGCGCGGCACCAGACTCCGAGGGCAGGCGTAGACCCCTGGAGGACGTGATGGCCCACAAGGAGCTGCTGGCACGACACCGCGCGGTGATGCCGAAGTGGCTGGCCCTCTACTACGACGAGCCCATCGAGATCGCGAGCGCCAACGGGCGTCGGGTGACAGATCGCGAGGGCACGACCTACCTGGACTTCTTCGCGGGCATCCTGACCAACGCCATCGGCTACGACGTCGCGGAGATCAGCGACGCGATCCGGTCGCAGCTCGACACCGGCGTCCTGCACAGCTCCACGCTCTACCTGATCCGCTCGCAGGTCGAGCTCGCCGAGAAGATCGCGCAGCTGAGCGGCATCCCGGACGCCAAGGTGTTCTTCACGAACTCCGGCACCGAGGCCAACGAGACCGCGCTGATGCTCGCCACTCAAGCTCGCCGCAGCGAGCAGGTGCTGGCGTTGCGCAACAGCTACCACGGCCGTGCGTTCGCCACGGTCGCCATCACGGGCAACCGCGGTTGGTCCGCATCGGCGCTGTCGCCGATCAAGGTCAGCTGGGTGCACGGCGGTTACCGCTACCGTTCGCCGTTCAAGGCCTTCTCCGACGCCGACTACATCAAGGCGTGCGTCGACGACCTGCGCGAGATCATCGAGACCACCACGTCCGGCGACGTCGCGTGCATGATCGCCGAGCCGATCCAGGGCGTCGGCGGCTTCACCTCCCCGCCCGACGGCCTGTTCCGGGCGTTCAAGGACGTCCTGGACGAGTACGGGATCCTGTTCATCTCCGACGAGGTGCAAACCGGCTGGGGACGCACCGGCGAGCACTTCTGGGGCATCCAGGCGCACGACGTGGTGCCGGACGCGATGACGTTCGCCAAGGGCCTCGGCAACGGCCTCGCGATCGGCGGAGTGGTGGCGCGCGGCGACCTGATGGACGTGATCAACGCCAACTCGATCTCGACGTTCGGCGGCAACCCGGTCTCCACGGCCGGCGCGCTCGCCACCGTGAACTACCTGCTCGACCACGACCTGCAGGCCAACGCGGCCAAGCTGGGCTCGCGGCTGCTCGGGGGCCTGCGCGAGCTCGCGGAGAAGCACCCGGTCATCGGGGACGTGCGCGGCAAGGGCCTGATGGTCGGCGTCGAGTTCGTCGGTCCGGAGGGCGAGCCGAACGGCGGTGCCGCGGCGACGGTGCTGAGCGAGTCGAAGGCGCGCGGCCTGCTCGTCGGCAAGGGTGGCCTGTACGGCAACGTGATCCGGCTGGCGCCCCCGATGACGTTGACCGAGGACGAACTGGAAGAGGCTTTGGGGATTCTCGCGCAGGCGGTGGAGAAGGCGTGATCAAGCACTGGATCAACGGCAAGCCCTGGGAAAGCACGCCCGAACGGCTCGGGGACGTCTACGACCCGACGACCGGCAAGGTCGCTGCGCAGGTCGCGTTCGCGTCGGTGTCCGAAGTGGACGCTGCCGTCTCGGCCGCCGCGGAAGCGTTTGCGTCGTGGCGCAACGCCTCGCTGGCGCAACGCGCAACGGTGATGTTCAAGTTCCGCGAGCTGCTGAACGACCGCAAGGGCGATCTCGCGCGGATCGTCTCCGCAGAGCACGGCAAGGTGGTGTCCGACGCGGGCGGCGAGATCCAGCGGGCGCTGGAGTCGGTCGAGTACGCGTGCGGGATCCCGCAGCTGCTCAAGGGCGGGTTCAGCGAGAACGCGTCGACGCGGGTGGACGTCTACTCGATCCAGCAGCCGGTCGGCGTGGTCGGGGTGATCTCGCCGTTCAACTTCCCGGCGATGGTGCCGCTGTGGTTCGTGCCGACGGCGATCGCCTGCGGCAACACGGTGGTGCTGAAGCCGTCGGAGAAGGACCCGTCGGCGTCGATCTTCCTCGCCGAGCTGTTCGCGGAGGCCGGGCTGCCGGACGGTGTGCTGAACGTCGTGCACGGCGACAAGGTGGCCGTCGATCGGCTGCTGGAGCACCCGGCGGTGAAGGCGATCTCGTTCGTCGGCTCGACGCCGATCGCTCGGTACGTCTACGAAACCGGCACCTCGCACGGCAAGCGCGTGCAGGCGTTGGGCGGCGCCAAGAACCACATGGTCGTGCTGCCCGACGCCGACCTGGACCTGGCCGCGGACGCCGCGGTGTCCGCCGGGTTCGGGTCGGCGGGGGAGCGGTGCATGGCGATCTCGGTCGTCGTGGCCGTCGGCACGGTCGGTGACTCGTTGGTGGAGAAGATCAAGTCGCGGATCGCCGACGTCAAGGTGGGCTCCGGGCCGTCGTGCGAGATGGGACCGCTGGTCACCGGCGTGCACCGGGACAAGGTCACGTCCTATTTGGACGCCGGTGTCGAGGCCGGTGCCGCGCTGGTCGTGGACGGCAGGAACCACCCGATCGACGGTGAGGCGAGCGGGTTCTGGCTCGGCCCGACGCTCTTCGACCACGTCGGCACGGACATGACGATCTACACCGACGAGATCTTCGGGCCGGTGCTGTCGGTCGTGCGCGCGGACAGCTACGACGAGGCCGTCGAGATGGTGAACTCCAACCGGTACGGCAACGGCACCGCCATCTTCACCAACGACGGAGGTGCCGCTCGCCGCTTCCAGAACGAGATCGAGGTCGGCATGGTCGGCGTGAACGTGCCGATCCCGGTGCCGGTCGCCTACTACTCGTTCGGTGGCTGGAAGGAATCGCTGTTCGGTGACGCGCACGCGTACGGACCGCACGGCGTGCACTTCTTCACCCGCTCGAAGGTGATCACCTCCCGGTGGCTGGATCCGTCGCACGGTGGCGTGAACCTGGGTTTCCCGCAGAACACCTGACGTCTAGCGGTGGTCGATCGCGTACTGGAGTGAACGGGAGTAGGCCTCGCTGGTCAGGGTCGCGCCGGACACGGTGTCGATGTCCGCGCTCTGCGCCAGCAAGGCCTCCTCCCGCAGGATCGGCAACGCCATGCGGGTCGGCGCGCTGTCCGGCGCCTGCAACACCCGCACGTCGGCGATCCGATCCCCGGTGAACACGACCTCCACCTGCACGGTGCCGCTCCTGGTGGGCACGGCCTCGCCCGCGACCCCGCCGGACGGCGTGATCGCGGTGGACGGCTCGAACAGCCAGACGACAATGAACCCGCCGGTGGACAACAACATCGCCGGGATCGCGCGGTGCATTTCGCACTCCTTCAACTCGCCAGGCTGAACCGTTCGGTGTGCACCTGCTGTGGCGGCACGCCGAGCTCTTCGAGCGACTCGAGAACCGCCCGCACCATCGGTGGCGGGCCGCACAGGAAGACGTCCCGGTCGCGGGTGTCCGGGACCAG
The DNA here is from genome assembly GCF_053610285.1 of Lentzea sp. NPDC054927. Taxonomy (NCBI): domain Bacteria; kingdom Bacillati; phylum Actinomycetota; class Actinomycetes; order Pseudonocardiales; family Pseudonocardiaceae; genus Lentzea; species Lentzea sp. NPDC054927. Next base: position 35,781 of record NZ_JBSGXZ010000049.1, read on the forward strand.
CGCGCCGAGGTTGCGCGGGCCGAGCAGCAGGCCGTTCGAGTTGGCCGCGTCGGGCGGTCCGCACAGCAACCGCACCTCGGCGCCTCGCTGGTAGGCCACGTCGAGCAGTTCGTTCAACAGCACCGCGTCCTCGATCCGGTTGACCCGGTAGAGCACGACGACGTCGCCTTTCAACTCCTCCAGCAGCGCCCGGATGGGGGTCACTCCGACCCCGCCCGCGATCAGCAGCACACCCGGAAGTCGTTGCTGCAGCGCGGTGAAGGCACCGTACGGGCCTTCCGCGAACACCCGTGTGCCTGTTTTGAGGTGTCTCAGGGCCGCGCTGCCGTTGCCGAGTGCCTTGGCAGTGAGCCTGAGGTAGTAGCCGTTCGGCGCCACGGAGAGTGAGAACGGGTTGGCCTGCCACCACTTTCCTCTGGCCAGGAACCGCCACAGGAAGAACTGACCGGCTCGCACCGGCAGCTCGCCGAGCCGCTTGCCGGTGATGTAGACCGAGACGACGTCTTCTGACTCCGGCACGATCGCCTCGACCTTGAGCTGGTGTTTCCAGTTGCGCCACAAGGGGATGACGAGACGGCCGGTGGCCAGCGCCGCGAGCGCCGTGCCCCAGAGCGTCCACCAGTAGAGGCGGGCGCCGGGCGCGGTGAACGACTGACCGACCGCGATCTGGTGGCTGAAGGCGAGGACCACAGCCACGTAGGTGTACATGTGCAGGAAATGCCATGTCTCGTAAGCGAGTTTGCGCCGCGCCCATCTCGCCGAGGCGACGCCCACCGCAGTGATCAGCACGAGCGCCACGACGGCGCGGAGGATGCCGGTGACGCTCGTGGCCAGGGTCCACGGGCCCATCCGGTCAGCCAGTCCGACGATGACGAACGTTGCGTGCGCGACGAGCAACCACAGCAGCGTGAAGCCGTTCCAGCGGTGCAGGGACGTCAGCCGGTCCATGCCGAGCCGCCGGTCCAGCCACGGGACGCGTGCGATCAGCAGCAGCTGGAAGGCCATCAGCAGCGCGCCGTAGAGCCCGGTCAGCCGTCCCAGACTCAGCACGGCGTTCGCGGACGGCCCCGCGGCGACGTAGAGGGACGTGACTGCGGCCGCGTTGGCGCCGAGGACGATCGCCAGCCCGATCCGTGCCGCCGTCATGGGTGGCACGGACGGCCTCGCGACCCGCGGGAGGCGGAGAGTCGTCGTCACTGCTCGGACTTCCGGAGCAGCCGGGCGTAGGTCCAGCCGAGCACGGAACCGTAGACGAGGTGGCCGACGAGCGATGCCACGAAGTTGAGCGGCGTGATCGGGAACAGCACCGTCGTGCCGTACGCGGAGAACGCGATCGTGCCGATGAGGCCGGACCAGATGAAAATGCCGTACCCGACGCCGGTGATGACGAGATGCCTGCGCCAGTTGGTCAAAGCGCAGCCGATGCCGAACACCAGCCCCATTCCGCCGCCGTCGCCCAGCCATCGCCAGAAGTAACCGAGCAGCAGATTCTCGCCTTCACCTCCGTAGATCCACGCGCCCATCTGCGGGATGAAATCCGGCCAGATGCCGGCGATGACGAAAGGAATCCGGACGGCGTCGTAAGCGGCCACACCCAGGAGCCCGCCGATGAGCCCGCGGATGACGGCCGGTGTCTCCGGCACTTTCGCGATGATCAGCGCGATGGCCGCGAACACGACCGGGACCACGATGAACGGTGCCGCGTCCTCCATTTTCAGGAAGCCGAAGGCGTGTACCGCGATCGCGAGCACGGGCGATGCGCCGGCCAGCACGAAGACCGCGAGGCGTATGGCGGAATGGACGAGAGTTTGCGAAACCGGTTGAACGCGCGCTTGCAGCACTTCTCCAGCCTCCTACCCAGGACGTTCACGATGGGCGGCGGCGGAGAGTGTCCATCTGAGACGGATAGAAGTGTGCTGGCGCCTTTGAGCGCAGCGGAAGTGATGATCTGTGTTGCGGGTGCGGAATGTTCAACCCGCATCGCGCATATGATCTATTGCCCGATGGCGTGGAAAATTCCAGCCACCTCGGGAATTCTGGCCCACGGCCCGAGCTTGCGGAGTTCGCGCGTGATCAGCGCCGAGCCGCTGCTGGACGCGAGGGCCAGCGCCTCGGACCCGGCGATGCTCGCCTGCTCGAACTCGCCGCCGCTCGCGTGCGCGTAGGCGAGCTTGGCGAGGTGCACGCCGAGCAGCCACCGGCACGTCGGCCGGCTGCCGGTGAGCAGTTTCTGGTACCTGGCCTGGGCTTCGGTCGTGCGGCCGAGTTCCACGCACACCGCTGCCCGTTGCAGTTCGACGTGTCTGGTGCGGAACCAGTTGCCGAGGCGGTACTCCGCGGTGCGTTCGGGCTGGACGCCGTCGACGAGTTGTTGAGCTTCGTCGAGCGCGTTGAGGCACGCCCGTTCGTCGCCTGTCCGTGCGTGGCCTTGCGCTTGTTGTTGCAGCGCCATGGCTTTGATCTGCGGGCTGATGCCCTGCTCTCTGGCGGCGGCGCGGGCCAGGCCGATGACGCGGTCGTCGTCGTCCTCGAACTCCGCGATCATGCTGAGCCTGCGGTAGCAGTACGCGACCAGCCCTGGATCTTCGGCGGCCAGCGCCTGTTGCATCGCACGTTCGGTCCACCAGCTCGCGCCGTTGAGATCGCCCTGCTGGAGGTGCAGCCAGCCGCAGAATTCCGCGAAAAGTGCTGCTATGTCGAGGATCTGGGCCCGGTGGTGGTTCTTGGCGAGCGGCCTGAGCCGGTCGACGAACTCGTAGAGCTGCCGCACGCTCGGCAACAGCGAGGCCGACGCGCACCAGCTGTCCGCGTCGTTGATGACCCGCCTCAGCACGAGGAGCTGCCTGGTGACCTCCTCGTCGATCGCGTGGCTGCGGCCCGCGTAGAACGCCGCCGGGGCACAGGCGAGCAGCAGCGCGTGCCCGTCGAGCGCGCCGTCCAGCACGGTGATCGGCCGCGCCGGCCGGAGCCCAGCCTCGTCCTCGGTGAGCCCGAGCAGGTGCGCCGGGATGCTCAGCAACCGTTGGAAGATCCGCAGCACCCGCACGTCGTAGGCGAGGTTGCCGCCGGACTCGAGTCTCGAGATCGCGGACTGCGAGAAGCCCGCCAGCTCGCCGAGCTGGTCCTGCCGCAACCCTCTCGCCCGTCGCGCGATCGCGATCACGGTGCCGGGTGAGGAGTGCAGAACCGCCTGCCGGACCTCCCACGACGCCCACAGCGACGCCGGGATGAGCGCCTCGGGGTCGGTCGGGATCGCCGCCTCGATGTCCTGGTACATCAACACAACCCTCCTGCGGCGGCGGGTTGGTTGCAGTCCTGGTTGCAGAGCGTCTCGAATGGTTGCAGTGCGGATTTGCGCTGTCAACGAGGTGACCGGAGCGTGCCCGCTCCGGTCGCTCTCATCACTGCGCGCAGTTCACTTGGGCGCAGTTCACTAGGCGCAGTCGACCTCCTCGACCGTCGGACTCTTGGCCGTGCCTCCGGTCTCGAAGCACGCCCTGGCCTTGCCGGTCGCGGTGTGGAAGTACTCCGAGCCGCCCTTGTCGACGACGACCCGGATCTCGATGCGGTCCTCCGCGTTGCGCGGCTCGACGGTGAAGTCCGCCGTCTTGCCCGGCTTCACGCTGGAGGTGCAGTAGCCGCCGAGCCAGTCCAGACCGCAGATCGCCGCGGTGTACTTGCCTTTGTTGGTCACCTCCAGCTTCACCTTCAACTTGGCGGCCGCGGATGTGGCGGCCGCGCCGGGCGTGGAGGTCGTGCCGGGTGTGGAGGTCGTGCCGGGTGTGGCGCCGGCCGCGGGCGTGATGGCGATGGCGGTGCCGAGCGCGAACGTGACGGCGAGAACTCGTTGGATGCCACTGGACATGTCGCTCCTTAGGGTTCGGTGTCCGCGAGGCACACTCGCCCACGTCTCGCCCGGTTCGACGGCACCCGCCATGCGCATCGTGAATCCGCTCGTTGGTCCGCTCGGCCCACGAAACCCCTTGGCAGCGCACGCTTCGGCGAGGCGAGCGGTGGATGTGGGGGCCTGCGCCGTCCCGGTCTCGTGCGTGATGGGTTCGCGTTGGCTTGGCTCGGGTGGCCGAGTCGGACCAGGAGGTGTTACGCGCGTTGCGCACGGGGTCAGGTGGCGGTGCTTGCTTCCGCCGCGGCTTCGAGTCGACTGGTCCGCCCGCGAAGCTCGGCGGCCATGTTTGATTTCACGCGCGGCTCCGGTTCGCCGAGGCGATCGGGGAGCGCAGATCGGCTTGTCGGCGGTGGTGGATGCGGTGCCGGTCAGGCCGCGTAGTCCGTTGAGACCGCGACCTTCCACCCGGCTTCCAGTTCGGCGAGCCGTTCGTGCAGTGCAGCGTGGATCGACTTGTAGGCGTCGCTGCCGAGTGCGACCCGTCGGGGTGCCGGGTGCTGGCTGGCCGAAGCGACTATGGCCGCGGCGACCTTCGCCGGGTCGCCGGGTGCCTGTGCCGTTACGTTGTTGGCTTCGATGGCGGCGCGGATCTGGCCGACCGTCGTGTTGCGGTAGACGTCCATGCCCTTGGCCACGTCCAGTGCAGCGCCGAAGCCCGTGCGGATGATGCCCGGCTCGATCATCGTGATGCCGACGCCGAACGGTTCGATCTCGGGCGCGGCGGATTCCAGGAAGCCTTCCAGGGCCCACTTCGACGCGTGGTAGATGCTGCCGCCGGGTGAGGTGATCTGCGCGCCCATGCTCGAGGTCTGGATGAATCGGCCGCCTCCCTGTGTGCGGAGGTGCGGCAGCGTTGCCCGGAGCAGGTGGATCGGCGCGATGGTGTTGAGCGCGAACTGCTCGTCGATCTGCGCTTCTGTCATCTCCTCGGCCGCGCCGAACGCGCCACGGCCGGCGTTTGAGAACACCACGTCGATCTTGCCGAACTCGCCGAACACCTCGTCGACGACCTTGCGGATCTGCGCGGTGTCGAGGAGGTCCAGCTCGGTGGTCCACAGATGGCAGGGGTGGGCTGCGGCCAGGTCGGCGAGCTTGGCCGGGGTGCGTACGGGCGCGGCCACCCGATGTCCGGCCTGCAAAAGCTGCGTGAGCACTTCGCGTCCGATGCCGGCCGATGCGCCCGTCATGAGCCAGGTTGCCATGATCATCTCCATTGAATCCAACCGGTTGGTTTATTTGACCGTAGCTGGTGGCGGTGTGGAAAACAACCGGTTGGTTTAAACTGCAGGTCATGAGCTACGACTCGGCTGCTACCAGGGCCCGCTTGCTGGCGGCGGCTTACGACGAGTTCGTCCGGGTAGGGCTCGCCGGCGCCAGGGTCGAGCGCATCGCGAAGGAGGCGAAGGCCAACAAGCAGGCCATCTACGCCTACTTCGGCTCCAAGGAAGCCCTGTTCGACGCCGTGCTGGGCGACCGCCTCAGCGTGCTGGCCGACGTGGCCCCCTTCCGCGCGGACAACCTGGCCGCCTACACAGGCGCCCTGTTCGACGAGTTGGTGGCCGACCCCGGCCTGCAACGGTTGACCCAGTGGAAGATGCTGGAACGACCGGAAGCCACCGACCAGGAGCGTGACGCCCACCTGGACAAGGCGAAGTCCCTGGCCCTGCACACAAAACTCCCGGTGCCGGCCGCGATGGACGTCATGATGGTCGCGCTGGCCGCCGCACAGAGCTGGAACACCACCGCCGAGGCGATCCGCAACCCGTACGGCGAGGACCCGGCCCGGCGCCTGGCCGAACACCGAAAGTCAGTGGTCGCCGCGGTGGCGGCGATGGTGGCGGCAGCGACCGCGTGAGCTGACCGGGCTGGCGCGTGCCAACGAAGGCGGGCCCCGCGGCGACGGGCCCGCCCTTTCGCCGTTCGCCTGCCTGGCCCGCCGGGCCTACTTGGCCGCGCGTGCCGCCAGGGCCTCGGGAAGCGGGTCGTACCGGGAGAAGTGGCGCGTGAAGGTGCCGGTGCCCGACGTGAGCGACCGGAGTTCGATCGCGTACCGGAGCAGTTCGGACGAAGGCACCTCGGCGCGGATCAGCGTCCAGCCGCCCTCGTCGGCCTCGGTGCCGAGCACTCGCCCGCGCCGGCCGGACAGGTCGCCCAGCACGGTGCCGAGGTGTTCGTCGGGCAGGCGGATGGCCACCTCGTCGGTCGGCTCCAGCAACGTGGTGCGGCCTGCGGCGGCGGCTTCTTTCAGGGCCATGGCGCCGGCGGTCTGGAAGGCCGCGTCGGACGAGTCGACGGAATGTGCTTTGCCGTCGACGAGAGTCACGCGCACGTCGACGACGGGGGTGTTGTCGTGCAGGCCCCGTTCGAGCTGGGCGCGCACGCCCTTTTCCACGGACGGGATGAACTGGTTCGGGATCGAGCCGCCGACGATCTTGTCGACGAACTCGAAGCCGGAGCCGCGGGGAAGTGGTTCCACGACGATGTCGCACACGGCGTACTGGCCGTGACCTCCAGATTGCTTGACGTGCCGGCCGTGGCCTTTCGCCGACCCCGCAAAGGTTTCGCGCAGGGCCACGCGGACGGGTTCGGTGTCGATCTCCGCACCGCCCGCGCGCAGGCGGGCCAGCACCACGTCGGCGTGTGCCTCGCCCATGCACCACAGGACCATCTGGTGCGTTTCGGCGTTGCGGTCCAGGCGCAGGGTCGGGTCGCTCGCCACCAGGCGGTTGAGGTTGCGGGCCAGGTTGTCCTCGTCGCTGCGGGTGCGCGGGACGACGGCCACGGGGAGCAGCGGTTCCGGCATGTCCCAGGGGGCCATCAGGAGCGGCTTGTCCGGGGCGGAGACGGTGTCGCCGGTTTCGGCGGTGGTCAGCTTGGTCAGCGCGCACAGGTCGCCGGCCACGCAGTAGGGGACCTCGCGCAGCGACGCGCCCAGCGGGGAGTAGATGTGGGCCACGCGTTCGTCGGCGTCGTGGTCCTCGTGTCCTCGGTCGGCCATGCCGTGGCCGGAGACGTGCACGGGGCGTTCGGGGCGCAGCGTGCCGGAGAAGACACGGACCAACGACACGCGGCCCACGTAGGAGTCCACGGCCGTGCGGACGACCTCGGCCACCAGTGGCCCGTCGGGGTCGGCGGCCATGTGGGGCTGCGGGATGCCGTCCACCGATGTCACGAGAGGGAGCTCGTGCTCGAGCGGTGAGGGGAACGCGCGCGCGATGCCGTCCAACAGCTCTGTCAGGCCCATGCCGGTTGCGGCGCACACGGGCATCACCGGGTGGAACGAACCGCGTGCGACGGCGGTCTCCAGGTCGGCGATCAGCGTGTCCTGGTCGATGTCCTCGCCCGCCAGGTAGCGGTCCATGAGGGTCTCGTCCTCGCTCTCGGCGATGATTCCCTCGATCAACGCGGCGCGTTCGTCCGGGTAGTCGTCTCCGGACGTGAGCAGTCCGACCAGTTGGTCTTCTTCTGGCATGTACAGCGGCACCACGCCCGCGCCGAAAGCGGCCTGGCACGCGACGACTTCGGTCATGAAGTCCGCACGGTGGTGGTCGGTGCGCGTGATGACAACGGCACGCGGCATGCCGACGAGAGCGCACTCCTCCCACAACGTGATGGTGGCGGCGTCGACGCCCTCGAAAGCGTTGACAACAAAAAGGGCCGCGTCCGCGGCCCGTAGTCCTGCCCTGAGCTCACCCACGAAGTCGACGTATCCGGGGGTGTCGATCAGATTGATCTTGATGTCCCCGTGCTGGATCGGGGCTACGGCGAGGCCGACCGATCGTTGTTGTCGCACCGCCGCCGGATCGTGATCGCAGACGGTCGTGCCCTCGGTGACCGACCCCGCGCGGGTCAGCACGCCGGTGGCGGCGAGCAGGGCTTCGGTGAGCGTTGTCTTGCCTGCGCCGGACGGGCCGACGAGCACGACGTTGCGGACCTTGGCCGGGTCGTCCACAGCGACCGCGCCTGCCGATGTCCCGTTGTCGGAGTTCTTGCTTCCCATGGCGACCTCCGTCAAGTCGTAGTGTTCGATCTCACACCCGTTCACCTCCCGGTACAACCCCGGAGACCCGTCTGGTCGCCAACCGGCTCGCGTGCACGTTTCCCGAGCAGGCGCGTGATACCTCTCACGACCTGCGGTTGATCGTCAAGTGGCCTTCTGGTTCCGGGCTCCAGTGGCTTGGGTGAGGAGGCCACGTCAGACGTAGGATGAGTTCACCAAGACTTCCCCTCGTGAAAGGTTGCCCAGGTGAGCACTGATCAGGTCACGGGTACCGCCCGCGTCAAGCGCGGCATGGCCGAGATGCTCAAGGGCGGCGTGATCATGGACGTGGTCGACGCCACCCAGGCGAAGATCGCGGAAGACGCCGGCGCCGTCGCCGTCATGGCGCTCGAGCGCGTTCCCGCCGACATCCGTTCGCAGGGCGGCGTCGCCCGCATGAGCGACCCCGACCTGATCGACGGGATCATCAGCGCCGTCTCGATCCCGGTGATGGCCAAGGCCCGCATCGGCCACTTCGTCGAGGCCCAGGTCCTCGCCTCGCTCGGCGTCGACTACATCGACGAGTCCGAGGTGCTGACCCCGGCCGACTACGCCAACCACATCGACAAGTGGGCGTTCACCGTCCCCTTCGTGTGCGGTGCGACGAACCTCGGCGAGGCCCTGCGCCGCATCACCGAGGGCGCGGCGATGATCCGCTCCAAGGGCGAGGCCGGCACCGGTGACGTCTCCAACGCCACCACGCACATGCGCAAGATCCGCCAGGAGATCCGCCGCCTGCAGAACCTCCCCGAGGACGAGCTCTACGTCGCCGCCAAGGAACTCCAGGCGCCGTACGAGCTCGTGAAGGAGATCGCGCAGAACGGCAAGCTCCCCGTCGTGCTGTTCACCGCGGGCGGCATCGCCACCCCGGCCGACGCCGCGATGATGATGCAGCTCGGCGCCGAGGGCGTGTTCGTCGGTTCCGGCATCTTCAAGTCCGGCAACCCGGCCCAGCGCGCGGAGGCCATCGTGAAGGCCACCACCTTCCACGACGACCCGGACGTCATCGCCAAGGTCTCGCGCGGCCTGGGTGAGGCCATGGTCGGCATCAACGTCGACGAGATCCCGGAGCCGCACCGCCTGGCCGAGCGCGGCTGGTAAGGCTCAGAACGAAAAGGGGCGCACCCGCCACGGGTGCGCCCCTTCGTCGTGTCAGGACGGTTGCGAGAAGCAGTACGTCGTCTTGATCTCCGGATACGCCAGCGCGAGTGCCTGGTTCACCGTGCACGCCGCCTTGTCGACGGTGTTCGCCAGCACCGCCGCCTTGAACACCTGCGGCCCTCCGCCGCACTCCGCCTTCGGGACCTCGGCCTTCAGGTCGGCGAGCGTGAAGTCGTAGCACTGGCCGTCGAGGAACACCGGGATCAGGCACACCGTCGAGGACTCCAGAACGCTGATCCTGCGGTACTCGATGTACCCGTCGGCAGGTTCCCCGCACTTCTCGGTCGACGACGAGGAGACCTTGCTGACCGTGTAGTTGTTGTTCCCGCCGCACGGAACCTTCTGGTAGTCCGGCTTGGCCGCGAAGCCGGTCATCAGCACGCAGTCGCCGACCGTCGCGAACGGCGCCGGCTTCGACGTGGTCGTCGGCGGGGTCGTGGTGACAGCAGCGGCTGACGTCGGCGCGCTCCCACTGCCGAACTTGATCGTGTCCTTCGTGGACAGCCAGTAGATCAGTCCGCCCAACGCCAGCGCGAACACCGCCAGCACGGCGACGATCTTCCCGCCGCCGCCGGATTCCCGGTGCGGCGCAACGGGAATCACCGGCTCCGGCACGTCGTGGTAGCCGATCGGCCGCCCGCCGCCGGTGCTCGGCGGCGGCTCCGCGGGTGGCGGAGCGAACGCCGAGAACGGGTCGGCGGCGGGCGGCTCGTACAGCTCGGCGGACTTGGGCCGCTCAGGCTCGTTCGGTGTGCTCATCGGATGGTTTCCCCCAGAAAATCCCAGGGGCCATCCTAACTGCCCAGGGGCACCGGTTCCGCCAGATCGGACAACGCCGCCGGCAACGGACCGTGGTGCAGCACGCCGAGGCGTTGCGTGGCACGGGTCAAAGCCACGTACAGCTCCGCCGCACCACGCGGGCCGAGCGCCAGGATCTGTTCCGGCGCGACGACGAGCACCGAGTCGTACTCCAGGCCCTTGGTCTCCGACGGGGGCACCGTGCCGGGCACACCGGGCGGCCCGATCACGACGCTGGTGCCCTCGAGACCGGCCTCCGCGGCCACGAACTCCTCGATCGCCGCGGGCAGTTCGGACTCGGAGACCTGACGCGACCACGGCTGAACACCGTTGGAGCGCACCGATTCCGGCGCCTGCACGTCCGGCGCGAACTCGGCCAGCACCCGTGCGGCGACGGCCATGATCTCGGCGGGCGTGCGGTAGTTGACCGTCAGCGAACGGTACTCCCAGCGGCCCGGCACGTACGGCTCCAGCATCTCGCCCCACGACCGGGCGCCTGCCTCCGAACGACGCTGCGCGAGGTCGCCCACCACCGTGAACGAACGGCCGGGGCAACGGCGCATCAGCACCCGCCAGTCCATTTCGGACAGTTCCTGGGCCTCGTCGACCACCACGTGCCGGTAGGTCCAGCTCCGGTCGGCCTGAGCGCGTTCGACGAGCGTGCGCTGGTCGTGCTCCTCGAACCGCTCGGCCAGGTCCTCGGCCTCGAGCATGTCCGTGGCGAAGAGGTGGTCCTCGTCGTCCATGTGGTCCGGGCGGCTGACCATGCTCTCCAGCACCTCGGCGGCATAACGTGCCTCGGCCCTGCGTTCCTCGGACAGAGCGTGGTCCTGCGCCTGCTCGGTGCCGTCGCGGCCGAGCAGGTCGTGCAGCTCGTCGAGCAACGGCACGTCGGACACCGTCCACGCCTCGCCGTCGGCCCGCCGCAGCGACGGGTCGCCACCCGCGGCCGCCAGGCGCTCAGGCGACGAGTACAGCGAGCCCAGCAGCTCCGCAGGCGTCACCACGGGCCACAGCGAGTCCAGCGCCCCGGTGAACGTCTCGTCGTCGGCCAGCTCCTTGACCAGGCCGGACCGCATGTCCTCCCAGCCCTGCTTGTCCGATCGGGACAGCCAGCCCTTGCCGATCCGGCCGAGCGCCCGTTCGGTCAGGACGTACGTGATGATCTCGCGGAACACCGCGCGGGCCTCGTTGTGCGGCAGGCCGCTGTCACGCGCCTCCTGCCGGGCCCACTCGGCGACGTCGGTGCCGATCTGGACCACGACGTCCTTCATCGTGATCGGGATCGGCCGCTCGGGCAGCCGCTGCCGGTCCGCGACGGCCGCCGTGAGCACGTCCAGCATCTTCAGCGAGCCCTTGAGCCGCGCGACGTCCGGTGTGTCCTCCAGGACCGCGTTGAGCCCCGGCAGGAGGCTTCCGGCGGTCGAGAACACCACGTCGGACTCGCCCAGCGACGGCAGCACGCGCCCGATGTGGTTGAGGAACGCCGGGTTCGGGCCCACGACGAGCACGCCGTGGCGTTCCATCCGCTCGCGTTGCGTGTACATCAGGTACGCGACCCGGTGCAGCGCCACGACGGTCTTGCCGGTGCCGGGGCCGCCCTCGATCACCAGCACGCCGGGGTGGTCGAGCCGGATGATCGCGTCCTGCTCGCCCTGGATGGTCGCCACGATGTCGCGCATGCCCTCGCCGCGCGGCGCGTTCAACGCCTCCAGCAGGGCCACGTCGCCCTGTTCCTCGCCGAGCCTGCCGAACACCTCGTCGGTGAACCCGGCCACCGCACGGCGGCGGGTGAGGAACTGGCGGCGGCGAGCCATGCCCTCGGCGTTGGCGCCGGTGGCGGTGTAGAACGGCCGCGCCGCCGGTGCGCGCCAGTCGAGCAGCACCGGCTCGAAGTCGTCGAACTCGTCGAACAGGCCGATCCTGCCGATGTAGGACACGTCACCGTCGACGCTGTCGAGCCGGCCGAAGCACAACCCGTAGTCGGCCACGTTCAGCCGCTTCATCTCGCGGTGCCGGGCGCGCACCTCGTTGTCACGTTCCATGACCGTCGCGCCGGTGCCACCCAGCGCCGCCTGATACGCCGCCTTCACGCGCGCACGTTCGGCATCGAGCCGTGCGTAGAGGTCGGCAACGTATTCACGCTCGGACTGCAGTTCTTCTTCGTACCCCACGTGCTCCCCAGTGCGCCTGTGTTCTGGCATGAGGCAATGAGTGTGAACGATGGACGGGGTCTTGTGGCAAGGCCCCCTCTCTGCTATACGGTTAAGTGGGAGGAACGGAGGTCCGTTCCCCTTTTTCATGCCCGTCACAGCCACCCGCGCGCCTTGGCGCTCACGCCGGCCTGGAAGCGGGTGTCGACCTCCAGCCGTTCCATCAGCTGCTGCACGCGTTTCTGGACCGTGCGCAGACCGATTCCCATGCGGCGCGCGATCGTCTTGTCGGTCGCACCGGAGGCCAGCATCGTCAGCAGCCAGCTCTCGGACTCCGACGGCAGGTCGGCGTCGGGTTCCGGGTCGGAGGGCCGCAGGGCCACGGCGTAGCGCCACATGCCCTCGAACATCCGCGACAGGCCGTCGAGCAGGATCGAGGGTCCGACCATCAACGCGCTCGCGGTGCCGCTCGAGTAGTCGGTGAGCGCGATCATCGCCTGGTCGTCGTCGGCGATCAGGAGCTTGAACGGCGCGCCGGTGATGACCCGCGACTCCTCGCCGGACTGCCGCATCGCGGCCAGGTACTCGATCTTGCCGGGGAGGTCGAGCACCTCGCGGTCGTAGAGCCACCGGTTGCGCACGCCCTTGACGAGCATCTCGGCCTCTGCCTCGTTCTCCGTCATCAGGTACGGAGGCATGTCGATCCCGCGCAGCTGGGTGCGGGCCCCGCGTTCCAGCTGGTAGGCGCGTTGCCGCACGTCCTGCGGCCCGACGACGACCTCGATGAGGTCCAGGGGGTGCCGTGCCCCGCGCAGGCGGAACCGTTCCGCGAGCTGCCCGACCGCGGCCCGTGCCCGCCGCACCTGGTCCTCGGCCAGGCGCACCCGCTCCTCCCGCAGCGCGACCATGGCCGCGAACCCGATTCCGGGCTCGACCGCGCAGTACTGATCGCCCGGCAGCCGGGCGATCAGGCCCAGCGACTCCAGGCGGGCCGGCACGTCCTCACCGGCCGTCGACGCGAGTTCGGCGGCGGTGAGGCTGCCCGCGTCCACCAGCGCGAGGTACACCGCCTCCTCGCGGGGATCCAGCTCGAAAGGCTCCAGCACGTCCGCATCCTCAGTTCGCAAACCCGCATCGGCGTATATCCGCACCGCTGTTCGTATTCCCGCAGCCACCGCGACCGTGTCACGATCCGCGGTATCGGGCAAGGGGCGTCTGCAGGCCCCTGAGCTGCGGGAACGTCTGAGTTGCGAGTCGGTCGCTCCCCGTCACCCCCTTCACCGAGGAGGCTTCATGAGTTCGTTTCCGCGTGCTTGCCGCACGGGCCCCCGCCGGCTGGCGCTCCTGGCGGCCGCCGTCGCGGCCGGCGGCCTGGTCAGCGGCATCCAACCGGCCACCGCCGCGCCGTCACCGTTCGCCGGGCAGCAGGTGAACTGGGGATCCTGCGCCTGGTACTCGCCCGTCATGGGCGGACTCACGCCGGAATGCGCCACGATCACCGTCCCGCGTGACTGGAGACAGCCAGGTGACGGCCAGACGCTGAAGGTGGCGATCAGCCGCACCAAGGCCACGGATCCCTCTCACCGCAACGGTGTCGTGTTCACCAACCCCGGCGGGCCCAGCGGCTCCGGCCTCGCGCTGTCGTGGTCGTTGTCGGCCGCGCAGCCGCAGCTCGCCGCCCGCTACGACCTGATCGGCATGGACCCGCGCGGCGTCGGCGCCAGCACCCAGCTCAACTGCGACATCGCCGTCGAACCGGTGGTGGGCGCGAGCAACTACGACAGCCGCGACATGTCCGCCCCGGCCGTCGCCGCCCGCAACGCCTTCACCAAGGCCGTCGCCGACGGCTGCGCGGCCAATCCGCTCACGCCGTACGTCAACACCTGGCAGACCGCGCACGACATGGACCTGATCCGCGTGCTGCTCGGCGAGCAGAAGCTCAACTACGTGGGCTACTCGTACGGGACCTGGCTGGGCGCGAAATACGCGGCGCTGTTCCCCGCGAACACCGGCAAGGTGATCCTCGACTCCAACACGGCCTGGATGGACGAGCTGCCGACGACGTGGCAGCTGATGCCGATGGCGTTCCAGCGCCGGTTCGACGGCCAGTTCGCCGGATGGGCGAGCCGCACCCTGTTCTCGAAGTACCTCGGCACGAGCGCCGAGGAGGTGAAGGCGGTCTACGAGGAGGTCAGGGCCACCTACCTGCGCTACCTGGGCCCGTCCGCCGGCGGGAGCCTGGACGTCCTGGTGCGCAACGCCCTGTACACCGACGCCGGGTTCTTCAACGCCGCGCTGAACATCGGTGTGCTGAAGGAGTGCATCGTCGACAACAAGGACTGGTCGCCGCTCGCGGTCACGCTCTGCCTCATCGACTACGTCAACGACGTCAGCTCCAACCTGCCGGTGTCCCAGGCCGTTTCCGTCGATCAGGCCGGTGCGCTGCTGCAGAACCCGGCCGGTGTGCGTCCCGGCAAGCTGGACGCCGTCGAAGCCGTGCTGGCCGCCGGCCGCGAGGCGACGGGCCCGACCGTGACGACCAACGGGGTGTTCTTCGCGGTCAGGTGCGGTGACGGCGGCCAGTGGCGCAGCACCTCGTGGTGGGCCGGCTACCAGAAGCAGTTCAGCGCCTCCTACCCGCTCGCGGGCTACGCGATCCCGCAGGAGGTCTGCTCCCACTGGTCGCTGCCGGCGCAGTCGCTGCCCAACCCCGCCCAGCAGGGGCTCGAGCCGATCGTGATGGTGCAGTCGGAGTTCGACCCGGCCACCGCGTACGAGAACGCCGGCCGCGACGCCGCGCAGTACCGCGACGCCCGGCTGATCTCGGTGCAGGACAACGGCGCCCACGGCATCTACGGCGTGCGCGGCAACTCCTGCGTGAACGATGTGGTGAACGCCTACCTGCTGGACGGCGCCGCTCCGGCGGCCCGGACGGTCTGCGCGAGCCTGCCGCTCCAGTACGAGACGACGGTGCACCCGATCGCCGGACCGGTGGACGACAGGTCGGCGCCGCGTTCCGCACGTGCGGTGCTCGTGGACCAGCGGGTGCAGCAGGAGATCGACAAGATCCTCTCCTGATCCGCTGAAGACCGGCGCCGAGGAGTGCAGCCCCGACCTCCTCGGCGCCGTTTCGCGCGGGGCAGTCAGGGGCGCGGCCGTCAGACGGTGTGCTCCATGACCATCATCGCCGTGGTCCCCGGCTCCAGCGCTTTGCAGATGTGCGGCAGATCGCCCGGATAGACGATGTAGTCGCCCGGCCCGAGTTCCACCGGGTCGTCGGCCAGGCCCGCCAGGCACCGCCCGGACGCCACGATCATGTGCTCGACGCTGCCCGGCACGTGCGGTTCGGACTCGCGGGCGCCTCCGGGTTCGAGGGCCAGCCAGTAGATGTCGTGCTTGGTGCCCGGACGGCAGGCGGCCAGCAGGGTGGCGGCGTAGTGCGCGCGTTCGGAGTGGATGACCGGGCCCTCGCCGGCGCGGATGACCTGCACGCGTGGCACGGCGGGTTCGACGAGGCTGCTGAACGGGACGCCCAGTGCCACGCCCAGCGCCCACAGGGTCTCCACGCTGGGGTTTCCGGCGCCGGACTCGAGCTGGGAGAGCGTCGACTTCGCGATGCCGGCCTTCTTGGCCACCTCTGAGAGCGACATGCCGGTGCGTTCGCGCTCGCGGCGGAGGTTGGCCGCGATGAGGTCGAGTGGTGCGTTCGACACAGAAGTCCATCCGTTCGGCTTGACGAACACCCGTTCAGGTGTTCATCGTAATGGGTGATGCGTTCGATATGGCGAACCCTTGATGGTGTGCTTCTGCGTGACGTGGCCGCGGTCGCACTTGGTGCCGCGGTGACCGGCGCTTCGTTCGGCGCGATCTCGGTCGGGTCGGGGTTGCCGTGGTGGATGCCGGTGCTGATGTCCGTGGTGATCTTCGCGGGTGGCTCGCAGTTCATGGCCGTCGGCATCGTCGCCGCTGGTGGCAGCCCTGCGGCGGCCGTGCTGGCCGGGTTGGTGCTCAACGCGCGGCACCTGCCGTTCGGGCTGGCGGTGGGCGACGTGCTGGGTAACGGGTGGCTGGCGCGGATCGTCGGCAGCCACCTGTTGATCGACGAGTCGACGGCCTTCGCGATGGCGCAGAAGGATCCCGCGAGAGCGCGTGCGGCCTACTGGGCGTGCGGCGTGTCGTTGTTCTTCAGCTGGAACACGGGTGTGCTCATCGGTGCGCTGGCAGGCCAGGCGATCGGCGACCCGATGACGTTCGGGCTGGACGCCGCGTTCCCGGCGGCGATGCTCGCGCTCACCCTGCCCGCCTTGAAGGACGCGGCGACTCGCAACGCCGCACTGGTCGGTGCCGCGATCGCGCTCGCGACCACGCCGTTCCTGCCCGCGGGCCTGCCAGTGCTGCTCGCGCTGGCCGGGCTGTTCGCGTTCAGGACGAAGAAGGAGGAACCGTGCCCGTCACCGCAGTCCTGATCCTCGCCGCCGGCACGTTCGCGATCCGGATCGCGGGGCCGTTGCTGCGCGACCGTGTGACGTTGCCCGACAAGGTCCGCGAAGTCATCTCCGCGAGTGCGACCGTGTTGCTGCTGGCGCTGGTAGCGGTCTCGGCGCTGACGAACGGCAAGCAGTTCGGTGGCTGGGCGCTCGCGATCGGCGTCGTCGTCGGCGGGCTCGCGGCGTGGCGGAAACTGCCGTTCGTGGCCGTCATCGTGCTGGCCGCGGCCACCACCGCGGGGCTCAGGCTCGCCGGAGTGGCATAGGGGGCGATGCCTCCGCAATAGGGGACCGATGGGGGACAGGCCTCAGATGGACCCATGGCTGCGAAACCTGGACTGGTCGGGCGGGACCGGGAGACGACCCAGCTGAGGGACGCGCTGACCGCGGCGGCGGGCGGCGACGGGCACCTCGTGGTAGCCACCGGGGGACTCGGGGCCGGCAAGACGGCGTTGCTGACCACCGCGCGGGAGCTGGCCGCGCAGCACGGGTTCATGGTGCTGGCGGCGCGTGGCAGCTATCTGGAACGGGAGCTGCCGTTCGGGGTCGTGAGCAGGCTGTTCGTCTGCGTGCAGCCAGGTGAAGAGGTGCAGCACCTGCCGCGCATCGCCGCCGCGCTGGGGCAGTCGGACTCGCTGGCCGAACCCGGACCGGTGACGTTGCCCGAGCTGCACGTTCTGCACCGGGCGCTCGCGCGGATGGCCGCCGAACGCCCCATCGCGGTCGTGGTCGACGACGCGCAGTGGGCCGACCAGCCGTCGTTGCAGTGGCTGAGCACCCTCCCGCACCGCATCGAGCACCTGCCGGTGTTCGCGCTTGCGGGGATCGGGGCGGGCGAGGTGTGCGCCGGGCCGCAGACGTTGGAGGAACTGCTCGCGGCCAGCACCACCGAGATCCGCCTGGACGAGCTGTCGTTCGACGCCTCGCGCGCGTTGGTCGAGCACGAGCTGGGGCACCGGGTCGACGACGACTTCGTGTCGCTTTGTCGCGCGGAAGCCGGTGGCAACCCGTTGTTGTTGTTGAATCTCGTGCGCGCGTACGGCGACCACGTCGAGGGACTCACCGCACCGGCGTTGCTGCCGACCGTCAACGTCCGCCTGCGCCGTCTCGCCCCGCACGCCCCCGACGCGCTGCACGCACTGGCCGTGCTGGGCGGTGAGGTCACGCTGCCGCGCGTCGCCGAGCTGATCGGCACCGAACCGTGCGAGCTGGCCGGGACGATCGCCGCGCTGCACCGGATGGGCCTGCTGTCCGCGCAGGGTTCGCTGGTGCATCCGTTGGTGCGCAACACTTTGCGGGAAGAACTGACCATCACCGAACGTCAGGACCTGCACACCGCCGCCGCCCGGCTGCTGACCGAGACGGGCGCGTCGGCCGAGGCGGTGGCCGAGCACCTGGTCGAGACCCGGCCGCTGGGCGAGGAGTGGGCCACCGACGTGCTGGTGTCGGCCGCCGGACGGGCCCGCGCGCGCAACCTGGTCGTGGACGCGGTCCGGTACCTGCGCCGGGCGATGGGCGAGCCGGGATCCCGGGACCTGCTCGCGGAACTCGGCGAGGCCGAGTCCTATGTGGACGTCCCGGCGGCCGTGGACCACCTGGGCGAGGCCGATCCCGCGCACCCCGCGCTGCCGGGCCTGCTGGCGTTGCTGGGGGAGGAACCGGAGTTCGAGCCGGACGTCGTCGGCGACCCGGACGTCCTGCCCACGACCCCTTCGGAATTCGACCCGTATCTGCGGGCGATCGGGTTTCTTCGTGTGCGTGGCGAACTCACGGCCGCGTACGCGCGTGCGGACCGTGCGTTGACCGTGGCGCGACGTTGGCAGCATCGGCCGTGTGTCGCGGCGGCACTCACGGCGCGTTCGGCGTGCTTGCGGGACCTCGGACGGCTGGCGGGCGCCGAGTCGGATGCGCGCGAGGCGTTGGCGGTGCTGGAGAACTGCGGTGCCGCGCGGGTGTCGACGCCGACCTTCGCGGCACTGACCGAGCTTTCGCTGGCACTGCTGGAGATGGGCGACGTCGAGGTGGCGTCGCAGGTGTTCGAGGTCGTGCCGGGCGAGGTACCCGACCTGTTCGGCGCACCGGCGTTGCTGGCCGCGCGCGGACGGGTGCGGATCGCGGCCGAGCGGCGCAAGGACGGCGTGCGCGACTTGCTGGACTGCGGTGAACGGTTGCGTGCGCGCGGTTGTGACAACACGTCGTGGCGGCTGCACCTCGGAGGTGACCACCTTTTGGCAGAGGAGCTCTTAGCGCGCTCGACGGGTGCGGTGCTGCCGTTGGCGGCGGTTCTACGGGAACAGGGCGTGCTCAGAGGCGTGGAAGGCATTGCGCTGCTTGAGGAATCGGTCGCGCTGCTCTCCTCGACGGGCGCGTTGCTGGAACGGGCGCGCAGCCACTTCGCCCTCGGCCGGGCGCTGCACCTGGCCGGGCAGGTCAAGCCGGCGCGGGCGGAGCTGCGGGTGGCGGTCGACCTGGCCGACGACTGCGGGGTCGAGGACCTGGCAGAGGAGATCCGGCAGGAGCTGGCCGCAGGACCCGCCGGGCTCACCGAGTCCGAACGCCGCGTGGCCGCGCTGGCCGCCGCGGGCAAGATGAACCGCGAGATCGCCGCCGCGTTGTTCGTGCAGCTGCGGACCGTCGAGATCCACCTGACGAAGGTTTATCGCAAGCTCGGCATTGACGGGCGCGACCAGCTCGCCCCCGCATTGCGACTCGCCGGTTAGTGCCGCACTAATGCTTGCGAACGTGCGAGAAGAGGAGGTTTGTATGAACCTCTGTCACCTCTCGCCGACTGGTGAATTTGTCCAGCACGAGCCGTTGCAGATGACCGACGTCCGATACCGCGACGTGCACCAGGAAATCTTCTGGGCCGGTCACGTGCGAGAGCGCGAGCGTTTCGGGCAGTGAGAGAACGTAAGCCATGAACGGGTCGACGATCTCCTTGGTGTGCGGCCGGATCTTCACCGCGAGCATCGCCTGAACGTGCTGTCCGATCGCGGTGGGATCCACCTCGGCGTGGTAGCCGGTGATCACGCCGCGCTCCCGCAACGCCCGGTGCCGGACCACCGCCGTGGACTGCGCGACGTTGACGCGTTCGGCCAGGTCCTTGTTCTGCAGCCGCGCGTCCTTCCGCAGCTCCCGCACGATGGCCTCGTCGATCGAATCCAGCACGGCTCTTCTCCGCTCTGCCGAATCTGCTGCGGTTGTCCGCCCGTTCTGTCGAGGAAGTCTCCACCATTCGGGCCATGACGCGCATCGAGACCATCGCAGTGCACGGCGGCCGCGACGACCTCGCGGAGCTCGGCGTGCACGCACCCCCGATCGACCTGTCCACCACCTACCCCGTGCCTGACCAGGCGCTCGGCGGGGAAGCACTGGGTGAGTGGGCCACCGGCGCCGCACGGGCAGGCTCGCCCGTCTACGCGCGGCTGCACAACCCGACGGTCGCCCGGTTCGAGAAGGCACTGGCGGGGCTCGAGCACACCGAGGCCGCCGTCGCGTTCGGCAGCGGCATGGCGGCGGTGACCGCGGTGATCCAGGCAGCGTGCGTGATGGCGGGAAAGCCGCACGTCGTGGCCGTGCGGCCGCTCTACGGCGGCACGGATCACCTGCTGTCGTCCGGTCTCCTGGGCGTTTCCACCACCTACGTCGAAGCAGGCCTGGTGTCCTCCGCGATCCGGCCGGACACCGGGTTGATCGTCGTCGAGACGCCGGCGAACCCGAACCTGGACCTGGTCGACATCGAGCACGTCGTGCGCCAGGCCGGGTCGGTGCCGGTGATGGTCGACAACACGTTCGCAACACCGATCCTGCAGAACCCGGCGCTGCACGGGGCGTCTTACGTCCTGCACTCGGGCACTAAGTACCTCGGCGGGCACGGGGACGTGCTGGGTGGCGTTGTGGCGTGTTCTGAGGAGCGTGCGGCGGCGTTGCGGCAGGTCAGGATCATCACGGGCGCCGTGCTGCACCCGTTGGGCGGCTATCTGCTGCACCGCGGGCTGGCCACTTTGCCGTTGCGCGTCCAGGCCGCACAGCGTTCGGCAGCGGTCCTGGCGGTGCGGCTGGCGGAGCACGACGCGGTCGAGTTCGTGCGCTACCCGTCCACGTCGCTGCAGATGCGGGGAACGGGCGCGATGATCGCGTTCGGCGTCTACGGCGATCCGACGTCGGTGGTGCGGCGACTACGGCTGATCACACCGGCCGTGTCGCTGGGCTCGGTCGACACCCTGATCGAGCACCCCTCGGCTTTGACCCATCGCCTGGTCCCCGGAGAAGAACTGCGTGCATCGGGAGTTCCGGACAATTTGCTGCGCATTTCAGTTGGACTTGAGCATGTCGAGGACATTTGGGACGACCTAAACGCGGCGCTCTGTGACGTCGCTTACGTTAAGCCTTCCCCAACTGATTACTTGGTGATGACCGCCACTCACTAAGGTCCCAACGCATCAGCGCGTCGGGGCGCGGGAGGTTCCGACGCGAGCATTTTTCCGTTTCGGAAGGAACCTCCTCGTGAGTTCTGTGGAAACTGATGCGGACGGCTACACCAAGGCGCTGAGCAAGCGTCAGGTGCAGATGATCGCAATCGGTGGCGCGATCGGCGTCGGCCTCTTTCTCGGCGCGGGCGGACGCCTCGCCACAGCGGGGCCGTCGCTGATCCTGTCGTACGCGGTGTGCGGCCTCGCGGCGTTCTTCGTCATGCGCGCGCTGGGCGAGCTGGTGCTGCACCGGCCCGTGTCCGGCAGCTTCGTCGAGTACGCCCGCGAGTTCATCGGTCCGTGGGCAGGCTTCACCTCGGGCTGGCTGTACTGGCTGAACTGGGCGATGACCGGCATCGCCGAGATCACCGCGATCGCGATCTACATGCACAAATGGTTCCCTGACCTGCCGCAGTGGATCACGGCCCTGGTGGCGTTGGTGGTGCTGGTGGCCATCAACATGTTGTCCGTCAAGCTCTTCGGTGAGCTGGAGTTCTGGTTCTCCGTCATCAAGGTGACCGCGATCGTGGTCTTCCTGGTGGTGGGTGCGGCCCTGGTCATCGGCAACGCGGACATCGGCGGCACAACGGCTTCCGTCTCGAACACCCTGGGCCACGGCGGCCTGTTCCCGGCCGGCATCGGCGTCGCCCTGATGACGTTGCAGGCGGTTGTGTTCGCCTACGCGGCCATCGAACTCGTCGGTATCGCCGCCGGTGAGACGAAGGACCCCGAGAAGATCATGCCGCGCGCCATCAACGGCGTGGTGTACCGGATCGCGATCTTCTACGTCGGTTCCGTGCTGCTGCTGACGATGTTGTTGCCGTGGGATCACTTCACCGGTACCGAGTCGCCGTTCGTGACCGTGTTCTCGGCCCTCGGAATCCCGGTGGTCGGCGACATCATGAACGCCGTGGTGCTGACGGCCGCTTTGTCCTCGTGCAACTCGGGTCTGTACTCCACCGGCCGCATCCTGCGTTCGCTGGCGCAGAAGCGTGAGGCTCCGGCCTTCACCGGCAAGATGAACTCCCGGCACGTGCCGTATGGCGGCATCCTGTTCACCGGTGTCGCGTACCTGTTCGGCGTGGTGCTGAACTACATCGTGCCCAAGGAGGCGTTCGACATCGCGATCGCGGTGGCCTCACTGGGCGTGGTGTCCACTTGGGCCACTCTGATCATCTGCCAGCTCCGGTTGCGCCGCAAGGCTTTGGCGGGCGAGATCCAGCGGCCGTCGTACCGGATGCCTGGCGCGCCTTACACCTCGTACGGGACGTTGGCGTTCCTCGCGCTGGTGATCGGGCAGATGGCGTTCGCCGGGACCGCGGAGAAGATCGCGTTCTGGTCGATCCCGGTGCTGGCGCTGGTGTTGTTCCTCGGGTGGCGCTTCGTGAAGTCGCGTCAGCCGGTCGGGCCCGCGCAGGAGCAGCTGGTCACCGTCGATTGATCGCTACCGACTGATCGCTGTGCCTCGGAGGGCCTCCTCGACTACCGTTCCGGCGGTGGACGAGGAGGTCCTTTCCTGGTTGCTGGACTCGGATCCGGCGATTCGGTGGCAGGTGCTGCGCGACCTGACGGACGCGCCCGCCGCCGAGTGGGAGGCCGAACGCGCCCAGGTGGCCCGCGAGGGCTGGGGAGCGCGGATCCTGGCCTGCCGCGACGGCGTGCGGTGGACCCGCAAGCTGTACGGCGAGAAGTGGATCTCCACGACGTACTCGCTGCTCGAACTGCGGCAGTACGGGCTGGATCCCGCGGTGGTGCGCGACTCGTGCGCGTTGTTCCTCGAAGACGACATCTGGCGCGCGGACATGTGCATCGCCGGGTTCGCGCTGACCTTGCTGACCTGGGCTTCGCTGCCCCACGACGAGGTGCTGGAGTTCGTCCTCGCCGGGCAACGTCCCGATGGCGGCTGGAACTGCCAGTCGGGGCGGCACAGCTCGTTCCACACGACGATCAACGTGCTGGAAGGCGTGCCGGATGCTGACGCTGCTGCTCGTGCGCGTGAGTTCTTGCTGGCGCATCGGCTGTACCGCTCGCACCGGACGGGCGAGGTGGTGAAGCCCGAGTTCCTGCGGCCGGTGTTCCCGCCGCGGTGGCGTTACGACGTGTTGCGCGCGTTGGACCACTTCTGGTCGGTCGGCGAGCTTGGGGACGAACGGCTGGAAGACGCGCTGTCCGTGGTGCGGTCGAAACCGTGGAAGGTGACGGCGTCCTATCCGGGAAAGGTCTGGGTCGAACCCGAACCGCGCGGCGGTCCGAGCCGGTGGAACACGTTGCGCGCCATGCGGGTGCTCAGGGAATTGCCCGGCCGTTCTGCCTGAGCAGCGGGTTGCGCCTGGTCAGGAAAAAGCCGTACCCGCAGAGCGCCACGAACAGCGCGGCACCGCCGGCGGCCAGCCAGCGCAACGGGGCCGGCGGGTGCGTGACGACGGCCAGCACCACGGACAGCACGGTCGTGCCCAGTCCCGTGCCGCCGAGCAGGCCCGAGGCCAGGTGGTAGGCCGGGCGGGAGTGCAGATTGGTGCGCCAGCGGTTGCGGCCGCGGACCCAGCTCTCCCAGTGCAGGACGTCGCCCGGCGGGAGGTCCGAGGTGCCGCGCAGACCCGGCATGGCGAGCAGGTCGTTGACCTTGTGTTCCAGCTGCCAGAGGAACCAGCGGGCACGCAACAGCCGTTGCACCTCGCCGTACCAGACGAACCACACGAACATCAGCAGCGCGGGAGCCAGCGCCAGGATCCCGGTGCGCAACGGGACGTTCGACCAGCTCGCCAGCACGCCGGTGTAGATGACGGCGATCGCGGCCAGGCCGTAGCTCATCACGGTCTGCTGAGTCGTCACCGCGGCCACCAGCTCGGTCCGGATGGCGGTGTACTCGGTCTGCAGGAACGCCAGGCGTGCCTGCTCACGGTCGACGAACTGCTCCGGCCTGGGTTTGCGCCCGAACACGGTCCCCCCTCGTGCGTTTGGGTTCGGACGCTACCGTTCCGGTGGGTGAACGAGGGGGCGTTCTTTTTGTCGCGGGGAAGACGCTGGGTGATCGGCCTGCTGGCGGTCGCCGTGCTGGTGGCGGGCTGGTGGGTCGTGACGGACCGGCCCGCCGAGGAGCCGGTGGCGTTCAGCGGCACCTGCATCGCGTTCGCCGGGCCCGAGGGTGACGCGCAGTGCCAGCGTGCAGCGGTTGACCTGGCCAGGCGGAGACCGGTGACCGACGACGACAAGGTCGACGCGGCCGCCGTGGAGGACGACCTCGACACGATCGTCATGAGGCTCGGGCAGTGCCTGACCCCGAACGGTCAGGCGCCCTGCGGCGGCACGCGCACGCCGCCCCGACCCGCCACGGACGCCGACGCACGGCTTCTGGCCGAGCGGCTGAGCGCGAAGGGCATGCGCGTGGGCGTGACGCGGCTGGCCGGGCCGGACGACCCCGCGCCGCCCGGCAGCCTGTTCTACGCGGTCGCGCTGCCGGGCGGTGGCTGCGTCGTCGGCCATCTCACGCAGGTGCCGGGAGGCCTGGGCGGCAGGTCGGTGGTGGGACCGCTGCCGGACGGGCGTTGCGCGGGCTCCTGACCGGCTCGAATAAGCTGGTGGACATGGTTGTCGCTGCCCCTCCCGTCATTGGCGTGCTCGCCCTTCAGGGTGATGTCCAGGAACACCTCATCTCGCTCGCGAAGTGCGATGTCACCGCACGGCCCGTGCGCAGGGCCGAGGAGCTGGACGAGCTGGACGGGATCGTCATCCCCGGCGGCGAGTCGACGACCATGAGCAAGCTGCTGGTCAACTTCGAGCTGCTGGAGCCGTTGCGGGCCAAGATCAAGGCTGGTTTTCCCGCCTACGGGTCGTGCGCGGGCATGATCTTGCTGGCCGAGACCGTGCTGGACGGCCGTGAGGACCAGGAACAGCTGGGTGGGCTGGCCGTGACGGTGCGCCGGAACGCGTTCGGGCGGCAGGTCGACTCGTTCGAGACCGACCTCGACCTGGCCGGCGAGACGGTTCACGCCGTGTTCATCCGGGCGCCTTGGGTGGAGGCGGTGAGCGGCGACGTCGAGGTCCTCGCTACGGTGCCTGTCACGGCTGAGGCGGGGGATGCCGCCGGTAGGATCGTCGCGGTCAGGCAGGGCAACGTGCTGGCGACGGCGTTCCACCCGGAGCTCACGGGTGACGAGCGTGTTCACCGCCTGTTCGTTGACATGGTTCGCGGTTCGACGGAGGAGAAATGAGCGGCCACTCCAAGTGGGCGACCACCAAGCACAAGAAGGCCGCCATTGACGCCAAGCGCGGCAAGCTCTTCGCGCGGCTGATCAAGAACATCGAGGTGGCGGCCCGCACGGGCGGTGGCGACCCCGACGGCAACCCCACGCTCTTCGACGCGATCCAGAAGGCCCGCAAGAACTCGGTGCCGCTGGACAACATCGAGCGCGCCCGCAAGCGTGGCGGCGGCGAAGAAGCCGGCGGCGCCGACTGGCAGACCATCATGTACGAGGGCTACGGCCCGAACGGCGTCGCGGTGCTCATCGAGTGCCTCACCGACAACCGCAACCGCGCCGCCACCGAGGTCCGCACGGCCATGACCCGCAACGGCGGTTCGATGGCCGACCCCGGCTCGGTGTCGTACATGTTCAGCCGCAAGGGCGTCGTGATCGTGCCGAAGGCGGGCACGTCCGAGGACGACGTCATGCTGGCCGTGCTCGAGGCCGGTGCCGAGGAGGTCAACGACCTGGGCGAGGCCTTCGAGGTCGTCTCCGAGGCCGGCGACCTCATCCCGGTCCGCAAGGCGCTGCAGGAGGCGGGCATCGACTACGAGTCGGCCGAGTCGAGCTTCCTGCCGTCGGTCTCGGTGCAGCTCGAGGCCGAGGGCGCGAAGAAGATCTTCAAGCTGATCGACGCGCTGGAGGACTGCGACGACGTGCAGAACGTCTTCGCGAACTTCGACGTGTCGGACGAGGTCATGGCCGAGGTCGGCTGAGACCTGAGCTTCGGGAACGCCGGTCATGCCTTCGGGCGTGGCCGGCGTTTCGCGTTCAGGCGATGCCGCCGGTCGACTGCCATTCGATGCACGTCGGGCGCTCGCCGGTCTGGCGGAACTCGTACAGCGCCTTCGTGATGGTGGCCAGGCTGATCACCGATCGGGGTGGGAACAACGTTCCGTTTTGCTTGTCGATGAACAGAAGAGGCGGGAAGCCGACGATCTCCTCGTTCGAGACCGACGCCCAAGACCAGAACTCACGGTCTTCGCTGTCGTTGTCCGGGCCGGAGTAGTGCAGCGCGCCGAGGGTGCTTTCGGGGTCGAGGTCCATCTTGAGCATCCGGTCTGGAAAGTCCAAGATGCCGAACGTCGGCAGTTCTGGGGAGGACACCTGTGTGGGGTGGGGTTGAACGCCCTGCTGGAGAATGTCCGCGAGCACGCGTTCGATCTCCGCTTCGGACTTTGCCAGCACCGGTCCTCCCGATTGGAGCCGGCCAGCTTTGGCGTAGTACCAAAACTCAAGGGTGAAGCTCACCGATCGTCCTTCCATGAATTTCACGTGACCCTACCGGATCGTGGATGACAAGCGTTTGGCCTGGTAGCAGCACGGCTGGCAGCAAACCTGTGCACGAGCGCCGGCCAGTGCACACTTTGTTGTTGATGACGAGGTCGACCCGGTCGACGTTTCCCAGTCTCATTCGCCACGCCACCTTCATCTCGACGTGCGTGGTCGCTTCGATCTTGATGGGAGGAATGGCGCCCACCGCCACCAAGTGAGCGTTGATGCGTTCATGCTCGCCGTCTGGTTCGCGTCCGCTCTGCACGAGTTCGGTGTGGCCGTCAGGGTCGAGATAGGTGCCGCTGGTGATGTAGGTGGGCAGGCGTGCACGTTGATGCTCCGACCAGGAGAGTCCGGTCGTGGGCTGGGTCTGGAAGGCGGCCTTGATCCGCTCGACGTTGGCGATGGCCGCTGCCAGCGTGTTGCGGCACTGGTCAGCGCCAGCGCGGGCGGCGTCGAAGTTGGCGACGACATCAGCTGCCTCGTACTCCTGCGTCGTGCCCGCAGTCGCGTCCGCGACCAGTCTGGTGCAGTCGTCAGCGTCCTCGGCGGCTTGCTGCAACGCCTGCAGGGCCTGCGTCGCGATCTCTGTGACACGGTAGAGGAGGGCTGCGATCTCTTCGAACGACACCGCAGCCTCACCTCGGAAGTTCGTTAGGCGTCAGCCTTCACGTTGTTCAGGAACGTCGACCACGCGTCAGAGGAAACGGGCAGGTGAGTGGTCGGCGCTTTGCTGTCCCGGATGCCAACGCCACGACCGATCTCAACGCAGTCCGCGCTGCTGCCGCTGTAGCTGCTCTTGCGCCAGACGGTCATCAGTGGCCCTCCAAGATGTTGTCGATCACCGCCCTCGATTCTTCCTCATCCAGAGCGACGTCTGCGAGCCGCTTCAGGGTGGTCGTGTACAGGTCGACAGTCTCGGTGTCGTCGAAGAACAGGCAGCAGTTCAGGCTGTCCAGGAAGACGAGCGGCGGGAACTTCGGGAACTCCAGCAGGTAGAACCCGCCAGTCGTCCCTGCGTGGATGCCGGCGGATGCCGGGATGATCCGAAGGCTGATGTACGTCCGCACGGACACCCTCAGCAGGTGGGCCAGCTGTTCCCGCCAGACCTCGGTGCTGCCCACCTGTAGCCGCAGCGCGTATTCGTGCACGTAGAAGACGAACTGGCGGTCGCCGTTGAGGATCTTCGCTCTCGCGCTCCTCGCTGCCGCCACCGAGGGGACGTCCTCGGCCTTGATCACCGGCGAGGCCTCGGTGACGACGTAGGCGTAGTCGGGAATCTGCAGCACGCCCGGCACCAGCGTCGGTGACCAGGCGATGATCTTCTTGGCCTTCTTCTCGTGCTCGATGAAGGTGTGGACCTGGTCGGGGACGCCGTCATCCGGAAACTGCAGCCATCCCTTGTCGCCCGATTCCAGGAACAGCGCGATGAGGTGGTTGCGTTCTTCGATGGTCGCGTGGCAGTAGGCGAGCAGCTCGCGGACTTCGGTCTCGTCGACGCCGCCTTTGCCGGCCAGGAGGTCGGAGATCTTGGCTTCCTGCCAGCCGAGCAGCTCGGCGAGTCTGCGCTGGGTGAGGCCGGTCCGTTCGATGATCTTGCGGACGCCGCTTCCGAATTCACGTCCCAGCACGCTGGACGATCTCTTGGGCATGCGGGGAAAGTAGGCCGCCTGGCCCCGCAGGCTCCATCGTTTCGCCTCAAATCTGCCTGAAGGTGGGAGTCTTGGAGAATCTCCAAGTCGTAGGCTGGTGGCGTGCTTTCCGACGAAGACATCGAACTGCGGGCCCGGCTGCTTTCCGCGGCAGACCTCCACGGTCACACGAACATCGTCGTGAACCCGGACGCCGAGGGTGCCGGGTACGTGTTCTCGGTGGGGGCGTGGCGGCGGTTCGGGGTGGCCGAGGCGGTGGTGATCGGGTTGCCGCAGGGCATGGGCGAGAACGTGATCAACATGTACGTGCGGCGTGCCAGTCAGGGGGAGCGGTTTGCGCCCGGCCAGCTCTACCACGACTTCTTCGACGGTGTGCCGGTCACGTTCGAGCGGGTGTACAAGGGGTTCTACCCGGAGTTCTTCGGCAGTGCGTACCTGCTCTACGACGGGTCGGAGTTCGCGGCGGTGCAGATCATCGTGCCCACGCCGCAGGGGCACTGGCCGTGGCAGCCCGACGCGCCGGAAGGGTTCCACGAGCACCAGCTGGTGCTGACCGAAAGCGGTCTGCCGGAGAGCTGGACGCCGGGGGTCACCGGGCCGTGAACGTCCACATCGGACCGCTCGAAGCAAAGCACGCCGGCGAGGTCATGACGATTCAACGTGCCGCGTACCTCCAGGAGGCTCGCCGGTACGGGGCGTGGGACCTGCCGCCGCTCGTCGAGACGCTCGACGAGATCCGGGACCACCTCGCGCAGGGCACGCCCGCGTTCGGGGCGTTCGACGGGGCGCGGCTCGTCGGGTCGGTGCGCAGTCGCGTGGACGGCGAACGCATGGAGGTCGCACGGCTCGCGGTCGCGCCGGACGTGCAGGGCGGCGGAGTGGGCAGGCGACTCCTCGAAGCGATCAGCACGCGCACCCCGGAGGACGTAAGAGTCGTCTGGCTCTTCACCGGCGCCGAGAGTGACGAGAACCTGGGCTTCTACGAGAGCGCCGGGTTCGTCCGGGTGAGTGAACACCTCGATGCCGTCGGTATCAGGTGCGTCACTCTGGAGCAGAAGGTCATCTGACGTTCAGGGGCCGGTCACGGGCGCCTGGCAAGGTGCTGAAGCGGTCCACCCACGACCAACCACCGGTGCGGACGTCGATCACACGTCGGCTGATCCGTCCGGCACCCGTCGGCCCC
>NZ_JBSGXZ010000050.1:0-62428 GCF_053610285.1 Lentzea sp. NPDC054927
AAAGCGTGTCGAGTTGACACCCCTGCCTGGTTGCAGCAAGTGCTGGGCACGACTCGTGACGGGACCACCCACCGGAACCTCCCGTTTCAAGCGTTCAAGCGCCTCGGCTTCGCCATCGGGTCGCCTCGCCTGCGGCTTCGGGCTTGAGGTGGCGCTTCGCGCGGTTAGTCCGGCACGTCTGCGCTGAAGTAGAGGGAGCTCAGGTCGCCTCTGGTGGCGATCAGGGCCTCGTTGCACTTTGACTGGCGGGCGTCTGTGCTGGAGACGTTGTCCACTCGCACTTCGCCGCACTGGTGTGCCTCGAAGTCGCCTACTGCGGTCATCAGGCGGGGGAGGACTTGGCTCACGTCGTCTTGGACGTGTTTGCCGTGAAGGGACTTGTTCAGTTTTTGGGTCATTGAGCTGACGCTGGTCACCCAGGCTGCGCAGTCGGCTGGGGTGGCGCTGTGTTGGGAGCCGCACGGGGCGGTGAAGAGGGATCGGATTTCGCCGCACTGCCGGTCGCAGGCTGCTGGGGCTTCGCCGCAGCCTGTGGTCATGAGGAGCAAGGTGATGACCAGGAGTGTGCGTTTGATCACGCAGCGCACGGTATCGGCTGAATGGGCTAGTGGCCAAAGCGAGTTAGTAGGGTGGCGGGGTGTCTGATGCCCTTGATCTCCTGGCTGATCCGGTTGAGTTGACTGCTGCGTTGGTGGATGTGCGCAGCGTGTCCGGGGAGGAGGCGGAGATCGCGGACCTTGTCGAGCGGTCGTTGCGGGTGCATGCGCCGCATCTTGAGATCACTCGATCGGGGAACTCGGTGTTGGCGCGCACGAATTTGGGGCGGGAGCGGCGGGTGGTGCTGGCCGGGCACCTGGACACCGTGCCGATCAATTCGAACTTTCCCAGTCGGCGTGACGGCGATGTCTTGCACGGGTGCGGGACCGTCGACATGAAGGGTGGCGACGCGGTCATGCTCGCGATCGCGGGCCTGAGTGAGAACGCGAGCCACGACCTCACGTTCGTGTTTTACGACTGCGAGGAGATCGAGGCTGAGCGCAACGGGCTCACCAGGATCGCGCGCGAGCTTCAAGAGTGGCTGATGGGCGACCTGGCGATCGTGTGCGAGCCGTCCAACGGCACGGTCGAGGCCGGTTGTCAGGGCACGATGCGCATCGAGATCAGGACCACCGGCAAGCGCGCCCACACCGCCAGGGCCTGGATGGGCCGCAACGCCATTCATGGGTTGGGTGAGGCGCTTCGGCGGCTGGAGGCGTATGAGGCGCGTCAGCCTGAGATTGATGGCTGCCACTACCACGAGGGGCTGCAGGCCGTGAAGATCAGCGGCGGCGTCGCGGGCAACGTCGTGCCGGACGAGGCCGTGCTCACGGTCAACCACCGGTTCGCGCCGGACCGCACGGTGGAGCAGGCCGAACAGCACCTGCGTGAGGTCTTCGAGGGCTTCGACGTCACCGTCACGGACTTCGCGGCCGGTGCGTTGCCGGGTCTGCACGCTCCCGCCGCCCAGGAACTCGTGACGGCCGCCGGAGGCACGCCGGTGGCCAAGCTCGGCTGGACGGACGTGGCGCGGTTCGCGGCTCTGGGAATGCCCGCGGTCAACTTCGGGCCGGGCGATCCGACGCTCGCGCACACCCAGGAGGAGAACGTGCCGGTCCAGCAGATCACCGGGTGTTTCGCCGTGCTTAAGCGTTTTTTGCTGGACTGATCACTAGAATCTCAGTGATGACGGAAGAAAAGAAGAACGGCGCCGTCGACGAGCGCCCATCGGAGAAGCGTCGCGGCCCGGTCGTGGAGCGGCGTGATCGCAAGGACGACCGCACCACCACCACTGACCAGCGGTTGCTGGATTCCCGCGGGCCGTCGGACTGGGTGCACACCGACCCGTGGCGGGTGCTGCGCATCCAGGCCGAGTTCGTCGAGGGTTTCGGCGCCTTGGCCGAGGTGCCGAGCGCGGTGACGGTCTTCGGATCCGCGCGCACCGGCCGTGACCACCCGGAGTACCAGACCGGGCGTGAACTGGGCGCGGCGCTGGCCGAGGCCGGGTTCGCGGCCATCACCGGTGGCGGTCCCGGTGCCATGGAGGCGGTCAACCGCGGTTGTTCGGAGGCCGGTGGCTTCTCGATCGGGCTCGGCATCGAGCTTCCGTTCGAGCAGGGCCTCAACCCGTGGGTCGACCTCGGCGTGAACTTCCGCTACTTCTTCGTGCGCAAGACGATGTTCATCAAGTACTCGCAGGCCTTCATCTGCCTGCCCGGTGGTTTCGGCACGCTCGACGAACTGTTCGAGGCGTTGACGCTGGTGCAGACCAAGAAGGTCACCAAGTTCCCGGTCGTGCTGTTCGGCACGTCGTACTGGCAGGGCCTTTACGACTGGATCAAGAGTTCGGTGCTGGAAGGCGGCAAGGTCGGCGAGCAGGACCTCACGCTGCTGCACCTCACCGACGACATCGACGACGCGGTCCGCGTGGTCAAGGACGCGCACAAGGCATGGGCGGACGCACACTGATGTATGTCGCTGTCTACTGCGGAAGCCTTGCGACCGTTCCGCAGAGTTACGTCGACCTCGCCGCCGAGGTGGGGCGTCAGATCGCGGCTCGCGGCTGGCACCTCGTCTGGGGTGGCGGGCAGACGTCGATGATGGGGGCGGTGGCCCGCGAGGCTCGTGCAGGCGGGTCGCACACGTACGGAGTGATTCCCAAGGGGCTGGCCACCAGGGAGATCGCCGACCGCGAGTCGACCGAGCTGCACGTCGTCGACACCATGCGCGAGCGCAAGAAGATGATGGACGACAAGGCCGACGCGTTCCTCACGTTGCCCGGTGGCATCGGGACGGCTGAGGAGTTCTTCGAGGTGTGGACGGCCGGTGTGCTGGGCATGCACACCAAGCCGGTCGTGCTGCTCGACGTCGACAACCACTACAAGGGACTCGTCGAGTGGCTGGGTGAGTTGCGGGACAAGGGTTTTGTCTCGCACGCCGCCCTCGGCTCGCTCATCGTGACGGACGACGTGTCAGTTGCTCTTGACGCTTGCGTCGTCTAGTCCCTTGGCCTGAGCCAGGATCTGGGCCTCCGGCAGGAGGTCCGGCAGCGGGCGGTACGGCGTGGCCGTGACCTCGAACCGCTTGCCGGACACCACCCTGCCCTGCCAGGAGCCCGCGATCTCGCCGTCCACCAGGATCGCGCCGCGCCGGCCGAGGATGCGGAAGATGTCCTTCTGCGCGGCCTTGTCCGGCAGCAACAGGTCGCGGTCGCGCGCTTGCAGGTACGGGTCGGTCGGCGGGAGCAGGCGGACGTCCGGTGGTTCGGCGTCGGCGATCTCCAGGTCTTCCGGCAGCCACGCCTTCTCGCCCTCGACGGTCACCTCGACCAGGCCCTTCGCCGGCCACTGCTTCTTGACCTCGCGCGTGGTCGTGCCGAAGTAACTGGCCACTTCGGACGGTCCGGCGGGGCCGTGCAGCGTCAGGTAGCGGTGCACCAGCTCGTCGAAGCCCGCGGTCTTGCGCGGCACGCCAGGCCAGCCGTGGATGCGTTCGAACGTCACGGTCTTCTCCTCCGGGATGATCCGGAGGCCGGCGGGCAGTGCGCCGAGGCGGAAGATCGGGTCGCTGACGTGCTCGGTCTGGCAGCCCCGGCACGCCTCGACGGTCTGCTTGGGTGCCAACGGGGTCAGTGCCTTGCTGAGATCGCCCTTGGTCATCGGCTTGGTGACGATCGACCTCATCGCGGTGGCGATGTGCCGCAGCGACGCCAGCATGTCATCGACCTTCGGGCGGGACGCGCGGGACAGCGCGTCGGCGTCGCTCCACGGCCACAGCGCGCGGGAGAACGCCTTCAGCTCGCCCGCCCGGTGCAGGTGGGGAGCGCCGCGCACGGACCAGGTCAGGATGAAGTCGTCCACGGTCGGTTCAGCGAGCCGGGCGGCCAGACTCAGCACGGCCGAGCCGGAGGTGTTGTCCTGGACACCCAGGGCCAACACCGCCAGCTCGGTCGCGTCGGAGATCCGCCGGTCCAGCTCGTGCTGATGGATCCGGTGGAAGAGCACCTGCTGCCGGGTGAAGTCCACCCGGACATTCTTACGCCTTCGGAACCGTGAGGCTCGACGGTCCGAAGGTGACAGTTGAGCCACGCGTTGATTCCGTGAGGTAGCGCGGGTCCACCGTGTCGATCACCAGTGCGAGCCGGTTGCCGGAGCCGACGTTCCACACCGTCGGCTCGAGTTCCACGTCGAGCGTCTGCGTGCGGCCGGCACCGGTCACCTTGATCGGCTTGTGCGTGATCAGCGCGCCGAGGCCC
The DNA here is from genome assembly GCF_053610285.1 of Lentzea sp. NPDC054927. NCBI lineage: Bacteria > Bacillati > Actinomycetota > Actinomycetes > Pseudonocardiales > Pseudonocardiaceae > Lentzea > Lentzea sp. NPDC054927. Next base: position 4,292 of record NZ_JBSGXZ010000050.1, read on the forward strand.
AGTGGCCCGACCTCGTACAGGTAGGCGAACAGCGTGGTGGTTTCCGCGCTGGGCGTCACCTGCAACTTCAGCTTCGGCGTGCCCGCGAGGGTCGCGCCGCGCGGGTACTCGGGCCCGCCCCACACGCCTGCGACGTTGCGGTCGACGAACGGCAGTGACACCCCGGTCGGGATGTTCAGGAACCCTTGCAGCGCACCGGAGAGCAGGATCGTGCCGCTGTCGGCGACAGTGCCCCAGCCGGCGTGGATCCTCCTGCCGTCGAGCTGCACGGTGTCGGTGCTGCCCGTCGGCCACGCGCCGAACTTCTTCCACGTACCGCCGTTGTTGGGCTTGAGCTGCACCGGCTGTTCGGCGTCGATGCCGTTGGCCGCGCCCTTGACGTAACGGTCGAACCAGCGACCGACCGACTCCCAGATCTCGTTGGGCAGCCCCGCCGCGCCGAACAGTTCGGCGGTGGCGTGGTCGCCCGGCGAGAGCATGAGCCGCTTCGGGCCGGTGAGCTTGCCGTAGAAGTCCGCGATCTGGCCCGGCGCGAAGATGCCGTCGTTCCAGGCGTTGCCGAGCATGACCGCGGTGCCGTTGGCGTTGATCTGGTCGATCTTCGAGGCCGCCGAACGCCCTGCGGAGATCGGCACGACCTCCCAGAACCTGCCGTCGCGGTAGGCGTCCTCGGCTTCCAGCAGGACGGGTCCAGGACGTCCGGTGGCGTGCCCGGCACCGAGCAGGACCTCGACGGCCTGCCTGTTCACGGTGTTGTTCGGGTAGAGCGAGCGGGCCAGGTCGGTCCACGTGCTCAACGCCGCCGCGGCCTTGATGCGCTTGTCGTTCGCCGCCGCCAGCAGGGACTGCCCGGCACCGTAGGAGATCCCGGCCGCGCCGACCTTGGTGCCGTCGGCGTGCGCGTTCGCGATCGCCCAGTCGATGACCAAGCTGACGTCACCGACGGTGTCCGGCCCGGCGATGTCGATCTCGCCGCCGGAGTCCCAGAAGCCGCGGCTGGTGTAGCTGACCACGACGTACCCGGACTGCTTGGCGAGCTTCGCCGCCGCGCCGACGTACTCGATGTTCGGCACCGCCCAGCTGGACGGCATGACGAGCAACGGGAACGGGCCGTTGCCCTGGCCGGTGGGCTCGACGACGAAGGCCTTCAGGGGAGTGCCGCCGACGCCGGGGATGGTCTCGTAGGAGATCTGGTGTCCGGGCGCCGCGATGGCAGCCGGAGCACCGAGCAGGGATGTGAGGAGTACCAGGACCAAAACAAGTGATCGTCGCACGCTGGTCCTCCTTGACCATGACGTAGATCACACAGGGTTGTTACTGGGGAGTAAACCAGATTGCTACTCGTGGGTAGCAAGACGCTGTGAGTCAGGTCACTGTTTACGCTGGGTGGTGTGAACCGATTCCGCGTCACTGAGCTGCCGAAAGACCGGGTCCTGGTCGTTGCGCATCTGACCAGCGCGGATGCTGTCGAACGGGCTGTTGCCGACGGTGTCGATGTCGTCGAATTCGACGGAGATCTGGAACTGCCGTCGCTCACCGAAACGTTGGACGTGGTGACGATCCCAGCAGGGGACGAGGACTTCACGCTGGCGGCTGCCACAGTGGCTGCGATGTCCGGAGCACGGGCCGTTCGTGCATCTGACGTGAGGCAGGCGAGGAAGGTCGTGGAGATGGTCGCGAGCGTGACGGGGACCCGTCCGCCGGCGCGAGCGGTGCGGGCGCTCGCCTGATGCTGCCCTCCGTCGAAGCCTGGTTCGCCACGCACACCTGGCAGCAGCCGTCCTGGACGGTCGACGAGCTGATGGCGTTGAAGCGCGGCCGGACCGTGTCCGTGGTGCTGCCCGCGTTGAACGAGGAAGAGACCGTCGGCGCCGTCGTCCGGGTGGTCCGGCCGTTGCTCGGGACGCTCGTTGACGAGCTGGTGGTGATGGACTCGGGGTCGACCGACCGGACCGTTGCCGTCGCCGCCGAGGCCGGAGCGCGGGTTGTCCTGCGTTCCGACGTGGTGCCTTGGCTGGAACCGTTGCCCGGCAAGGGTGAGGTGCTGTGGCGGTCGCTGGCCGCCACTTCCGGGGATCTGGTCGTGTTCCTGGACTCCGATCTGGTGGATCCGGAGACGGCTTTTGTGACGGCGTTGCTCGGGCCGTTGTTGCTGGATGCCGATGTGCACCTGGTGAAGGGGTTCTACCGGCGGCCGTTGCGGCTGGAGAGCTCCGGTGGCGGACGGGTCACCGAGCTGGTGGCGCGGCCGTTGCTGAACACGTTGCGGCCGGAGCTTTCCGGTGTGGTGCAACCGCTCGGCGGCGAGTACGCGGCCACGCGGTCCTTTTTGGAGTCCGTGCCGTTCGCTGCCGGGTACGGGGTGGAGATCGGGTTGTTGCTCGACGTGCACCGGATCTACGGGCTGTCGGCGTTGGCCCAGGTGAACTTGGGTGTGCGCAAGCACCGGAACAGGTCGTTGTTGCAGCTCGGGGTGATGTCCTCGCAGATCATGGGGACTGCGCTGGCCCGCTGCGGAGTTGCTGCCGACTCCGGGCCGCTGACTCAGTTCGTGCAGGTCGGCGGGGAGTGGCTACCGGACTCGACCGACGTGCTCGTGGCCGATCGGCCCCCGATGACGCACGTGGTCGAAGAGGGCTAGCTGCTCTTTGCGGTGGGTCACGACCAGAGCGGTGCCCTGGCAGTTGTCCAGGACCTTCCTGAGCACGCGGTCTGCTTGTTCGGGGTCGAGGCCTTCTGTCGGCTCGTCCATGAGCAGGATTTCCGGGTTCGCCAGCACTGATCTGGTGAGGATCAGGCGTTGGCGCTGGCCGCCGGAGATCTCCTCACCGCGTTCACCGACGACCTGGTCCCAGTCGAGGTCCAGTTCGGTTGTTGCCGCTGCTTGGTCCAGTTCTTCTTGTGTGGCATCGGGTTTGGCCAGCAGGACGTTCGTGCGGACCGTGGTGTGGAAGACGTGTGCGTCGGCCAGCGCGCCCTTGCTCGGTTCCAGCTGGTGTGCGATGGCGTTGAGCAGCGTGGTCTTGCCGGCGCCGCTCGGGCCGACGATCGCTGTCCTGCCTTGGAGTTCCGGGGTTTCCGGGGTGTGCGCCGGTTCGGGTTCGTCGGTGGGTTCCGGACTGGGCCTGGTCATCGCGGCCAGTGGGATGGTGATCTCGAACGTCGCGATGGCGGCCATGATGAGCCACGCAGGTTCGTTCTGGGTGAGCATCAGGAGTGCCGCGGCGAACTGGACGGCGATCGCTGCCGGAGTCAGGTCTCTTGTGCGTTCCTTGCGGGACAGCTCTTTCGCGGTCTTGGTGGCTTCGGCGAGTTTCTGGGGGAACAGGCCGTAGGCGATCAGTTCTGCCTTGCTGTGGACCAGTTCGGTGGTCTGCTCGGTGAGCTTGGCGCGCAACGGCGTGAGGTCTTCGGGGTTTCTGGTGGCCAGCCAGGGGAGCACGGCGAGGTTGATCAGCAGGCCCGCGGTGAGGGGCAGGGAGAAACCGGAGAAGGCGATCACCGTTGCGCTAACGAGAGCCGCGGTGATCCACGGCAGGGTGGTGCGGAGCCTGGTGTCGAGGTGCTGGTCGACGTTCGTGACGATGCGGGTGAGGGCGGTGCCGGACGGGACGTGCCGGCGGTGCACGAGGTCGTCGTAGACCCGGCCGCGGAGTTCGACGGCCTCGCTGAGCACGGCCTTGTGGCTGGTCAGGCGTTCGAGGTAGCGGAGGGCGCCCTTGGCGAGGGCGAGCGTGCGGACCGCGACGATCGCCACGGTCAGCGCCTGCATCGGCGGGTGTTCGGCGGCGCGCATGATCAGCCAGGTCGCGGTCGCGGTGAGGCCGACGCCGGCCAGTTCGGCGAGCATGCCGACGAAGATCGCGAGCTTCACACCGTCACCACCCTGTTGACCTCGTTGAGCAGCGTTGGCCGGTGCGCCACGATCACGGCCGTGCGACCTTTCGTGAACTCTCTGGTCGCTTCGAGCACTCGTGCTTCGGTGTCCGCGTCCAGGTGCGCGGTTGGTTCGTCCAGCAGGAAGAGGGTGGCGTTCTGGCGGTCCAGCGCGTTCGCCAGTGCCACGCGTTGCTGCTCGCCGGACGAGAGGGTGGCGGGGACGAGCGTGGGTCGTTGCGGCACCCACGACAGCGCTTCCAGCCACTTGGTCCTGTCGATCTTCTGGAGGTCGACACCGCCGACGAGGACGCGGCCCTCGTCCGGCGTCACGAAACCCAGCAACAGCCCCAGGATCGTGCTCTTGCCCGCGCCGCTCGGGCCGACCAGCGCGATCCGTTCGCCGGGTTTGATGGTGAGCTCGAAGTTCTTGAGGCTGCGGACGCTCACGTTGTCGAACACGATCTCGGCCTGGCTCAGGTCGGGCGGGGCCTGGCCGGTGTGCTCGGTCGCATTGGGCAGCTTGGCGAGGACTTCCCGGCCCTGCGCGCTGGCGTGGTACTGCGCTCCGGCGGCTCGCAGGGACAGGAACGCCTCCGGGGCGAGGAAGAGCACGAGGAGCGCGGTGTGCAGCGGGACTCCGCCGTCGAGCAGCCTGAGCCCGACCGGCACCGCGACCATCGCCACCGACATCGTCGCGACCAGTTCCAGCACGAAGGCCGACAGGAACGCGACTCTGAGTGCACTCATCGTCTCGTTCATGTGCTGTGCGGCGAGTTTTCGGACCGTGGTGGACTGCGCCTCTGCCCGGCCGAACGCCCTCAGCGTGCCGATGCCCTTGACCACGTCCAGGAAATGCCCGCCGAGGGTGGCCAGCGCGGTCCACTGCCTCGCCGTCCGCTCACGGGTGTGTGCGCCGACCAGTGCCCCGAAGATCGGGATCAACGGCAGCGTCGCGAGGATCGTCAGCGCGGCGGTCAGGTCGGCGAACGCCAACCTGATGACCACAGCGAGTGGAACAGCCACGGCCAGAACCTGTTGTGGCAGATACCCGACGACGTACGGCGTCACGTCGTGCACGCCGCGCGTCACCAACGTGGCGACCTCACCGGCCTTGGTGCCGGGCTCGCTCAGAAACGCCTGTCTCAGCCGTGTGCGAGTGCGTTCGGCGGCCCGATGCGCCCACTCGCGGTGGACCCACCACACGAGCACCCGCGCGCCGATGACCAGGCACAGCAGGAGGAACCCCTGGTTGCCGCTCAGCACTGACGCCAGGAGTTCGGCCTGGGCCAGCACCAGGAACGGGATCGGGATCAGCGCGAGGAGATGGCGACGATCGACCATTGCAGCAACACCACCAGCGGGATGATCGGGACAGCGACCCACGCGAGCAGGCCGAGCGTGTCGGTGTGCGACATCAGCCCGCTCGTGTAGATCGAGCTGAACGAGAGCGGGATCGGCAACGCGCAGAGCAACGCGGTGAACGGGAACAGCTTCCAGTTCCTGGTCTGGAACACCCAGCCGTGCACCGCGAACAGCACCGGCATCACGAACGCGACGGGCCAGGGCGCTTCCAGCAGGTGCGCCAGGAACAGCCCCCAGCCCACGGACACCATCAGCGCACCCGTGAACACCAGCCACCACCACAACCGCAGCTGCACCGCGGCCATGAACAGCACCAGCCCGGCCAGGACCAGCGTGAACGTGCTGTGCGCTCCGGACAGCAGCTCACCTTCGAGCCGGGGGAACGCGGCGAACAGCACCCCGATCGCGGCGACCAGCCACACCTCGTTGCCCAGGAAGAACGGGGTCATCCGTTGTAATGCCTGGTCTTTCCCGCGGAACGGCAGCAGCAGGCCGGTGCCGTAGTCGAAGCCGGCCAACGCGAAGTACCCGACGGTGAGAACACCGAGCACGACCAACCAGAGCGTTTCCATCAGAGGGTCACCACCAGCGGGGAGACGGGAGCCGGCGCGACGTCCGGACCACGGCGGACCGCACGTGCGATCAACGCCCAGTCAACGCAGGCCAGCAGCACGAACAGGGACGTGAAGACGATGAGCGACAACAGGATCTGCTGCGGTTCCACGTGGGACACCGCATCCTCGGTCCTGAGCAGCCCGTAGATCAGCCACGGCTGCCGCCCGACCTCGCGGAACACCCACCCGAAGATGGCAGCGCAGAACGGCAGCGGAATCCCGATCACCATGAGGTACAACGGGAATCTCATCCGGATCACCGCGTCCTTGATCAGCAACGGCAGCGTGAGCCAGCTGACCATCGTCAGCGTCATCCCGATCAGGATCATGAACCCGAGCGGCGCCCCGATCCACGGTGCCGCCTCGGTCTTGTCCGGCTGGAACTTCGCGATGATCGGGAACTGCGCGAAGCCCGCCCCGATCAGCGACGGCGTGGCCAGCGCGGTGGTGATAACGCCCATCCGCAGCGAGCGCCGGAAGAAGTCGACCTCTGGCGTGCGCTTGATGAAGTGGTACGCCGACACCCCGGTCATGAACACGCCGCCGACCGTGATCGACGCGAAGACCACGTGCATCAGCGCGGAGGTGAACGTCGGGTTCGAGAGCAACGCGCTGAAGTCGTCCAGCCGCAACACGTTCCCCTCGACCCGGTAGCCGACGGGGTGCTGCAGGAAGCCGTTCGCCGCCATGATCCAGAACGCCGACGCGTACGCGGTGAGCGCGGTGAGGTACAGCAGGCTCAGGTGCACCCAGCGGTTGAGCTTGCCCCAGCCGAAGATCCACAGGCCGAGGAACGTCGACTCCAGGAAGAACGCGATCAGCGTCTCCAGTGCGAGCGGCGCCCCGAACACGTCGCCGGCGTAGGTCGCGAGGCCCGACCAGTTCAGGCCGAACTGGAACTCCATCACGATGCCGGTGACGATCCCGAGCGCGTAGTTGATCACGTAGATCCGGCCCCAGAACCGCGTCATCCGCTCGTGCACGGGCGCGCCGGTGATCGTGAACCGCGTCTGCATGATCACGAGCAGGGTCACCAGGCCCAGTGTGAGCAGCACGAACAGGAAGTGGAACGACGTCGTCGACGCGAACTGGAGTCTGGCGAGGTCTGCTGCGCTCATGGGTAGGAAAGCTATGTGTAGGCCCGCTACTTATGAAGGCTCGAACGCGCATTTCAGGGGGATCTCAGGGCAGACCCTGAGCGCAGATTTCAGGGGTCGCCCGAGGCCCCGCATCAGTAGACTCACTACCCATGAAGCCCGACGCCCTGCGCGGCCACCTCGACGCGTTGCTGCTGGCGACGCTCGACGGCAAACAGCTGCACGGATACGCGATCATCGAGGCGTTGCAGCTGGGCAGCGGAGGCGCGCTGGACCTCCCGACGGGCACGGTCTACCCGGCGCTGCGGCGGCTGGAGCGGGCAGGCCACGTCACCAGCGACTGGAGCACGGTCGGCGGGCGCAAGCGGCGCACCTACAAGCTCACGCAGACCGGGCAGAAGGCACTGCACGCCGAGCGCAACGCCTGGCGTGAGTTCACGACGGTCATCGACGGGGTGCTGGGAGGTGGCGGCAAGTGGGCACAGACGTGATCGACAGCTACGTGACCGACCTGGGAACGAGACTCCAGGGCTCGAAGAAGCAGGTCAGGGATCTGCTCACGGAGACGCGGGACAGCCTCGAAGACGCCACCGAGGCGCACCTCGAGAAGGGCTTCACCGAACACGAGGCCAGGAAGAAGGCGGTCGAGGAGTTCGGGCCGGTCAAGGAGATCGCGAACGAGTACCAGGCCGAGCTGGCCGTCGCGTACGGCACGAGGACGCTCATCTGGCTGGCGATCGTTCTGCCGCTCATGCACATGGCGTGGGAGTACGGCCGGCTGCTGCTCATCGGGCCGTGGCAGGACTTCGGCGCGATGCCGCCGGCCTGGTACCTGTTCATCGCCAAGGCCAACGACCTGACGAGCGGTATCGCGTCCGGTGTCGCTCTCGTGGCGTTGGTGCTCGGCCGGATTCTGGCCCGCACGTACGACACGAAGCTGCTGGCCAAGCTCGCCGCGTCGATCGCGATCCTGGCGGTCGGGGCGGTGCTGCTGGGCAACGTCGCGATCATCGTGGCCACCGCGCACGTGGACGCGAGCCGGTTGGTGCAGTCGTTGCCGATGAGCATCGCGAGCCTGATCACCTGGACCGTGATCGTTCGTCTTGGTCTGCTCGCTCGCCGCTGCCTGAGCTGTGCCACGATCGTCGCGTGACCAACGCCCTGATCTACCTGATCGTGATGGTGGCCGTCGCGGCAGTGGTGTTCCTGCTCGCGGCGTTGGTGTTCGGGCGCGGCGAGGAGCTCGCGCCGCTGCCGCCCGGTGCCTCGCCGACGCGGCTGCCGTCGGACGACATCACCGCGGAGGACGTCCGCGAGCTGAAGTTCCAGCAGGTGTTCCGCGGCTACAAGATGAGCGAGGTCGACTGGGTGCTGCAGCGCCTCGCGACCGAGGTCGGGCAGCTGCGGGCGCGCGTCGAGGAGCTGGAGAGCAGTGACCACCGATCTTGAGCTGTCCGTGCAGGTGGCGGCGCCTCCTGCGACGATCTTCAACGCCATGAGCGACTGGGAACGTCAGGGCGAGTGGATCTTCGGCACCAAGGTGAAGATCGTCGAAGGGGACGGGCGGTCGGTCGGCAGCGAGATCGACGCGGTCACGCTCGGCGTCAGCGACCGGATGCGGATCACCCGCTGGGACCCGCCGCACGCCGTCGAGGTCGAGCACCTCGGCAAGGTGGTTCGCGGAACGGGCGTGTTCGCGGTCAAGGGCAGCCGTTTCGTGTGGACGGAGCGTCTCGACGTGCCGTTCTTCTACCCGTTGGTGAAGCCGCTCTTCGTGCTGATGCTGCGCCGGTCGTTGCAGCGGTTCGCCCGTTTCGCCGAGGAGTACCGGTGATCGCCCGTTGCCCGTGGGGTGACTCGACCCCGGATTACGCCGAGTACCACGACTCCGAGTGGGGCGTGGAGCTGCACGGCACGAACGCCCTGTACGAGCGGATGTCGTTGGAGGCGTTCCAATCCGGGCTGTCGTGGATCACGATCCTGCGCAAGCGGCCCGCGTTCCGGGCGGCGTTCGTCGAGTTCGATCCCAAGCTGGTGGCGGAGTTCGGGCCCGCCGACGTCGAACGGCTGATGGCCGACGCGGGCATCGTCCGGAACCGGATGAAGATCGACGCGACCATCCACAACGCCCGCACGATCGTCGAGGACGACGTCGACCTGGACGCTCTGCTGTGGTCGTTCGCGCCGAAGAAACACCGCAGGCCCGCCCGGATCACGGACGTTCCCGCGATCACGGACGAGTCCAAGGCGATGGCCAAGGAACTGAAGCGCCGCGGCTTCAAGTTCCTCGGCCCCACCACGTGCTACGCGCTGATGCAGGCCACCGGCATGGTCGACGACCACATCTCGACCTGCTTCCGGGCTAGTTAGCAGAGCGGACTTCCCAGCCGCCCTTCTCCGCGACCACGTGACCCATCGGCACGAGCTCGGCGAGCGACGCGACCTTGCTGTCGATCTCGGACATGATCGTGCGGAACTCCTGCATCCTGCTGAGGCCGTCGCCGATGATCTTGCCCGCCTGCTCGATGAACGCGCCGAGCACGCCGCCGATGACGTCGGCGACGCCGAACGGGTTCGGGAAGGAACCGAGGATGCCGGTGGTCAGCTTGACGAGTTGCGCGGCGATCATGGCGACCAGGTTGATCGCCGTCTTGTAGACCTCGGTGATCGTCTTGCTGCAGTCGTACAACGCCTTGCGCATGCCGTCGACGACGCCTTTGAAGTCGCCCAACGAGTTGCGGTACTTCAACGCCCACGCCTTGAACTCGTCGGCGGCGGGGCCCTGCCACATGTCGTTGATGTGCGACACGCAGAGGTCGAAGTCCTCCTGCGCTCCCGTGAGGCGGTCCATCGTGTCAGGCGACCAGACGTCCCCGTACCGCTCCATCTTCGGCGCGTGGCCGAGGATGTCCTTCAGCTTGTCGAGCACCGCGATGGCGGCGTTGTCGCCCATTTCAGCGGCCACTTCACGAATCTTGGCGTCCTGCTCGGACGGCCAGACCGGTGTTTCTGCCATGCCATCCCCCTAGTGGTCGTCCATGCGGCCGAACTTCTCGTAATACGAGTCGTCCATCGCCGCGTAGTGCGCGGCGACCTCGTTCAGGACCTCGCCCGCTGCCTGCAACGTCTTGGCCAGCCGGTTGAAGTGGTCGACGCAGTCCCCCATCGAGTCGTTGTACTTCGCGGGCGCCTGCTCCTGCTTGCCGAGGAAGCCGAGGTCGCCCTCCGCGAGGTGCGTGTCCTCCAGGCTGCCGACGACGAGCCCGGACAGGCTGGTCGCGGTGGATTTGAGCTCGTCTCCCGCGAGGGCGAGCTGTCGTGGCACCACGTGGTAGCCCTGCAGCTCGTTCGCCCGTTGCTGCATCGGATGGTTGGGGCCGATGATCCCGCCTGCCGTCATGTGCTTTCCCCCAGTAGTACGTCCCTGACCGTCGCGGCCTTCGCCTCCGCGGCGCGGATCGCGTCCACGAGCAGCCGGCCCAGGCGGCGTTCGTCCAGCGACCGCAACCGTTCCTGGTCGAACTCGATGCCGACCAGCCGGCCGGTGATGTCCACTTGGACCAGTCCGACGCCGCCCGCGACCGGTTCGCCGATCACCTTCGACTCCGCAGCTTTCTCTTTGAGCGCACGGAATTCGCGCGTGCGCTCGGCGACGAGGATCTCCAGCTCGTTCAGGGAAGCCACGGCTGCTCCTCCATGAACCCGGAGGAGTCCTTGTCGTCGAAGTAGTCGTCGGTGCTCTTGTCCGGTCGACTGCTTCGACCGCGCGGCAACGGTTTTGGTTCCGCGTCCCCGGCGATCCAGTTCGCGGCCTGCTCGCCGATCACCTCCGCCAACGTCTCGCGGGCCGCCGTGGAGGCGTGCCTGCGTGCGTTCGTGACGGCTCTGGTGATCCGGTCGCCGAGCAGGTGCGGCTGGCGGCCCGTGTCCAGGCAGCCGGGCGCGAGTTCGATGTCGAGGAGGTCGCCCGTGCCGTTCACGGTCACGCGGACGACGTCCGGAATCTCGTCGGTGAAGCGCCGCCCGGCCACTTCGGCCTGAGCTTGCGTCAGTTGTTGTTGTCGGGCCGTGTGTTGTCGTACGGCCGCGTCGATCTCATCGAGAACATTCATCAGCCAACACCCCAGTCAGCCGCCTCCCTAGGGCGGCGTGTGACTCACGTTACAACTGGCTGAACTGGGGTGTGGGCCGATTGGTGTTAGCGGCCGATGAACTTCGGGGCGCGCTTGTTCACGAACGCGTCGACGGCCTCGCGGTGGTCCTCGGTCGCGCCGCAGTCGGCCTGGGTGCGACGCTCCGCCTCCAGCGCGTCCTCCAGCGTGCCGTCCGCCGCCGCGGCCAGCGCTTCCTTGATCTTCGCGTACGCCGTGGTGGGGCCGGCGGCGAGCTTCGCGGCGAGCAGGTGTGCGGTGGACAGCAGTTCCTCGTCCGGCACGACCTGGTTGACCATGCCCACCCGCAGCGCCTCCTCTGCGCCGACCGGCTGGGCGAGCAGCATCATCTCCATCGCGCGGCCGTGGCCGATCAGCCGGGGGAGCGTGTACGACGCGCCGGAGTCCGCGGTCAGGCCCACGTTCGCGAAGGCCATCAGGAACTTCGCCGACTTGCCCGCGATGCGCAGGTCCGCGGCGTAGGCGAAGGACGCGCCGGCGCCGGCCGCGCTGCCGTTGACCGCGGCGATCACCGGCTTCGGCATGCCGATCAGCTCGCGCACGATCGGGTTGTAGTGCTTCTCCACGGTGTGCAATGGCGCGGGATCACCGGCCTGCAGCAAGCCGATGTGCTCCTTGAGGTCCTGGCCCGCGCAGAACGCCCGGCCCGCACCCGTGATCACCACCGCGCGCACCGAGGCGTCGGCCGCGGCCTCCTTCAGCGCGCTGAGGAACGACTCCTTCAGCGCGATGGTGAAGGCGTTGAACGACTCGGGGCGGTTGAACGTGAACGTGCGCACACCATCGGCGTCGTCGACGAGGAGCTCGGACACTGAACCTCCATCAAGCAGTGGAAACGTTGCGAACGGGCCGCAGGCAGTCGTCGACGAACCGACTCGTGCCCGGTGCCAGCCGCAGAGTCTGTTCGTCGAAGAACGACGCTGCCGCGTGCCCCGGCCAGTCCGGTGGCAACAGTTCAGCAGGAAGACCGGGATCGCGGAACAGGAACTTCCGCCACGCGTGCAGCAGCTGCTGCGAGGCCGCGAACGCCGCCGAGTCGTCGGTTTCGTCCACAACGGACACCGTCGCCCGCCAGTGCGCGACGAACCCGGCGTAGTCGCGGCCCAGTTCGGCCAGGTCCCAGGCCTTCGCGGCGAGCTCGGCGTCGCCACCGTCGTGTGAACCGTGAAAAGTTCGTGCGGGAACTTCCTCCGCGGCGAGCACGTCGGCCAGTTCCGGCGACGGCCTGGGCGCGATCCACGTCACAGGCCCGAGCGCGCCGTAGCCGAGCAGTTGCAGCGAGGAGGCGAGGTGATCACGCGAGTCGCGGCCGGGCATCTCCTCCAGCACCACCACGTGCCAGCGACCGTCCCACGTGGACGGCCCGGTGCGATAGATGCGGGCGGCGGCCTCGTCGAGCCTTCGTTCCCCGCGAGGTGTCATCGCGTAACCCGGCCCGTCGGGCAGCCGCACCGGGTGCAACCAGCCCTGCCTGACCGTTCGGGACACAGCCGTGCGCACAGCCGGCGCGGCGAAGCCCAGGGGCTCGAGCAGTCGGACGAGGGCGGCAATGGTGGCGGCACCACCTCGTTCGCGCAGGTGGCCGCCGTAGACGTCGAAGAGCGCGGAACGGGCTCGCACCCGGCCCAGTCTGTCACGCCACACCGAGCTGTGCCGAAACTGTTGCGCAGAAGTGAAAACGCGTGGTGATCAGGTGCGAAGCAAGATCCACAAATGTCACCCGAACTCGCCAAAAGATCGGTTCGGTTTCGCCCCTGAGTCGCCATAGGGGAGAATGGAGCAGATCCGGCCTGGCCGGACGGGGAAGATGTTGACGGAGGGAGCACGCGATGGCGGCCATGAAGCCCCGGACCGGCGACGGTCCCCTCGAGGTCACCAAGGAGGGACGCGGCATCGTCATGCGCGTGCCGCTCGAGGGTGGTGGGCGCCTCGTCGTCGAGATGTCGGCGGACGAGGCCAGCGCCTTGGGCGACGCGCTGAAGGCCGCCGCCGGCTGAGGCCTCCCGGTGAGAAGCACGTGAAGCCCCGGTTTCCACAGTGGAGACCGGGGCATCGCTTCGTTCTGCCTTAGGCCAGAATGAGCGGTTGTCAACACATGGGGAGGTCCAGTCGTGGCGTCGACGGTTCCGTCAGTGCCGACCAAGCTCGTCGACGTGGAGGTGGCCACCACCACGCGTCGCAACGTTCCGGCGGTCGTGCTCGCGACCACCGGGCCGGCGCTGGGACCGGGTGGCGACGAGCTCGACACCTCGGAGATCACCGGCAAGGCGGGTGAGGCCGTCCGTCAGCACGGGACCGACGTGTGGACGCTCGGTGTCGGCACCAGCACCCTCGGCGATCTTCGCACCGCGGGTGCGTCACTCGTGCGGGCGCTGAGTGGCGACGACGCTCCCAAGACGGCGGACGTCCTGCTGACCCCGGACTTCGACGCCGAGAAGGTGCGCGCGTTCGTGCTGGGCGCGGCGCTCGGCGGCTACCGCTTCAAGGTCACCGGTGAGGACGGTCCCAAGCGGGTCGCCTCGCTGCGGCTCGTCACCGGCGACACCGGCTTCGACGAGGTGCTGACGTCGGCCGCGCTGAAGGCCCACGCGCTGGCCACCGCCACCTCGCTGGCCCGTGATCTCGCGAACACGCCGTCCAACGTCAAGGACCCGCGCTGGCTCACCACGACGGCCGCCAGGCTCGCGGAGAAGCTCGACGGGCTGTCCGCCGTCGTGCGCGACGAGAAGTGGCTGGCACAGCAAGGCTTCGGCGGTGTGCTGGCGGTCGGTGGCGGATCGGCCCGTCCGCCGCGGTTCCTGGAGCTCACCTACGACGGCGGTGGCAGCGAGCACCTGGTCTTCATCGGCAAGGGCATCACGTTCGACACCGGCGGCATCTCGATCAAGCCCGCCGACGGCATGCACCTGATGCGCACCGACATGGCGGGCGGTGGCGCGGTGATCTCCGCGCTGCTGGCCGTGGCCCGCAGGCAGCTGCCGATCAAGGTCACCGGGCTCGTGCCGTGCGCGGAGAACCACGTGAGCGGGTCGTCGTACCGGCCGGGTGACGTCGTGCGGCACTACGGCGGCGCGACCACCGAGGTGCAGAACACCGACGCCGAGGGCCGCATGGTCCTGGCCGACGCGATGGCGTACGCCGTGAAGAACCTCAAGCCGGACCTGGTCGTGGACGTCGCGACGCTGACCGGTGCCATGAAGGTGTCGCTCGGCCTGCGCACGGGGGCCGTGTTCAGCTCGTCCGACGACCTCGCCGCGAACGTGGTCGACGCGGGCGCGAAGGTCGGCGAGAAGTGGTGGCGGATGCCGTTGCTGGAGGAGCACGTCGCCTCCGTCACCAGCGAGATCGCGGACTACAAGCAGTGCCCGCCCGGCCCCGGTGGCATCACGGCGGCGCTGTTCCTGCAGAAGTTCGCGGGTGACGTGCCGTGGGCGCACCTCGACATCGCGGGCCCGGCGCGGTCGGAGAAGGTCTACGACGAGGTGGTCGCGGGCGCCACCGGCTTCGGTGCGCGCACGCTGATCGAGTTGGCTGAAAAATATTCGCGTTAGTACCTACGATCTGCCGATACGAGACAGCGACGTTCCACGGCATGATGTGAGCGCCTTCACACCGTCGTAGAGGAGCGCTCGTGTTACTTCGCCTGGCTCTCGCCATCTCACTGGTCTTAGCGGCCCTGACCCCCGCATCGGCCGCCTCGCCCTGGTGGGAACCCGTGGCGAGGCCGGCGCCGGACTCGCAGATCAACGTCACGGGCGAGCCGTTCAAGGGCGTCGACGGGCAGGGCAGGGTGCGCGGGTTCGTCGACGCGCACAACCACCTGATGACCAACGAGGGCTTCGGCGGCAAGCTGATCTGCGGCAAGCCGTTCTCGGAGCAGGGCATCGCGGACGCGCTGAAGGACTGCCCCGAGCACTACCCGGCAGGCCTCGGCGCGATCTTCGAGGCGATCGTGACGGGAGACTTCGACGGCCACGACCCGGTGGGCTGGCCGACGTTCAAGGGCTGGCCCTCGTACACGACGGTCTCGCACCAGCAGAACTACTACGCCTGGGTGGAGCGCGCCTGGCGCGGCGGCCAGCGCGTGCTGGTGCAGGACCTGACGAGCAACGCCGAGCTCTGCGTCATCCACCCGTTCAAGGACAAGCCCTGCGACGAGATGGCGTCCGTGCGGTTGCAGGCCCAGCGCACCTACGAGCTGCAGGCGTTCATCGACAAGCAGTTCGGTGGCACGGGCAAGGGCTGGTTCCGCATCGTCACCTCGGCAGAGCAGGCCCGCGACGTGGTCACGCAGGGCAAGCTCGCGGTGGTGCTCGGCATCGAGACCTCCGAGATCTTCGGCTGCCGGACGTTCCTCGACATCCCGTTGTGCAGCAGGGCCGACATCGACCGGGGCCTCGACGAGATGTACGCGCTCGGCGTGCGCAGCGCGTTCCTGTGCCACAAGTTCGACAACGCGCTGTGCGGCGTCCGGTTCGACTCGGGCACGCAGGGCGGCGTGATCAACGCGGGCCAGTTCCTGCGCACCGGCCAGTGGTGGCAGACCGAGCAGTGCAAGGGACCGCAGCAGGACAACCCGATCGGCTCCGTCGGCCCGAACGCGCTGGTCCCCGCCTCGGCCGTCGCGCCGGCGTACGACCCGGCGAAGCGCTGCAACGTGCGCGGCCTGACGTCGCTCGGCGAGTACGCGGTGAAGGGCATGATGCGCCGGCACATGATGATCGAGGTCGACCACATGAGCGTGAAGGCCGCCGGTCGCACGCTGGATCTCGCCGCGCAGGCCCGCTACCCCGGCATCATCTCCAGCCACAGCTGGATGGACGCGCAGTGGACCGAGAAGGTCTACCAGCTCGGCGGGTTCGTGGCGGGCTACGAGAACGATCCCGGCGGGTACGTCGCGCAGGCGGCCGCCGCGGAGTCGTTGCGGCGCAAGTACGACGTGGGCATCGGGTTCGGCTCCGACTACAACGGCGTGGGCTCGCACCCGGCTCCGCAGACCGGAGTGACCTACCCGTTCCGCAGCTACCCGGACGGCCCGCTGGTCGACCGGCAGCGCACCGGTGAGCGCGTCTGGGACATCAACGTTGACGGCGGCGCGCACATCGGTCTGCTGCCGGACTGGGTCGAGAAGGTCCGCCAGCTCGGCGGCGACCAGCTCGTCCAGGACATGCTCGGCGGCGCCGAGTCGTACCTGCGGACGTGGTCGGGCTCTCAGCGCTGGACGCCGTGAGTCCGGAAGGCGTGGTCGCGGAAGGCTCGGACGGCGGGCGGCAACGGCTGGTCCTTCAGCCACGCCAGCCCGAAGACACGGCTGGCCCGCGGGGTCAGCGGTAGTTCGCGCAGCCCGGCGGGCGGTGTGGACTCGGCGTGCGTGAGAAGCGCGACGCCGAGTCCCGCCGCCACCAGGCCGCGCACGGTCTCGATCTCCTGGCTCTCGAACGCGATGCGAGGAGTGATCCCGGCGGCGGCGAACATGTCGTCGGTGATCTGCCGCAGGCCGTAGCCGTGTTCCAGGACGATCAGGTCCTCGTCCACGAGGTCCGTGAGCCGCACGGCCTCGCGCGACTCCAACCGGTGCCCCGACGGCACGACGACGATCAGCTCCTGCTCGAAGATGATCTCCGACTCGAACTCGGGACCGTCCGGCGGTGGCGCGACCAGGGCGAGGTCGATCTCGCCGCTGAGAAGCTTCTCGACCACCGTGTACCGGGCGTTCTGGATCAGTCCGAACCGGACGTGCGGGTGCTCGGCGCGGAACCCGCGGACCAGCTCCGGCACCACGGACCGGCCGAGCATGTGCAGAAAGCCCAGCACGACACGGCCCTTCTCGGGGTCGAGCTCCTCCTCGACCTCGCGCAGGCCGGGTTCGAGCGCGGCCAGCGACCTGGTCGCGGCGTCGGCGAGCAGCCGGCCCGCGCGGGTCAGCCGGACCCTCCTGCCGCTCCTGACGATGATCGGAGCGCCCAGCTGCTCACCGAGCTCGGCGAGCCAGCGGCTGATCGTGGGTTGCGGCAACCCGACGCGTTCGGCGACACGAGTCACGTGTTCGTCGGCGGCAAGCGCTTTCAGCACCGCCAGCTTCGGTGCCAGCTCCAATTCATCCACGTATTGATTCTGGCACATTTCCGTATTGGACGTATGGCTTAGCGTCAGATGCGTGAACAGGTTGACCGCGTCCATCGCCGCTTCCGGCTTCGCGTGCTTCGCGCTGCTGTACACGCCGCAGCCGGTCATGCCGCAGATCGCCGAGGAGTACGGGCTGGGTCCTGGCGGCGCGTCGCTCGCGCTCTCCGCGGCGACGCTCGCGCTGGCGGCGGCGGTCGTGCCGATCGCGATGCTGTCCGAACGGGCAGGGCGCCGGCCGGTGATCGTGGTCAGCGTCCTGGTGGCGGCGGTGCTGGGGCTCGTGCTGCCGTTCGCGCCGAACTACGAGCTGTTCCTGGCGCTGCGCGTGCTGCAGGGGATCGCGGCGGCCGGGGTGCCGGCGGCGTCGATGGCCTACCTCGCGGACGAGCTGGACGGCAGGAGGCTCGGCGCCGCGGTGGGCGCGATGATCGCGGGCAACAGCCTGGGCGGCATGTCCGGCCGGCTGGTCTCGGGCATGACCGCGGACTGGCTGGGGTGGCGTGGCTCGGTGCTGCTCGCCGGGGTGTTCGGACTGGCCGCGGCGCTGGTGGTGGTGTTCTTCCTGCCCAGGTCGCAGGGCAGGCCGAAGCGTGCGCCGCGCGGCATGAAGGCCGCCTTGAAGGACCCCGTGCTGCTCTCGTTGTACGCGGTGGCCGTGCTGCTCGTGGGGTCGTTCATCTCGTTCTACAACGTCGCGGGTTTCCAGCTCACCGGTCCGGCGTGGCTGGAGACGCTGGTGTTCCTCTTCTACGGGTTCGGCAGCACGTCGGCGGCGTTGGCGGGCAGGCTGGCCGATCGGTACGGACGTGGTCGTGTTCTGCTGCTGTGCATCGGTGTGCTCGCCTTCGGTGCGGTGGCGAGCCTGCTGTGGGTGCCGCTCGGACTGGCGATCGTCACCGCCGGGTTCTTCGCCTCGCACGCCACGGCGAGTGGCTGGGTCGCCGCGCGGGCGCCCGAACACGCTCGCGGCCACGCGTCCGGGCTGTATCTCTGCGGGTTCTACCTGGGCAGCAGCATCGGTGGCACGTCCGGCAGCACCGCGTACGAGGAGTGGGGCTGGACCGGCCTGGTCCTGGTGATCCTCGGCTGGCTGGCCCTGGCCGCGATGCTCGCTCAGAACTCCAGCGCGAGGGTGATGCGCGAGTCGACGGGGGAGATGGCGGTCTGGCCGAGCCGCGGCAGTTCCGGGGCGCCCTCGCCCATGCCGACCGAGACCGAGCGGGTGTCGGCCGGGATCTCGACCACGACCGCGAACGGCAGCGGACCGCCGTCGTAGCGGGCGCCTACCTGCTTGGCGGTGGACCCGTCCGGCAGCGTGACGGTGATCAGGTCCTTGGTCAGCCTGCCGCCCGCGGTGTCCGGCAGGTTGCCCACCGCCTCGAACCGCACCTCCAGCAACGCCTTGTCCGGCGCGGAGATCGTGGCGACGTCGTACTGGCTCTCGCCGAGCTTGATCGGGCGCTGGCGGCCGAGCCGGATCCCGGTGATCTTCATGCCGAGCTCGCGGTCGCCGAAGCGGATCTTCTGGGTCGGCTCCTGGAACTGGGCGGGGGCGCCGGCGCGCTCCAGCACGTGCGGCGGGTTGTCGGTGCGCTTGCCGCTGGGCACCTCGGCGCGCTGCTCCAGCGATTTTGCGCCGAGCGTGCCGAGGGTGAGCATCTCGGCGCCCGCCTGCGGGTCGGGCACGGTGTAGACGACGAACACCGAACCGCTGGCCGGCAGGCGGTCGGGGGGCAGCAGGTGGCGCTTGCCCGGCACCTCCAGCGCGAGCTCGGACGGCTGCGGGGCGAACCCCTGCCAGTTGGTGCGCAGGAATCCGCTGTCCGTCTCGTAGTGCTTGTCGACCTTCATCCTGACCACGCGCAGCCGCGAGCCGGGCTCGGCGCGCACCGTGCCGTCCGCGGTGAACCAGATGTCCGGGTTCGCCCAGCCGGTGACGGCGGTGGAGAGCAGGTCGTCGCGCAGCTTGATGTCGGCGTTGCCGAGCCCGAGGTCGACGTTGGAGCGCTTGCCGTCGTCGGGCAGCACGGCGAGGAAGTCGCGTCCGGCGGTGAGGTCCTGCTGCTTCGACGGGTCGAACTCCTTGCCGTCGGTGCGCACGAGCTTGCCGGTCGGGGTGCTGCGCTTGCCGTTCTCCGGCACCTGCGGCGACTGCACCTCGTAGCGGACCTCGTCGTCCTTCTTGGCGAGTTCCTTCATCGGCACGGGCACCCAGTCGGTGCCGGCGCCGGTGCCGGGGACCTGGACCGGTCCGCACCAGAGCCGCTTGTCCACCTCGGCGTCCTGGCCGGTCTTGCCGAACCAGCAGCTGACCGCCGCGGCGCCCGCCCGTGCCACGTAGCCGTACTCGAGCGTGTAGGCGAGCTGAGCTTCGGCCTGGGACTGGAGCTCGGCGGCGTCGGCGAGCTTCTTGCCCTCGATGGTGAGCTGGACGGTCGTCGGCTGTGCGGCAGGTGCTGTGGCGCATCCAGTCACTGCGAGGAGGACCGTCAGACCCAGCAGTGCACAACGCACAGTTCTCGCGCCCCTCACCAGTTGAAGTCACAACGTCACTACTGGTTAAAGGCGGCCTTCACACTTTGGGGTTGCCCCGACCGAGTGTGTCTCAAATCACAGCGCGGTAGACCTCGACCGTCTGCGCGGCCATCGTCGACCACGAGAACTCCTGCTCAGCCCGTGTGCGCCCGGCGGCACCGAAACGCCGGGCCCGGTCCGGGTCGGCGATGAGCTGGTTGATCGAGTGAGCGAGTTCTAGTCGATATGTCGACAAATCATGCTCGTCGTAGTGGACGAGAAGGCCCGTCTCGCCGTGCACGACGACCTCCGGGATGCCGCCGACGTCACTCGCGACGACCGCCGTGCCGCAGGCCATCGCCTCCAGGTTCACGATGCCGAGCGGCTCGTAGACCGACGGGCAGGCGAACACGGTCGCGTGGCTGAGGATCTGCCGCACCTCGGCGGGCTGCAGCATCTTCTGGATCCAGAAGACGCCCTCGCGTCCGGCCGAGAGTTCACTCACCGCCTGGCGGGTCTCCTCGGCGATCTCCGGGGTGTCCGGGGCGCCGGCGCACAGCACGATCTGCGCGGCCGGGTCGATGTGGTGCGCGGCGGCGACGAGATGTCCGACGCCCTTCTGCCGGGTGATCCGCCCCACGAACGCCACGATCGGTTTTTCCGGGTCGATGCCGTAGGCCGTGAGCGCGTCCGTCTCGGTGACGGGGTGGTAGGCCGTGGAATCGATCCCATTGCGCACGACGTGCACGCGCGCGGGGTCGAGCGCGGGGTAGGCGTCCAGCACGTCGGCCCGCATCCCCTCGCTGACGGCGATGATCGCGTCGGCGTGTTCGTACGCCGTTCGCTCGGCCCACGACGAGATCCGGTACCCGCCGCCGAGCTGCTCGGCCTTCCACGGCCGGCGCGGCTCCAGCGAGTGCGCGGTGACCACGTGGGGCACGCCGTGCAGGAGTTTGGCCAGGTGGCCGCCCATGTTGGCGTACCAGGTGTGCGAGTGGACGAGGTTCGCGGAGGCCACCGCCGCGGCCATCTCGAGATCGACCGCGAGGGTCGTGAGAGCCGCGTTCGCCTGCTCCAGGCTGTGCGGAGGGTTGTGTGCCGTCGCGTCCGATCTCGGCGCACCGAAGCAGTGCACGTCGACGTCGACGAGTTCGCGGAGATGGGGCACGAGGAATCCCACGTGCACGCCAGCGCCGCCGTAGACCTCCGGTGGATACTCCCGCGTCATCAGCGCTACTCGCACGCACCCACCGTAGATCACGGCGGTACCGGTTGGGACAAAGCAGTTTGCGTCTGGTTGAAGCGCGATCGCACAGATAGGGTCACATACCGTGAAGGGGCAGCCGCACGTTCTCGGAATTGTGCTTGCCGGTGGTGAGGGCAAGCGCCTGTGGCCACTGACGGCCGACCGCGCGAAACCGGCTGTGCCCTTCGGGGGCAACTACCGGCTGGTCGACTTCGTGCTGTCGAACCTGGTCAACGCGGGGCTCGCGAAGCTCTGCGTGCTGACGCAGTACAAATCGCACTCACTGGACCGCCACATCTCCACGACGTGGCGCCTGTCCAATGTGCTCGGTCAGTACGTGACACCGGTTCCGGCCCAGCAACGCCTGGGCCCTCGCTGGTACACGGGGTCCGCCGACGCGATCTTCCAGTCGCTGAACCTCGTCCACGACGAGAAGCCGGACCACGTGGTGATCTTCGGTGCCGACCACGTGTACCGGATGGACCCCGGCCAGATGATCACGCAGCACGTCGAGTCGGGCGCGGCCGTGACCGTTGCCGGCATTCGGGTGCCGCGCAACGAGGCCAAGGCGTTCGGGTGCATCGACTCCGACGCGTCCGGCAAGATCACGCGCTTCCTGGAGAAGCCGTCCGAGCCGCCGCACGTGCCGGACGATCCAGAAGTGACGTTCGCGTCGATGGGCAACTACATCTTCACCACCGAGGCGCTGCTGGACGCGCTGCGCGGGGACGCGTTGAACCCGGACTCCGACCACGACATGGGTGGCGACATCATCCCCATGCTGGTGGACCGGGGTAAGGCGCACGTCTACGACTTCCAGGACAACCAGGTTCCCGGCGCCACCGACCGGGACCGCGGGTACTGGCGTGACGTGGGAACCATCGACGCCTACTACGACGCGCACATGGACCTCGTGTCCGTTCATCCGATCTTCAACCTGTACAACCAGCTGTGGCCTATTCGGACGGCCACGCCGCCGTTGCCGCCGGCCAAGTTCATCGCCGGTGGGTCCGCTGAGGACTCGATGGTGGGTCCTGGCTCGATCATCTCCGGGAAGATCCACGGTTCGGTGATCTCGTCCGACGTGATCGTCGAGGTCGGCTCCGTGGTGCAGGGCTCGGTGCTGCTGCCCGGCGTCCGGATCGGCAAGGGCGCTGTGGTCCGGCGCGCGATCCTGGACAAGAACGTCGTGGTGCCGGACGGGGCGTTGATCGGAGTGGACGCGCCGATGGACCGTGAGCGCTACACGGTGTCCGCGAGCGGTGTCACGGTCCTCGGCAAGGGCGTCCGGGCTTACTGAACGAACGGTCGTGCCGGCCTAACAGCCCGTCAGCTTGATGTCGTCCTGACCTTCGAACCGGCGGCCGTCGACCGTGCGGCCGACGAGGGTCGCACTGGTCATGCCGCACGTCAGGCCGGTCTTGGTGGTGTCGAACTGGCAGACCAGATCGGCGCGGCCGTCGTCGTTGACGTCCTCACCCGGTGATCCGCACCGGACGAGGCTGTGTTCGAGGCCGGTGGCGCCGAAGGTGAGGCTCGTCCGGTCGACCTGAGTGACGGCGTTGAACTCCGCGGTGGACAGGATCGCCACCGGGATCAGGCCCTCCTTCTTCACGTTGATCGAGCTGGGGAAGCTGCGCGGCTTCACGTCCTGCGGCACCCAGTCGATCGAGCGGACGTCGTTGGCGCGGTTGGTGTCCTCCGGGTGGGGTTCGTCGGCGGCGATCACCGCGGTGGTGGAGAGCAGGTGCCTGCGGGCCTCGGTGCAGGACACCGTCCAGTTCTTGGTGAACGTCGCGGTCGTGCCGGCGTTGAGGACGTGCGCCTGTTGCTGTCCGGTGTTCGGCGAGATCGTGCAGTCCGCCGGTGCGCCGAACGTCACGGTGGTCAGCGTGTGCACAGCGTCGGCCGGGCCGGCGTTCGCGACGGTCACCTTGCTGGCGCAGTCGAACGCCTGGGTCTGGTACTGACGTTCGGTGCACGTCAGCCTGACGTCGGTCACCGAGAGGTCGGTGCGCTCGAACACCTCGACGCGGTCGGTCGCTGTGCCGTTGTTGTTCGCGGGGTCGGGGTCGATGACGTGCAGGTGGTCGAGCACGGCCTCCGCGGACGCGGTGAAGTCGTGATAGCTGCGGTTCGCGCAGGTCACGTCCCACTTCGACGAGACGGTCGCCGGGCTGCTGATCGACACCTCGTGGGTCGTGGCGGTGTTGGGAGTCAGAGTGCAGTCCGCAGGGCCGGTGAGGCCGAGAGCGACGTCGGTGTTCACCGGGCCGTGGTCGCCCAGGTTGACCGCGACAGCAGTGACGGTGCATTCGAACTGGTCACGCACGTAGGTGCGGGCCGCGCAGTCGAGCCGGGTGTCGGCGATGCCGACGTTCGCCTCGTCGATCACGGCGATGGTCGTTTCCGTGGTCCGGAAGTTGCTGGAGTCGTCGGGATCAGTCACGCCAGGGGTGAGGACGACCAACGTGTTGGAGTACGCGAAGCGGTGGAAGCTCGGCTGAGAGCAGGAGACTTCCACCTCGAAGATCACCTCGACCGGCCTGCCGATCACCAGCTGCCTGGTCGGTGCCGGTGACGTCATGTACATGACGGAACAGTCCGGCGGCAGGGCCAGCGCCTGGAGCCAGTCCCCCACGTCGATCACCGGTGCGGGACCCCGGTTCTCCAGCAAGGCCCGTATCCGCAGGAGGTGAGGGCTGTCCGCGGTCATCTCCGCGGGTGGGTCGATGAACTCGAAGGCGACCTTCACCGCGTCGGCCGTGGTCTCGACGTTGCCGAAGTCGCGGCCGTCGAACCGGGCGTCGCCGATGTTCGGGGCCACGTTCAGGGCGTGCCGTTCGGGGCCGCTCGTGCGGGTCCAGCCGTCGCGGCTCTCCTCGGTGAGCGCGTAGTCGCCCGGCAGGTGGCCGTCGAGCCGGAACTCGTAGTAGCCGTTGCCGTCAGTGGAGGTCGTGGCGACTGCTCCAGTGCCCTGACCTGCGTCGGAACGGTCGCGGTGCAGAGTGATGGTCCAGCCGGCCATGCCCTCTTCGCCGGCGTCGCGCACGCCGTTGCGGTTGGCGTCGTGGTACTTGTGCCCGCTGATCACCGGGACCGGCTTGCCCGACTTGTCCCGCGAGAAGTTTCCGCAGGTCAACGTGATGAAGCTGCCGCCGTAGGTCAGCGAGTGCAGCACGATCGGCCGCTCGGAGAAGGCGATGCCGATCGGGTGGTAGTCCTCGTGGCCGGGCGTGCACGGCACGTCCTGCGGCATGTCGTCGACGCAGTGCGACCATTCTTCCGCGTCCGAGTGGAATTGTCGGTTTCCGGCTGGTGCGTACCAGAGGAAATTGCGGTTGAAGCCACGCCCGAGGTAATAGCCCTCGGCCTGGCGAATGTCGTTCGGGGTCAGTTCGGTGTGCAGGCCAGGATCCAGGATGTATGTATCGCGGCCGCAGCTGGAGTGGATCATGTCGTCGCCGTTTCCCCAGCACGGACCGGTTGCCTGTGCGGGGGTGACGAGGCCGATGAGCGGTATCGCGGCAGCCGCCAGCGCGGCGAGAACTCTTGTTGGTTTCACCTGAGCCCCTTTCGGGGAATGGACGATCCCCGACCTTGCGGAGGGCATGTCGAATTGCCGTGAGGCGTTGTTACCGCGTCACTCAGGTGGTCCAGCAAGAATCTTTATCGGTGCCACTCAGGGTTTGCGTGCGGCGACCAGCAGGCCGTCGCCCAGCGGCAGGATGACAGGCACGAGCCTGTCGTCCTCCTTCACCAGCCGGGCGATGTCCCGCATGGCTTGGGTCGACTCGTCCCGCTTGCTGGGATCGACGACGGCGCCGTGCCACAGCACGTTGTCGAACGCGATGACGCCGCCGGGGCGCAGCATGCGCACGCCGTGGGCCAGGTACTGCGGGTATTCGGGTTTGTAGGCGTCGACGAAGACCAGGTCGTAGGCCGCGTCGGTCAGCCTCGGCAGGACGTCCAGCGCTTTGCCCATGATCAGGCGGGTGCGCGAGGGCGAGATGCCTGCGGACGCGTACGCCTCGCGGGCGGCGCGTTGGTGGTCGGGGGCCACGTCGATGGAGGTCAGGATGCCCGACTGGGGCATCCCCGCCAGCAGGTACAGGCCGCTGGTGCCCGCGCCCGTCCCGATCTCCACGACGGCCTTGGCTTGCAGCGCTGTCGCGAGGAACCGCAGTGCGGCTCCGCCACCAGCACCGATGGGCACGCAGCCCAGCTCCTGGCCGCGTGCTCGCGCTGCCAGGTGCACGTCGTCCTCGGGGAGGTACTGCTCGACGTACTCCCGCAGGGCCGATTCCGCTGTCACGGATAAGCAGGTTAGTGCTTCGGGTGCCCAAAACGGGTGAACGCGGCCCGAACCGAGATTCTCAGGATGCTCTCAGCCCACTCTCACGATCGTTTAAAGAGAGCAGGAGAAGGTACAGAAGCAACAAGCCAGGCTCTAGTCGGGAACAAGCCGGACCCGTCGCCCGTTGAGCCGCATAAGGGTCGCCGGGCGGCCCACATGGAGGTGCCGAAACACCTGATGCGCACGCAGTCGAGTTCGCCGGAGGCCGTCGCGCCCATCGAGACGGCCGACTGGACGCCGCCCTCGTGGGACGCAATCGTCCGTGAACACGCGGACAGGGTCTACCGGCTCGCGTACCGCCTGACCGGCAACCAGCACGACGCCGAGGACCTGACCCAGGAGACGTTCATCCGCGTCTTCCGGTCGCTCGCGTCGTACAAGCCGGGCACCTTCGAGGGGTGGCTGCACCGCATCACCACCAACCTCTTCCTCGACATGGCACGCCGGCGCAGCCGCGTGCGCATGGAGGCGCTGCCCGAGGACAACGACCGCCTCGAGGGTGACGACCTGTCCCCTGAGGAAATCTACGACGAGAACCACCTCGACCCCGACCTGCAGGCCGCGCTGGACGAGCTCCCGCCGGAGTTCCGCGCCGCGGTCGTGCTCTGTGACGTGGAAGGTCTCTCCTACGAGGAGATCGGCGCCACGCTCGGGGTGAAGATGGGTACCGTGAGGAGCAGGATCCATCGGGGCCGCCAGGCTCTGAAGGTCGCGCTCGAACGCCGTCGTCAGGAATCGTTGCTGGAGGACTCTGCATGACCGACCTCCGTGGTTGGGGCCTGCCTGAGCAGCATCTCTTGCCGGATGCCGTGGTTGCTTTCGTGGACGGAGAACTGTCCTCGGTAGCCCACGAGCGAGCCTCGTCGCACATTCAGCGCTGTGGCTTCTGTGCTTTCGAGACCTACACGCAGCAGCAGGCGCGCTCCGCGGTGCGCACCGCCTCCGCGCCCACGGCGTCGGCGTCGCTGCTCGACAGGCTCGGTGCCATCCCGCAAGAGGTCGATCTGCCGTCCGCTCCGGACGGGCTCGCGATCACCGAGGACGGACAGTTCGTCGCAGTGCAGCGGACCGACAAGCCCGCGTTCGGCTCAGGGCCGGTGCTGGGTTCGTCGAGACCCCTGGGCAGCAACGGCTGGTTCAACGGCCGCCGTGCCCGCCAGGGTGCCGGGGTCGTCGTGAGCGGCATGCTGCTCGGCGCGCTCGCGTTCACCACGCCGGACAGCGACGCGCCCGCCTCGCCGTCCGCGCCGCAGAACGCCCGCGCGGTCTTCGCGACCACCCCCTGACAGTCATTTCACTGTTCGTGAGGCACGCTGTAGTTCAGCACTCCTAGCGGAAAATTCGGGGAGAGATGAGCCAGCAGTCGCCCAACGGCCAGACGCCCACACCTGTGTCCGGAGTGGACGACGGAGCGCATCGCAGGCTCCGGCCACGGCCCTTGGTGCAGCCGCCGGTAGACCCCGCGTACGCGTCGGCGTTCGGCCGCCCGGACGGTGTCTCCAGCGCGTTCGCCACGCGAGACGTGCCCGTGCCCGACGTCCAGTCGGCGCCACCCCCTCCGGAGTCGCTCGTCAGCGCGTTCGGCCGGCAGGGCTCCGCGGAGCTCCTGCAGCGGCCCCCGCAGCCCGTCTCCGACCCCGATCCGGACATCGATCCGGTGTTCTGGGGCGACAAGCCCGCCGGTGACCCGTGGCGCGACCCCGCCGCCGGTGCCGTGATCGGCCCGCCCGCCGTGGGCGAGGACCCACCGGGCGAACCTGAGCGCAAGCCGGAGCCGGGTCCGCAGCTGAGCGTTCCCGAACTCCTCTTCGGCCGTCGGGTGAAGCCGGCCGCACTCGCGTTGCTGATGGTCGCGGCACTGCTCGTCGGTTCCGTCGGCGGCCTGATCGGCTGGCTGATCGGCAGGGCGGGCAACCCGCTGACCGACTCGACGGTGACGCTGGCCGAGGTCGAGCAGGGCAAGGAGCGCCCGCCGGGTTCGATCTCGGACATCGCCAAGCGCGTCACGCCCAGCGTGGTGTCGATCGAGTTCAAGGGCGCCAACGTGGCGGGCGTCGGTTCCGGCGTCGTCATCGAGGGCGGCGGCTACATCCTGACCAACGACCACGTGGTCGCCCCGGCGGCCCAGGACTCGTCGGCCAAGCTCAGCGCCGTCTTCACCGACGGCACCCGCGCCGCGGCCCGCGTCGTCGGCCGCGACCCGAAGACCGACCTCGCCGTCATCAAGGTCGAGGTCACCAACCCCACCGTCCTGCAGTTCGGCAACTCCGACGAACTCCAGGTGGGCGACAGCGTGATCGCCATCGGCTCGCCGCTGCAGCTGTCCAACACGGTCACCGAAGGCATCGTCTCCGCACTGCACCGCCCGGTGACCGCCGCGGGCGAGAACGCCGGCCCCCAGGTCACCTACGACGCGATCCAGACCGACGCGGCCATCAACCCGGGCAACTCGGGCGGCGCCCTGGTCGACTCGCGCGGCGCCCTCATCGGCATCAACTCCGCGATCCGCACCGAGTCCGGCGGCTCCGTCGGCCTCGGCTTCGCGATCTCCGGCAACCAGGCCCGCAAGATCAGCCAGGAGCTGATCCGCAGCGGCTCGGTGAAGCACGCGGACATGAACGTCAACGTGAAGTCCGTGTCCGCCGAGACCTCAGAAGGCGCCCAGGTGCAGAACGTCCCCGCAGGCGGTGCCGCGGCGGCCGCCGGCATCCAGGAGGGCGACGTGATCACGAAGGTCGGCAACCGCATCGTCCGCAACGCCGCCGAGCTGGTTGTCGCCGTTCGCGAGCACGAGATCGGCCAAACGGTCCAGGTGGTGCTGGCCCGGCAGGGCCGAGAGCTCAAACTAGACGTGACCCTGAAGTCCGACTGACAAGTAGGCTGAGACCTGTGTTCGACAGCATCGGATGGGTAGAGATCCTCATCATCGTCGTCGCGGGTCTCTTCATCCTGGGGCCCGAACGCCTGCCGTCCGCGGCAGCATGGTTGGGAAAGACGGTGCGCCAGGTCCGCGAATACGCGACCGGCGCGCGCGAGCAGCTCAAGCAGGAGATGGGCCCGGAGTTCGAGTCGCTCCGCAAGCCCCTGGAAGACCTGCGCGAGCTCCGCAACTTCGATCCGAAGCGCGCGGTCGCCAAGCACCTGTTCGACGACCCCGAACCCACCAAGGCCAACGGCTACCCGACGCCGTCCACGCCACCTGCACCCGAACAGCGCCCGCTCGCGCCGGGCGAGCGTCCGCCGTACGACCCGGACGCGACCTGAGTTCTGGGGCCTGGCCCGAGTTGTCCACAGATCGCCGAGCGGTGGCTTGACGGCCGTTGTCTGCCGCTAGCGTCACACGTATTGGGAGGCAAGGTCCCCCTGGTGGGGCGGGCTGCGCCGCCGTGCGTTCGAAGCCGTGGCTGGCGGGGGGCGTTCTCGCTCGGCACGGATGCCGCGCTGGGTACGCCCAGGTGCGATGTGCAGCTGAGCGGCGGTGATGCGCCCACGCCAAGCGATTGGGGCTTTACCTCGAGGGGGCGGGATGCTTCCCTGTTCGGGTTCGGCCGGGGCGCTTTTCACCCCGGCTTTTGAGGCCGATTCAGCATCCCGCCAGAGGCTCGAGGTCAAGCCCCAATCGCAATCGTCGCGCAGCGGCGGTGCACTCCCACGCCCTCGTCCACGCCCGACGCGACCACCCACGCAAGGTGAGGTGAGCGCGCCGAGGATCAGCGGCCGGCCGGTGACACGTTCAGCAAGCGCCCCGCCAGCCCGCGCGACCGCACGGACAGCTTCGTCGCCACCTCGGTGAGCACCTTGGCCGCGGCGGAGTCCGGCACGGCCTGCACGATCGGCGTGCCCGAGTCGCCGTTCTCCCGCAGGCGCGGATCCAGCGGCACCTGGCCGAGCAGCGGCACCTCGGAACCGATGGCCTTGGTCAACGACTCCGCGACGGCCACGCCGCCGCCGGTGCCGAAGACCTCCATGCGCGAGCCGTCGGGCATCTCCAGCCACGACATGTTCTCGATGACGCCCGCCACGCGCTGCCGGGTCTGGAGCGCGATCGAGCCGGCCCGTTCCGCCACCTCGGCGGCGGCCTGCTGCGGGGTGGTGACGACCAGGATCTCGGCGTTCGGCACGAGCTGGGCGACGGAGATCGCGATGTCGCCGGTGCCGGGCGGCAGGTCGATCAGCAGCACGTCCAGGTCGCCCCAGAACACGTCGGCCAGGAACTGCTGCAGGGCGCGGTGCAGCATCGGGCCACGCCACACGACGGGGGTGTTGCCCGGCGTGAACATGCCGATCGAGATGACCTTCACGCCGTGCGCGGACGGCGGCATGATCATCTTTTCGACCTGGGTGGGGCGGCCGTCGGCGCCCAGCATGCGGGGGATCGAGTGGCCGTAGATGTCGGCGTCCACGATGCCGACGGACAGGCCGCGGGCGGCCATGGCGACGGCCAGGTTCACCGTCACGGACGACTTGCCCACGCCGCCCTTGCCCGAGGCGACGCAGTACACGCGCGTCAGCGAACCCGGCTGGGCGAAGGGGATGACCGGTTCCTCGGCGCCGCCGCGCAGGGTCTTGCGCAGTTCGGTGCGCTGGGCGTCGCTCATCACGTCCAGGTCCACCCGGACGGACGAGACGCCGTCGAGGGCCTGGACCGCCTCGGTGACGTCCTTCGTGATCTTGTCGCGCATCGGGCAGCCCGCGACCGTCAGGAACACGCCCACGACCACGGCGCCGTCGGCGCCCACCTCGACGTCCTTGACCATGCCGATCTCGGTGATCGGGCGCCTGATCTCGGGGTCCTGCACACCGGCGAGCGCCTTGCGGACGTCCTCGACGGTGGGGAGCGGCTGGGTGGTGGTCACCAGGCCATGCTACGTCCGGTTCACGCCTGTCCTACCGGCCGGTCACTTTTGACGACAGGGCCAGGTCGTAGCTGGGTCGGCGCTGTCCGTAACATCGACGTCCGTGCCGGAATCGGGTAGTTCCCGGTTGCCCACCCGTGTCGAGCTAGGGGTGTGGCGATCGTTCCTCCGCGCGCATGCACGGATCACGAGGGTCCTCGAGGCCGAACTGATTGCTGAGCAGCGCCTATCGCTCGCGGCGTACGACGTGCTGGTTCAACTGGCCGAGACGCCTTCCATGCGCATGCGCATGACCGAACTCGCCGATGCCGTCCTGCTGTCCCGCTCCGGCGTGACCCGCCTGGTGGACCGTTTGGAACGCGCCGGCCTGGTCGGGCGGGAACGCGCCGACGGTGATGGACGCGGCATCGTGGCCGTGCTCACACCGCTCGGGGCAGAACGTCTCCGCAGCGCTTCCGCCACCCACCTCGCGGGTGTCGCGGAACACTTCGGGGAGAGCTTCGGGCCGGGTGAGCTCGAAGCCTTCGGCCGCACGTGTGATCGCTTGGCAGCGGACGACGTCTTTCCGTGATCACCGTCGTGGGACTTGTGCACGTCGAGGCTGGCCGTCTCCTCGTTGTGCGCTCACGCAACAAGAAGGCCTTCTACCTTCCCGGCGGGAAGATCGAGCAGGGAGAGTCCCCTGAGGACGCTCTGCGCCGGGAGGTCCGGGAGGAGCTCGGAATCGAGCTCGCACGGCCTGTCGTGCTCAAGCGCTACGTCGCTCCCGCTTACGGGGAGGGCGAGGGCGCGATGGTCGACATGACCTGTTTCACCGCTCAGCTCCACGGCACGCCGCAGCCCACCAGTGAGATCGCCGAGCTCACTTATGTGACGCGGGACGAGTACCGCGAGCACGCCGAGACGGCGCCCGCGATCCACGAGGTCCTGGCGGACCTGGTCGCAGGCGGACAGATCAGGACGTGATCCGCCGCACTTCGGCCATCACCTGTTCGTCCACATCGGCTTCGGCCCCGCCGGTGGCGTCCAGGATGTCGTAGTCGTCGTCCAGCACCGCGAGTTCGTCCGCCAGCTCGATGCAGTCGTGCCCGAACTTCCGGTGCACCCACCTCGTCAGGTCTTTCGGTGCCAGTTCTCCGGCGAGCACGCGCCGGGACATGGCCCGCAACGCCGCTTCCTTCGCCGCGATGGTGCCCCTCTCGTGCCATTCCAGACCGAGTTCCGGCAGCACGTCCCGGAGCCGGATCGGCACCTCGACGTCGGCTTCCCGCCGCGACACCGCCGCCAGCACGGCCAGCGAGGGCGCCGGGACGTCCTCCATCAACAGGTCGCAGGCGGCGAACACGACGTCACCGGCGGACTTCTCCTTCACCCACCACAACGCCACGACGTCGCCGAACTCCTCGATCGTCACGGCCGGACCTTCTTGCGGTTGTTCTGCTCCTTCACGAGCTTGTCCAGCTCGTTGCGGATGAAGTCACGCGTCGCCACCTCGCCGAGCGCCAGCCTCACCGCGGCCAGTTCGCGCGCCAGGTACTCGGTGTCCGCCTTGGTCTGCGCCGCCCGCGCCCGGTCCTCCTCCAGCGACACCCGGTCCCGGTCGTCCTGCCGGTTCTGGGCGAGCAGGATCAACGGCGCGGCGTAGGCGGCCTGCGTCGAGAACGCCAGGTTCAGCAGGATGAACGGGTACGGGTCCCAGCGCAGCGACACCGCGACGAGGTTCACCGTGATCCAGGCGAGGACGATCAGCGTCTGCCAGAACAGGAACTTGCCGGTGCCGAGGAAGCGCGCGAGTCGTTCGGAGAGCTGGCCGAACGTGTCCGGGTCGATCGAGAAGCGGAAGCCGCGGGGCTCGCGCGGCTGGTCGAGTCTGCGCCGAGGCAGCAGTTCAGGCATGGCTCAGTCCCGTCTCGCGCCAGTTGTCCGGCAGCAGGTGGTCCAGCACGTCGTCCACGGTGACCGCGCCGAGCAGGTGCTCGGCCTCGTCGAGCACCGGGGCGCACACCAGGTTGTAGGTCGCGAAGTAGCGCGTCACGTCGCTCAGCGAGGCGTTCGGTGAGAGGCGCGCCATGTCCGTGTCGAGCACACCGGCGACCAGGTCGAACGGCGGTTCGCGCAGCAGTCGTTGGATGTGCACGCAGCCGAGATAACGACCGGTCGGCGTTGCGGAGGGCGAGCGGCACACGAAGACCATCGACGCCAGCGCCGGCGTGAGGTCGGGATTTCGCACTCGTGCCAACGCTTCCGCGATCGTCGCGTCCGGGGTGAGGATGATCGGCTCCGGGGTCATGAGGCCGCCGGCGGTGTCGAACGAGTACTCCAACAGGCGCCGGACCGGTTCGGACTCCTCGGGTTCCATCAGTTCCAGCAGCCGGTCCTTGGTGCCTTCGGAGAGTTCCGCGAGCAGGTCGGCCGCGTCGTCCGGGTTCATCGCTTCGAGGATGTCCGCGGCACGTTCCTCGTCCAGGTGCGCCAGAACGTCCTTCTGGTCCTCTTCGGACAGTTCCTCGATGACGTCCGCGAGCCGTTCGTCGTCCAGTGCGTCCGCGACCTCGTAACGGCGTTTGGGTGGCAGCTCGTGCATCGCGTTCGCGACGTCTGCCGCGCGCATGCCTTCGAACACCGCGACGAGCTGCTGGGCGCCCTGCGGCTGGCCGGCGATCTCGTTGACGCTCAGGCCGCCGATGTCCTCCCACCGGAACACCTGCACCGGGCCCTTGGGGCTGAACCGGCCGGTGCGCTGCCGGACGGCGACGCGGACCATCCGCCAGTCGCGGGTGCGGGTGAGTTCCATCGCGGCGTCGACGACGATCGCCGTGCCGCCGTCCTCGAGCTGGATCCTGGCGTCCAGCACCTCGCCGATCACCAGCACCTCGTTGACGCGCTGGTGGAACGGGCGCAGGTTCACCGATCCCGTCGCGAGCGTGACCGCGTTCGGCTCGATCGAGGTGAGTCGCAGCATCGGCACGAAGATCCGCCGGCGCGTCACCAGTTCGACGACCATGCCGAGCACGCGCGGTGGTTGCCGGTCGATCCGGAGGCTGATGACGACGTCACGGGCCTTGCCGATGGGTTCGCCATCGGGGCCGAAGACGGGAAGTCCGGCCAGTTGGGCGATGTAGATCCGGTTCACAGCCACCACATGACCAGGCTAGATCAGGATCTGACCGCCCACCGGGCGATCTCGGCGAGGTTGACCGCAAAGTCGTCCAAGTCCTCTTCCAGGCACCAGGCCCAGTTCGCGACCGCCCGGTAGAGCGTCCAGTCCCGCGCCTTCGTCACGTCCAGCTCGGCGGCATCGCAGATGGTGAGGAAGCGGTCGGTCAACCCCCTGCGACCGTCGAGCTCGTCGAACCTGTTCCACAGCAACGGAATCACGCTGTACTCGGGGTCACCGGACAGCGGTTTCGGATCGATCATCAACCACGGCTCGCGGTCGCCGCGCAGCACGTTCTCGTAGTGCAGGTCCTCGTTCACCAGCGTGGTGCCCATGGTCCTGTTGTCGGCAACGTCACGTGCCGCGTCGAACAGTGTGCGCGGTATCGCCGGGTGATCTCGCAGTTCGCCTTGGAACCCGCGGATCTCCGCGGGGGCTTGCAGGTCGCGGTGACGGCGCAGCAGCCCGCAGATCACCCCGACGGCCTTGTCGATCGGCTCGTCGTCCAGCGAGTGCGCGGGGTCGAGGCGTTCGAGCAGCAGCGCGCCGAGCTCCTCGTCGTGGTCGAGCAGCCGCACGGTGCCGTTGCCGTCGTAGAGCTTGAGCGCCAGCGGTTCGCCCTCCGTCTCCTCGCCGACCCAGGTGATCTTGAGCGCCGCCGGGTGTCCGTCGGCTCGGCGGACCGGGAGCACGATGGCGCAGAACCCGTTCATCAGCGGCCCGTCCGGGGTGAGCCGCCACCGCGAGCACGCCTTCGTGGCGAGCTTCGGCAGCGAGGCCACCCACTCGTCGGCCCGGTCGCCGAGAGCCTTCCCGAAGCCTTCCGGAACGGTGATCATGAGCTGAACTCCAGCCGGTACACCGCTTCCCACTCCGGTTTGGTGTTGAGGCGGGCCGTTCTGAGGGCCTGCGTCGTCTCCTCGTCGGGCTCGGTCAGGTGCGCGACGGCCTCGGCGTCGATGAG
Source organism: Lentzea sp. NPDC054927 (assembly GCF_053610285.1). Classification (NCBI taxonomy): domain Bacteria; kingdom Bacillati; phylum Actinomycetota; class Actinomycetes; order Pseudonocardiales; family Pseudonocardiaceae; genus Lentzea; species Lentzea sp. NPDC054927. The sequence goes on from NZ_JBSGXZ010000050.1 coordinate 38,636, forward strand.
GTGGGAGTGCGTGCTGGGGGAGCGCACGGTGACGGTGACCTGGGCCTGGTCGCTCAGGCCCGGCACCTGTTGTTCGCTGCCGCCGGTGACGACCCACAAGGCGTCGTCACGCCAGTGCGCGTGCACGAGACGGGGTTCGTGGCCGGTTGAGGTGATCCAGACGGCCGCCGCTTTGCGCAGCGCCGCATCGAGGACTCGAGTGATCTCCACCGGTTCAGCCTGCCAGTGTTGGATGGCCGCTGCTCCGCAGACGGCGGCGAGTTCGCCGAGTAGTTGGTCGTCCGGCCGAATCGCTCACGGCGGATTGGGCTTCGCCGAATCCGCCGTGAGCGGTTGACCGGACGACCAACGCGAACTCGCGTTTGTGAAACGGGACTCAGCGAATATGCGCCCGGAGATGATGCGTGCCACTGTGGCGCTCATAGTTACCGGCCGGTACAAGGAGGTACTCCAGTGGTCGACCAGCAGCGTCCCCGTCGCTCGTGTCTGGCGGTCCCCGGCTCGAGCCAGAAGATGATCGACAAGGCGCGCACGCTGCCGGCGGACCAGGTGTTCCTGGACCTGGAGGACGCCTGCGCGCCGCTGGCCAAGCCCGATGCCCGCAAGACCATCGTCGCGTCGCTCAACGAGGGCGACTGGGGCAACAGGACCCGTGTCGTGCGCGTCAACGACTGGACGACGGAGTGGACCTACCGCGACGTCACCGAGGTCGTCGAGGGCGCGGGCGCGAACCTCGACTGCATCATGCTGCCGAAGGTCCAGACGGCCGAGCAGGTCGTCGCGCTCGACTTCCTGATCACCCAGATCGAGAAGACGATGGGCTACGAGGTCGGCAAGATCGGCATCGAGGCGCAGATCGAGAACGCCCTCGGCCTGAACAACGTCAACGCGATCGCCACCGCGTCCCCGCGCGTCGAGACGATCATCTTCGGCCCCGCGGACTTCATGGCGTCGATCAACATGAAGTCGCTGGTCGTGGGCGAGCAGCCGCCGGGCTATGACGTCGGCGACGCCTACCACTACATCCTGATGCGGATCCTGATGGCCGCTCGGGCCCACGACAAGCAGGCCATCGACGGCCCCTACCTGCAGATTCGCGACGTCGAGGGCTACAAGCGCGTCGCCGGTCGTTCCGCGGCGCTGGGCTTCGACGGCAAGTGGGTGCTGCACCCCGGCCAGATCGACGCGGCCAACGAGGTCTTCAGCCCGAAGCAGGACGACTACGACCACGCCGAGAACATCCTCGACGCGTACGAGTACTTCACGTCCGAGGCGGGCGGCAAGCGCGGCGCGGTGATGCTCGGCGACGAGATGATCGACGAGGCGTCGCGGAAGATGGCTCTGGTGATCTCCGGCAAGGGGCGTGCCGCGGGCATGTCGCGGTCGAACGTCTGGTCTCCGCCGGAGGACTGATCGGGGTTCAAATCCGTTACGGATTGTGCGCTACTTCACCCCGATTGTTACTGGACGTGGTCGACCGTCACAGGTTGCGTTCAAAACGGGTGAAGTGGCGCACAATCCGTCACCGAAGTTTGCGGTCCGCCCCCGTGGTGGGGGCATGCTCTGGGCATGTCACATTCGAGTAACGGCAGGGCGAGCAGACGGTTGCGGCTTTTCAAACGCCGTGAAGACGACCTGCTCGAGCGCAGCTTCCGCAGCTGCCCGGGATGCGATGCCGACGTCCACGTGTTCGCCGACGTCTGCCGCCACTGCGGAGGCGCGCTGGAGATCGCCCTCGCGGGCTGAGCCCGCTTCCCGCTAGTTGTAGCCCTGATTTGCCGCTGCGATGACCGCGATGATGATGATCGCGAGGTAGAGCAGCCAGCCGGCGATGACGACGTAACCGACGATCACCCCCGCGAGCGCCATGCCGCGGCCGTCCTCCTCGCCCCGCCTGATCTTCCCCATCGCGATGTGGCCGAAGATGACGCCGACGATCGCCGTCACGCCACAGGTGGCAAGACCCACGCACGACAGCACGAGCGCGAGGATCGCGTTCGTCTGAGACTTGGGCGGCGTGTAGCCGTAACCGCCGTACATGGGCTGCTGGCCGTACGGGCCAGGCTGTCCGGGCTGGCCGTAGGGCTGCTGCTGTCCGTATGGCTGTTGCTGGCCGTACGGATCGCCCGGCTGCTTCGGGTTGTACGGGTCGTAGGTCATGCGGTCCCCCTAGATGTGGTGAGCCGGGATCTTAAAGTCCACACTTTGAGTTCGTCGCGTGTGGGTGCGCGATTACACCTGTCAGGGATGCTGTTTCGGTACAGCGGGCGCTGCTGTGTTGCGGAGAGCACACCGCGGTCGCAAACGGGCGTTAACCGGTCCATACTCGCCGGTAACCAAAGCCTTGGAAGGGAAGTGCGATGGCGCGCCTCGCCCAGACCGCGGGTCTCACGGACATCCAGGAAGAAATCCTCGCGACCGTTCGCACGTTCGTGGACAAGGAGATCATCCCGCACGCCCAGACGCTGGAGCACGGCGACACGTACCCCGCCGACATCGTCGAGGGCATGAAGGAGATGGGCCTCTTCGGCCTGACGATCCCGGAGGAGTACGGCGGCCTCGGCGAGTCCCTGCTGACCTACGCGCTGGTCGTCGAGCAGATCGCGCGCGGCTGGATGAGCGTCTCCGGTGTCATCAACACGCACTTCATCGTGGCGCACATGCTCAAGCAGCACGGCACGCCCGAGCAGAAGGAGAAGTACCTGCCGCGGATGGCCGCCGGCGAGGTGCGCGGCTCGTTCTCCATGTCCGAGCCCGAACTCGGCTCCGACGTCGCGGCGATCCGGACTCGCGCCGTTCGCGGCGATTCCGGCTACACGATCAACGGCCAGAAGATGTGGCTGACGAACGGCGGCACGTCGAACCTGACCGCGGTGCTCGTGAAGACCGACGAGGGTGCGGAGAAGCCGCACCAGAACCTCACGACGTTCCTGGTCGAGAAGCCGGAGGGTTACGGGGAGGTCCTGCCGGGCCTCACGATCCCCGGCAAGATCGACAAGATGGGCTACAAGGGCGTCGACACCACCGAGATGGTGTTCGACGGCTTCGAGATCGCCGCGGACCAGGTGCTCGGCGGTGTCACGGGCCAGGGCTTCCGGCACATGATGGACGGCGTCGAGGTGGGCCGGGTGAACGTGGCCGCCCGCGCGTGCGGCATCGCGATCCGCGCCTTCGAGCTCGCGATCGAGTACTCCCAGCAGCGCAAGACGTTCGGCAAGATCATCGCCGAGCACCAGGCCATCGCCTTCAAGCTCGCCGAGATGGCCACCAAGGTCGAGGCGGCGCACCTGATGATGGTCAACGCCGCGCGCCTGAAGGACTCGGGCCAGCGCAACGACGTCGAGGCCGGCATGGCCAAGCTCATCGCGTCGGAATACTGCGCCGAGGTGACGCAGGAGTCGTTCCGCATCCACGGCGGCTACGGCTATTCCAAGGAATACGAAATCGAGCGCCTGATGCGTGAAGCGCCGTTCCTGCTGATCGGCGAAGGCACGTCGGAGATCCAGAAGACCATCATCTCCCGCGGCCTGCTCCGCGACTACCAGTCACGCGGCTGACACGCGGCTCGACGTTCCCCCGTTAGGGGCCATTCTTTCACGAGAGTGGCCCCTAACGATTTTTGCCTGGGGGCCTTAAGGTTCGCTCACTTTGAGCACAGATCTGACGCTTCCGAGACCTGTGTCGCCGCCGCACGTCGTCCGCCTGGAGCTGGACACGTTCACCGCCGTCGACCGTCCCGCGCTGGCCACCTGGTTCGGCGCCGTGTTCACCGACCTGCTCGCACCCCTCTGCCCGGCATCGGTGGAGGAGCTCGTGTCGGTGGCCCGCGATTACATGCCATCTGACACAACTCCTTGGGGTCCACCGGGTTACGCCCGACTGCTGCTCTCATCGGGTGACTTCACCCTTCCGTCGTGGCACGCCGCACTGGCGGACCTGCCCTCGTTCCTGCGCGTGCAACTCGTCCAGCTCGACTCCCAGGGCCTGCCCCTGGTCGAGGACGGCTGGTGCGCCGAGATCCTGCTGAAGGACGACCCCGCGTTCCCGCACCAGGTGGTGGTCACCGCGTCCCGCTCGTTGTTCGGCGGCTGGATTTCCCATGCCGCGCAACAAGATTGGTTGTCGATGTTTCGCACGGGCGCGTCCCTGGTCCGCGCGTCGGGCGGCTGGATCACCTTGGACCGCGTGGGAGTGCGGACCGCACACGAGGTCGCCGTGGGCGTGGGCCTCGACGAATCTCTTTTCATGGCCGCGGAGTTGGCCCGCGGCGCGCACTGGGTGACGTTGCTCGGCCCACGCCAAGTCGCCGCTTTGGGTGGCGTGCAAGAGGTTTGCGCGACCGCACCGTGTTCGTCGGTGCTGGACCTGGGCGGCGGCCGAATCCTTTTGCAGCTCACCGAACACCTCGACGAAGTACCCTCGGAGGCGGTGGACGCGCTGGCGAAGTTCCTGGCGCCGGTGCTGCACTGAACCTGGGAGGGTTGTAGATGCACGAGCTTCCGTGGCGTACCGGCATGTCGTTCCAGCTGTGGAGTTACGGCGTCGGCCATTCCGAGCTGAGGCTGTACAGCAAGGCGGGCGGATGCTCCTGGCCACGACCTGTGCGGAGCACCTGGCCGGTCGCGAGGTGACGCGACAGCCGCCTCGCGAGCTGGACGGCGCAGAGGTGTTCATGTTCGCCCTGGTCGGTGCCGGGCAGACGCCGACGGGCGGCACCGTCCACCGTCACGACCTTCGCGGAGGCCGTCACCGGTCTGGCCCTGGCCAGGTACGGCGAGGAGAGCGGCGTTTATCTCTTCTACTGCGACGACGAGTGGAACGTCGTCTCCGACACGATGCACGAGAGCGTGGGCGTCGCGATCAGGCAGGCGATCTTCGAGTTCGAAGGTCTCGAGTTCCGCAAGCTCGGCTGACGTTGCCCGGCGAGATCCGGCCCGTCCTGGCACCCTGTGACGGTGAGGCCCTCCGTGAAAACCGACGTGCTCGTAGCTGTGGACACCGCGTTGCGACCGACGGGCTTCGTCCGCCGCGGCCACGTCTGGCTGCAGGAGCGCGGTGACGGCGTCTTCGGATGGCTCGGTTTCGGTCTGGCGGGCTCACTCGACGTCACCCCGCTGATGGGTGTCTGCTTCCGCCGGTACGACGAGGTCTGCCGCGCGCTCGGCGTCGGCATCCCCGGGACACCCGTGGTGTCCGCGCCGGTGGGCTACCTGATGGGGGAGAAGCCGGTCTGGCAGTGGGCCTTCACGCCAGGTGGCGACCACGCGGCGGTGGCTTCGTCGCTGGTGGGTGCTGTGGTGAAGCACGGTGTGCCGTACATCGACCGGCACGCCAAGTGGGACGCGCTGTCCCGCGAACTCGTCGGCAAGCCGGAGTCGCTGCTGGACTTCGAACGGGCGCGGAAGCTGGCGATCATCCACCTGCTCAACGGGAACGCCCGCGCGGCCGGTGAGGTGCTGAAGAAGGAACTCGAGCGGGTGGCGGACAAAGTGGACGTCTACGCGCGGTCGTACCGGGCGTTCGCGCACAGGTTCGAAATTGCGTTTCCCGGCTGACGGGGTCACGGCGACACTGCCCTGGTGAGTGATGACCCGGCCGAGGTCGCGCTGTCCGTGATCGAGGCGGCACGACGGTCCACGGCAGAGCTGATCGGTGAGCGGTGGCTGTACATCGGGCGTGCCTGCGACCTCGTCTGGCTGGGGTTCGGCCCGTACCGCGAGGTGACCGATCATCGAGGTGAGACCCGCGAGATCGGTGAGTACGCGCTGCACCTGCAGTGTCCGTGGCGGGTGACCCACGGGGATCGGCTCGTCACCAGGTCGTCCCACATCTACGTGCCGGGACCGGACTGGACCGGTGACGGTGACTTCGACTGGGACGTGCAGGGTGCCAACAGGTTCGACGCCAGAGCCGGGCAGCTGACCGAGTTCCTGGCCGGCGGGCGGATCGTCGTGACGTCGGTCGAGGTGACCTCCCTCGGTGATCTGACGGTCTCGCTCTCGGACGGCTTCCGGCTCGAGGTGCGCCGGGACGGTGTGGTGCGAGATGAGGACTGGCGGTTCTTTCGGCCGTATCGCGACGACGAACACGTGGTCGTGCCCGAAGAGGAGGACTGATCGTGCGGTCGTATCCGAGCGTTCCGTGGGACGCGTCCGATGTGACGGGAGGCCCCGTCGACGAACTCTTCGCGGCCCTGCGGCAGAAAGTCCGCGGGCTACGGGTCGAGCGACTGGCGGTGTTGAACCCGAACGACGACGACAACGTCTGGGTGATCACGCGTGCGCGGGACGGGGCGGAGATCAAGATCGACACGTTCCCGTCCGGCAGGCTGCCGTTCCACGTCGAGGCGGACGGCGAGCGACCGGTCGATCATCAGCGGGTGGCCGATGCGGTGGCGCACGTCGAGCGGTGGTTGAGGATCGGGCCCGCGTCGAGGGAAGAGTGGCTGAAGGACTGCGTGCGGCGGCTGGCGATGCCCGCTGACGCCCAGCGCGCGTGGCTCGAGTCGATCGGCACCGCACCGTCGGCTGACGAGCTCGCCCTCGAGTTCGACGACGCACGTCAGGGGCCGTTGACCAGCAGCACTGAGGCCGCGGTGGCGGTCGCCCGCATCGACCGGCTGCTCGACGCGATGAGCGGGCCGAGCCCGGTGTGGCACGTGGACGCGCTCGCGGACGCCCCGCAGTGGGCCGAGGTCCGCGCGCTCGCCCAGGAGGTGCTCCCGCTGCTGGAGACGGGGAAACCGGCAAAACACCCGTAGGCGTCTCAGCACTCCGCAGCGGGCACTGGCAGGATGGAACGATCAGCGCGTCCGACAGAGGTGGTCCCTGTGACGAGTCCGTTCGCCAACCCGAACCGGCCCGGCGTCCCGCCCCGCCTGCCCACCCCGCCGACGGGGTGGCCGATCGGCTCGTACGCCACGTACGAGGAGGCGCAGCGCGCGGTCGACTTCCTCGCGGTCGAGGACTTCCCGGTGCAGGACGTGATGATCGTCGGGGTCGACCTGATGCTCGTCGAGCGCATCACCGGCAAGCTCACCTGGAGCAGGGTGCTCATGACCGGTGCGGCCAGCGGTGCCTGGTTCGGTCTGTTCGTGGGTTTGCTGCTGACGTTGTTCAGCCCGGAGCCAGGGGTGACGGTGGGGCCGGTCCTGACCGGTCTGATCACCGGCGTGTTCTTCGGGCTCGTGTTCGCGGCGGTCGGGTACGGGTCGGCGCGGGGCAAGCGGGACTTCCAGTCCGCCAGTCAACTTGTTGCGGGGCGGTATGACGTGCTCTGCCACCCGAAGTCGGCGGAAAAGGGCCGTGACCTGCTCGCGAAGCTCGCGATGCGGCCGGTGAACCCCGGCAATTGAGACGCCGAAAAGCGCATTGGTTCTGAATCGTTGCTTCCCTTGGTTGCGGCTCCTGATCACCAGGCCTAGGTTCATTTGACCGGTCCGCCCGGTGCGGCCGGTGGCACGACGAGGTGCCGGGCGCTGCGGTCTGGCTCCTCCGTGTAGTCGGGAAGGAGGCAGGGCCGATGGGTGCGACACGGCGCTATCGACTTGCCGCCGGAGTGGGAGCCGCGGTACTCGCGGCAGGAACGCTCACGGCGTGCGGGTCGGGCGACGGCGGCATCACCGTCAACGTCTACAAATATCCGCAGGAGAACTTCCAGGCCATCGTCGACAGCTGCAACGCGAAGGCCGGCGGGCGCTACAACATCGTTTACAACAAACTGCCGCGTGAGGCGGACGGTCAGCGCGAGCAGATGGTGCGCAGACTTGCCGCGGAGGACGACAGCATGGACGTCCTCGGGCTGGACGTCACGTGGACCGCGGAGCTGGCGAAGGCGGGCTGGATCAAGGAGTTCACCGGCTCCGTCAAGTCGCAGGTGGAAAGCGGCACGCTGAAGACGCCGCTCGACACGGCAACCTACGAGGGCAAGCTGTACGGAGCGCCGGACAACACGAACGTCCAGCTCCTCTGGTACCGCTCGGACCTCGTGCCCACGCCGCCGAAGACGTGGGACGAGATGATCTCCATGGCCGAGGCGCTGGTGGCGGAAGGGAAGCCCGGCCAGATCGTGGCGCAGGGAAAGCAGTACGAGGGGCTCGTCGTGCTGTACAACACCCTCGTCAACTCCAACGGCGGCACCATCCTCGACGAGAACGGCACCAAGGCCATCGTCGACGACAAGGCCGTACAAGCGTTGGCAGCGTTGAAGAAGCTGGCCACGTCCAAGGCGATCGACCCGTCGTTCTCCAACGCGGCCGAGGACAACGCGCGCCTCGCCATGGAGGGTGGCAACGCGGCGTTCCAGCTCAACTGGCCGTACGTCTACGCGGCGGCGCAGAAGAAGCCGGACTTCGCGAAGAACTTCAAGTGGGCGCCGTACCCCACTGTCAGCGGTGAGGCCGCGAAGGTCACCGTGGGCGGGATCAACTACGCCGTCAGCAACTACACCACGCACTCGGACGAGTCGTTCGACGCGGTGTTGTGCTTGCGCGGCGCGGAAAGCCAGAAGATCGCCGCGCTCAAGGACGGTGTGCCGCCGACCATCGAGGCCGTCTACGACGAGCCCGAGATGGCCGAGGCGTACCCGATGCGCGACGACATCAAGGAGACGCTCAAGAACGCGAGTGTGCGGCCGCGCACACCCGCCTACCAGAACGTCTCGACGGTCATCTCCACGATCCTGTCGCCGCCCGCGAGCATCGACCCGCAGGCCACCGCCGACAGGCTGCGCAAGGAACTGCAGGACGCTCTCGACTCCAAGGGGGTGTTGCCGTGAGTCACGCGACCACGGAAGACACGGCGAAAGCCGGTGGGACAGCGCCGGAAACCGTCGCCCCCAAGAAGAAGAAGGTCGCGCTGAGCGAGGGCAAGCGGGCTGAGCGCAGGCTCGGCTGGCTGCTCTGCGCGCCCGCCGCGATCACCATGATCGCGGTGACCGGCTGGCCGATCCTCTACTCGCTGCTGTTGTCGATGCAGCGGTTCGACCTGAAGTTCCCGGATCGCACCGAGTGGATCTGGTTCGACAACTACATCACCGTGCTCAGCAGCCCGTACTGGTGGAATGCGGTGTGGGTGACGGTGTTGCTCACCGTCGTCACGGTCGCCGTCGAACTGGTGCTGGGCATGGTCCTCGCGCTGATCATGCACCGCGCACTGGTCGGCCGAGGCATCGTCCGCACGACGACCCTGATCCCGTACGGCATCGTCACGGTCGTGGCCGCGTTCTCCTGGCGCTTCGCCTGGACACCCGGCACCGGCTACCTCGCCGAGGCGCTCGGCGGCGATCCCGTGCTCACGGAGAAGATCCCGGCGCTGATGGTCGTGGGTCTCGCGGAGATCTGGAAGACCACGCCGTTCATGGCCCTGCTGCTGATGGCGGGTCTGGCGCTGGTGCCGGACGACCTGCTCAAGGCCGCCGCGATGGACGGCGCGAGCGCATGGCAGCGGTTCATCAAGATCACCGTGCCGATCATGAAGCCGGCGATCCTGGTGGCACTGCTGTTCCGCACGCTCGACGCGTTCCGCATCTTCGACAACCTCTTCGTGCTCACCGCGGGTTCGCAGGGCACGTCGTCGGTGTCGATGCTGACCTACAACAACCTCATCAAGGGCTTGAACCTCGGTATCGGATCGACGATGTCGGTGCTGATCTTCATCATGGTCGCGATCATCGCGTTCGTGTTCATCAAGCTCTTCGGCACCGCTGCCCCGGGCAGCGACGACGGGGGGAAGCGCTGATGGCAGGCATCGGAGGAGCGGACACCACCGGCAAGAAGTGGGGCTGGGGCCTGCTCAACGCGGTCGTCGTGATCTACGCGCTGATCCCGGTGCTGTGGATCCTGTCGCTGTCGTTCAAGTCGTCGAAGACGTTGGCGGACGGCAACTTCATCCCTCGCGAGTGGAGTCTGGAGAACTACCAGAACATCTTCTCGACGTCGGAGTTCACCAGGGCGCTGATCAACTCCATCGGCATCGCGATCATCGCGACCGCGATCGCCGTGGTGTTCGGCACGATGGCCGCCTACGCCATCGCCAGGCTGGACTTCCCGGGCAAGAACCTGCTGGTGGGCGTCTCGCTGCTGATCGCGATGTTCCCGCAGGTCTCGCTGGTGTCCCCGTTGTTCGAGATCGAGCGCTCGATGGGGCTCTTCGACACGTGGCCCGGCCTGATCCTGCCGTACATCACGTTCGCGCTGCCGCTCGCGATCTACACCCTGTCGGCGTTCTTCCGCGAGATCCCCTGGGAGCTCGAGAAGGCGGCGAAGATGGACGGTGCGACGCCGGGGCAGGCGTTCCGTCGCGTCATCGCGCCGCTGGCCGCGCCGGGTGTGTTCACCACGGCGATCCTGGTGTTCATCTTCTGCTGGAACGACTTCCTGTTCGCGATCTCGCTCACCTCGACCGAGCAGTCGCGGACCGTGCCGGTGGCGCTGTCGTTCTTCACCGGCAGCTCGCAGTTCGAGGACCCGGCCGGATCGATCGCGGCGGCCGCCGTCGTGATCACGATCCCGATCATCCTCTTCGTGTTGTTCTTCCAGCGCCGGATCGTCGCCGGCCTGACCTCCGGCGCCGTCAAGGGGTGAGTTGCTAATGGCAGAAATCGTTCTGGATCAGGTGACCAAGAGGTATCCCGACGGCGCTCTGGCCGTGCAGGAGGTCAACCTCGAGATCGCCGACGGCGAGTTCATCATCCTGGTCGGACCGTCCGGCTGCGGGAAGTCCACCACGCTCAACATGATCGCGGGCCTGGAGGACATCACCGATGGCGAGCTGCGCATCGGCGGGCAGCGCGTCAACGAGAAAGCGCCCAAGGACCGCGACATCGCGATGGTGTTCCAGTCCTACGCGCTCTACCCGCACATGACGGTGAAGGAGAACATGGCCTTCCCGTTGCGGCTGGCCAAGGTCGACAACGCCACGGTCGAGCGCAAGGTGCAGGAGGCCGCGGACATCCTGGACCTCACGCAGCACCTCGACCGCAAACCGGCCAACCTGTCCGGTGGTCAGCGGCAGCGCGTGGCGATGGGGCGCGCGATCGTGCGCAACCCCAAGGCGTTCCTCATGGACGAACCACTGTCCAACTTGGACGCCAAGCTGCGCGTGCAGATGCGCACCTCGGTGTCGCGCCTGCAGAAGCAGCTGGGCACGACCACGGTGTACGTGACGCACGACCAGACCGAGGCGATGACGCTCGGCGACCGGGTCGTGGTCATGCGCGGCGGTGTCGTGCAGCAGATCGGCGCGCCGCAGTTCCTCTACGACCAGCCGGCGAACCTGTTCGTCGCGGGCTTCATCGGCTCCCCGTCGATGAACGTCGTGCCGGCGACGCTGGAGAACGGCTCGTTGCGTTCGATCCTCGGCGACGTGACGCTGACGGACCGGGTGCGGCAGCTGCTGGAGGGTGCCGACGCGCCCCGCGAGGTGATCATGGGCGTTCGCCCGGAGCACTTCGAGGACGCGGAACTGGTCGACGCCGCCGCGTTGTCGGCGGGTGGCAAGTTCACGTCGCAGGTGGACGTGCTCGAGTCGATGGGATCGGACAAGTACGCCTACTTCAACCTCACGGGCGAGCAGGCGGCCTCGGCCGAGCTCCAGGAGCTCGCGGCGGACGCGGGATCGGACGACGTGCCGGGTGACGGCATCTCGCTCGTGACGCGCCTGTCGTCGGCGTCCGGCGCGGTGGAGGGCGCTTCGGCGGACATCTGGTTCGACGCGGACAAGGTGCAGCTCTTCGACCCGTCCAGCGGCAGGAACCTGACTTACACGGAACGGTGAATTCTCGTTTTCCGGGCCGCCTTCCCCTCGCGGGAGGGCGGCCCGTTTTTGTCACTCGATCGGGTTAGGACTAAAGCCCCCGTGCACTTGGGACTGATTAGCCCGGCACTATCTGCCGGGCCGAACTCAGGTCGCCATTGGGCGCTCGGCAGCGACGTCTCAACGAAACATGTTCTGCGCCGCTTCGGATAGTCCGCACGCTTGTCGAAGGCGGGTACAGGACCACAGGGGGGTTCCGGGGAACCGCCGCCGAAGATGAAAGAGAGCGTGCAATGGGGATCCTGGACGGAAAAGCGGTCGTCATCACGGGGGCGGGCCGAGGACTCGGCGAGGCCTACGCGATGCACGCGGCCCTGGCAGGCGCATCGGTGGTGGTCAACGACAACGACGGTGACCTCGCGGAGCGGGTGGCCGAGCACATCCGCGGGTACGGCGGTCGTGCCGTCGCCTCGAACCACACGGTCGCGGACCCGAGCGAGGCAGCGAAGATCGTCGACCTGTGCGTCGACGAATTCGGCCGCGTCGACGGTCTGGTGAACAACGCGGGCCTCAACTACGAGACGTTGCCGTGGGAGGACGAGGCCGAGACGATCAAGCACGTCGTCGAGGTGAACGTCCTCGGCGTCATCTACGTCGGAATCGCGGCGATGAAGGCGATGCGCGCGACCGGCGGTGGCTCGATCATCAACATTTCCTCCGGCGCCTCCTTCGGCCAGCGCAAACTCGCCACCTATTCGGCGACCAAGGGCGCCGTGGCGTCGTTGAGCTACTCGTGGGCCCTCGACCTGGAGTCGGAAGGCATCCGCGTGAACGCCGTCTGCCCGGTCGCGCACACGCGGATGGTGTGGAAGTCGGAACGTTCCCTGCGCGCCATTCCGGCGGACCGCACGCCGGGCAAGGTGGCGCCGCTGGTGCTGTTCCTGCTCTCGGACCGTGCCGAGGGCATCACCGGCCAGGTCATCCGCTGCAACGGGCGTCAGCTCCACATCGTGGGGCAGCCGTACTTCAAGCAGCCGATTCTGGAGAGCGACAACTGGGACACCGCTTCGGTGGAGCGGGCGTTCACGGGCGTGCTGCAGGCTCACCTCGAACCGTACGGGTTGGAGAAGAGGATGCCTCCCCGGCTCCGTGCGCTGGTGGAGCCCTCGCAGACCGCCTAGTGGTGGTGGTAGTTGGATAGAAGTGTTGCCAGATCGACTCGACCTGGCAACACTTCTATCCATGGGAGCCTTCGAGGCGTTGCCGGACACGTTCACCACGAGCGGGGCGAACAAGGCAGGCCTGCACTATCGCGACCTGTACCGCCTTCGTGACGAGGGTGATCTGCTGGAGCTCTCCAGGGGTGTCTTCCGCAAGGCGGACGCACCGGCTCCGACGTGGCCTGATCTGTTGGCGGTGTCGGTGCGCACGCCGCTTGCGGTCGTGTGCTGCGTGTCGGCTGCCGCGGTCCACGACCTGACCGACGAGATCCCGCGGGAAGTCCAGATCGCGGTTCCGCGTGGCCGGCGACCGCCCCTCATCGACTATCCGCCAACCGAGGTTTTTCGCTTCAGCGCCACCACCTTCGACCTCGGGCTCACCGAGGTCGAAGCGGCACCGGGCGAGAACGTTCGCATCTACAGCCCGGAAAGGACAGTCGTCGACCTCATGAGGTTGAGAGGCAGGCTCGGTGAGCCGTTGGCCCTGTCAGCGCTCCGCCGGTACCTGCTCCGGCGTGGCGCACGGCCGGGGCAGGTGTTCACGTTCGCTCGAGAGCTCGGTGTTTTCGGGCCAGTGCGTGCTGCGGTGGACGCGGTGATCGCCGAGTGAGCAGGCCGACGAAGGCCACGCCTGGTGGCCGTGCCTACCTGGACCTCCAGAACCGGGCGCGCCGCGAGCGCCGTTCCACCCAGGAGCTGCAGACGCTGTACGTGTTGGAACGATGGCTCGCTCGCCTGGCCGCGTCTCCTCATGCGGGTGACTTCGTGTTGAAGGGAGGCATGCTCCTCGCGGTGTTCGACGCACGCCGGTCCACTGCCGACGCGGACCTGCTCGCCCGCAATCTCGCCAACGAAGAGGATGCCGTCGTCGAGCGAGTCGTGGACGTCGCCGGTGTCGAACTGGACGCCGAAGACGGTGTGGAGTTCCTGGTCGACACGACCGTGGCACAGTCGATCCGTGAGGACGACCTCTACACGGGTGTCCGGGTCAGCATGGGCTGCCGGATCTCCACCGCGAGTGTGAAACTCAAGCTGGACGTCAACTTCGGCGATCCGGTGACCCCCGCACCCCAGCTGCTCGACCTGCCGTCGCAGCGGCCGGGGATCGCCGCGGTCCCCGTGCTCGGCTACCCGATCGAGACGGTCCTGGCGGAGAAGGTCAGCACCGCCATCGCGCTCAGAGAGGCGAACACGAGGGTTCGTGACTACGCCGACCTCTACACGCTGACCGGCAAACAAACCGTGACGTACGAATCAGCCAAATCTGCTCTGGACGCGACGGCGCGTCACCGCGGTGTCGAGGTACAGCCGCTGTCCGTCGTGATCGGCGATCTGGCGGTGCTGCGTCAGCAGGCGTATTCGGCGTTCAAGAAGCGTCTCGGACCGGATGGCGACCACCTGCCCGATCAGTTCGGGGACGTCGTGGCCGCTGTGGTCGAGTTCGTGGATCCGCTGGCCGGCGAAGAACTGCGCGAAGCCTGGGACCCGGACGCCCGGAAGTGGTGGTGAGCACTCACTTCCAGGCCGGGTACGCCGGTGCGACCTCGGCGTAGCGCTCGCTCCAGCCCGGCAGCGTCTCGTCGTCGAGGTGCGCCGTCAGCCGGTCGAGGAAGGCGTGCGTTCCCGGGGCGAAACCCAGTGCGTTGCGTTCGGACAGTCCGATGTGGGTGAAGGTCAGCACAGTGCCGTCGCCTTCGGTCTTGAGTTCGTAGCGCACCACGCTGTCTTCCACGATTCGTTGCTGCCATTCGTGTTCGAACACGGCGTGGCCGCTGGCCGGTGGCTGCCAGGTGAGGATGCGGCCGGTGACGCGCTTGGCCTCCATCGGAGCGGGCGGGTCGTCCGGTTCGATGACGACCTCGCCGCCTTCTCGAGGTTCCACGGTGCCCGCGCCGAACCAGGCTTTGCGTTCGGCCGGGTCGGTGATCGCGGCCCAGACGCGGTCGATCGGGAACGGCAGCCTGCGTTCGAACGTGAGGATCGCGTGGTCGCCGGTCGTGGTCACGGTGCCGAGGTCGTTCATCGGTTCTCCAGGTGCTGTTCGAGTGCTGCCAGGTGGTCGCGCCAGAAGCGGCGATACGGCGTGATCCAGTCGTCGACGCGTTGCAGGCCATCGGGTTTCAACGCGTAGATGCGGCGCTGGCCGTCCGGGCGAACTTCGACCAGGCCGACTTCTCTGAGAACGCGGAGATGGCGGGACACGGCGGGCTGGGTCAGCGTCGGCAGGCTGTCGACGAGTTCGCCCGCGGTGCGGTCGCGTTCGGCCAGCAGGCCCAGCAGGTGCCGGCGGTTCGGTTCGGCCACGGCCTCGAAGACGTCCACGGGGTGTTTTATAACTGCTGGCGTATATAAGCGCAAGTGGATATGGGCGTTCCGGTGATGTTTGCGCACGTCACACGGATGGCTGCGGAAATTGTCAGACCCTCCTGTCACCATCGGAACATGGCCGAACGTAAACCGAGAGTCACCGACTGGCGACTCGTCGTGCAGTCCCGGTTGGACCGGGTCCGCGCGGATCTGGCTGCGCTCGGCCCGCCGGACCCGGTCGATCCCGAGGGCGACGTGTGGCGTCGTACCGCCGAGGAGCAGGCGGCGGTGGTGGAGGCGATGCTGAGCGATCGCGAGCCGTGGTGGCGCATGGTGCCGTCCTGGTGGTCGGGCTGGTACATCGAACGGGCGTGGCGCGCGCTGCACGAGGCCGAGGTGGCGACGATCTCGGCGGAGCGCGGGTTTCTGGGCCGGCTGCCGGGTCTGCAGGCGCGCGTGGCGCAGTACCTGGACGACGACGATCCGCGTCGCCGAGCCCTGGAAGCGTTGCGGCCGGGGGAGTTCACGCCGGCAGTGGAGCGCGCGATCGTGGTCGACGCGCTGCGGGCGGCGTACGACAACTCGGACTTCGCGCACGCGGGCTCACGGGCGTTGCGCAACAAGCTGATCGCGGCGTCGCTGGTGCTGTTCGTGATCAACACCGTGCTGGGCGTCGTCGGCATCGTGAAGCCGGGCATCATCCCGCTGTGCGTCGATCCGAAGGAGAACGCGCTGCCGACGGTGTGCCCGGGCGGCACCGCGAAAGCGTCCGGTGTGGACGTGTGGCTCGTACAGGTGCTCGGCTCGTTCGGCGCGGTGCTGGCCGCCGTGGTGCTCCTCTTACGCCGCCGGCCATCGCTCTCGCCGTACGTGATGATCGGCTACCAGGCGCTGATCAAGATCATGCTCGGCGCGGCCCTCGCGGTGGTCGGCATCCTGGCGCTCGGAGCCGGTGTCACGAGCGGCCTGATCGGGATACCGTCGGCCGCCGCGCTGCTGCTGTGGGCGGTCATCTTCGGTTACGCGCAACAGATCGGAACCCGCTTGCTGGACAAGTACACCGACGAGGTGCTGGACCAGGCCCGCCCGCTGCCCGACGCGGACAGCCCGCGGGTGGCACCCCGATGAGCGTGTCGGAGCGGATCGCGAACCGGATCGGCCGCGACTTCGGCGACCGCGCGGCCGAAGCCCTCGAGGCCCTCGCCCTGGCCGAGACCGGCAACCAGGACGTGGAACGCGTGCACGCCGCGCTCGTGCTGATGGCGGAGGGCAGCGTGGAGCGGTTGTGGCAGGCGGTCGAGCTGAGCCACCTGGACTGGCGTGACGTGCTGATGGCCGGCGGTCTCGGGCCGGGCGACTGGCCCGAGGTGCTGGAGCGCGAGTTCGGGTCGGTCGGCTGACGGTGCACCGGTGGCCTGCGTCGCTCGGAGACGGCGTGAACGCGGTCAGTGTGGCGGCGGTCTGGTCGGTCAGCTGGTGGTGTGGCGGTGGTCTGGTGAGCGGCGGCTGGGCTTGAGGTGTTCGGCCGCGGGGTTCGGGGTCGGTTGGCTGACGGTGGGCCGGTGGCTGACGTCGTGCGGAGACGGTGCGAAGGCGGTCAGTGCGGCGGCGGTCTGGTTGGTCGGTCGGTGGTGTGGCGGTTGTTTGGTGAGTGGCGGCTGGCTCGACCTGCCGGGCCGCGAGCTCGGTTCGGCTGGCCGACCGGTTCGGCTGGGCGACCCGGGCTGAGTGAGCGTGGCGGCGCCGGGTGGGTTGCTGGTGGCGGGAGGCCTTGGGGTGAGCGCGCTGGGCTGGCGACGCGCTCGTGGATGGCGGCCCGGCCCCGCGGTGACCGGACTGACGTGCCTGGCCGCGACTTCGGCCTGACCAGCTGACCCCGGCCGGCCGCGTCGCATGGTTCGGGCGCAGACCCGGTTGGTCAGCCGGCGGTGCGGCGGTAGCTGATCAGTTCGTCGGTGCTGTCGTACCGGCTGAAGCCCGCCTTCTCCAGCACGCGGGCGGAGGCAGGGTTGGTGTGTTCGACGTTGGCGTGCACGGTGGTCACGTCGTCCAGCGACAGCGCGAACTCGGTCAGCGCGGCGGTGGCCTCGGAGGCGTAGCCGCGTCCCTGGCGTGACGGCACCACGCCGTAGCCGATCTCCACCCGGCCGTCGGAAGGGGGCCAGAACAGGCCGAGTGAACCCACTACTTCGGACGTCGAGCGCTCGATGATCAGGCGGTGGCCGAACGGTGAGAGCCAGTCCGGGTTCGAGCCCAGGAGACCTGCGATCACGCCGTCGCCCTCGGCGGGGAAGTCGGCGGCCCACGACGGGTGGCGCGAGTCCTCCGCCACGGCCTGGGCTTCGGCGGAGGTCCACGGGCGAAGGATCAGGCGTTCGGAAACAAGATCAGTCACGCGCGCACGCTAGCTACGGCCACAGCGGTCTCGCGAGCGAGTTTTGGCGCTCGCCGCAGCCAACCCGACGCCGCAGCTAACCCCACGCCGCAGCCAACCTGACGCCGCAGCCAATCCGGCGCAGCTAGGTGCGGTGGCCTCGGCCGTGCGACTGGGTTTCCTCGCGCACGGCGTTGATCACCTCGGCGTCCCAGCGGTGTGTGCGGATGAGCCGGTAGCGCTCGGCCGCCACCCACATGTAGGCCTCGGTCTCGGTCCGGTCGCCGATCATGTCGGCCTGCCGCAGCATCGCCACGACGGGCTTGTACTCGTCGGCGTACCAGCGCCGCGCGACTTCCGCGCGGTCCAGGAACTGGCCGGTGTCCTGCATCAGGCGGAAGCCCCAGGCCTCGACGTGCTCGCCCAGTTCGGCGTAGTCCCACGGGTCGGACAGCACGACGGCGGCGCGGGCCTCGCCGCCGAGGGGGACGCGGTCGAGGAACAGGCGGCGGTAGTCCTTCACGATCAGGTCGCCGCGGTACCGGATGCCGGACGAGTTCACGCGCGTGATCACCTGGGTCACGTAGGCGTCGATCACGGTCAGGCCCAGGGCGTGCGCCACGGAGACGCGGTGGTGGCCGTCGATGATGAAGTGCAGCTCGCCGATCCGGTACACCTCGATCGGCGGGACGCTCTCGCCTCGGCGGGCGGCCAGGGCCAGGCGTTGCCAGCGCTCGCGGACTCGGGCGGAGGTCGGGCGGAAGCGGCGGTCGAAGTCACGGGTGCGGTCGACGCTGCCCACGATCGAGTCCAGGCGGATGGTCTGCAGGCCCAGGCGTTTTTCGGACACCATGCCGAGGGCGTCCACTACCTCGTGGAACGGCAGCATGATGTTCACGTCGTCCGGCTCGCGGCGCAGCCAGTTCGCCAGGCGGGACATCACCTGGCTGCGGCGGGCTCGCAGGAAGTCGTTCTCGGCGTCCGCCACGGGGAAACCGGTGTCACGTCTCATCGCGCGCTCCCGATATGTCCAGCACCTTGTACGGCACCACGTTGACCACACGAGTTGCGCCCAACGCACGGTCTGGGCGTGGATGTCCGTGCGGGTGGATGTGCCCGTGCAGCATGAAGCCAGGTTGTAGGCGTGAGACCAGGCTGCGCAAACAGTCGAAACCGCGGTGCGGCGCGTCAGGTTCGTCGCCGCAGTCCAACGGCGGTGAGTGGGTCAGCAGCACGTCCACGCCACGTCCGTCCCGCAGCCTGCGCCACCCGGCCAGCCGGGACACCCGGCGGGCGCGGCGGGCCTGCTGCCGTTCCGTCCACTGGTTCGGGCCCTTGTTGTAGCGGATCGAACCACCGAGACCGGCGATGCGCAGGCCGGCGACGTCGACCACGCGTTCGTCGGCGTTCACCGCACCGGCTGGACCTGGCCAGCGGACCGGCACGCCAGCCTTGGTCCACAGGCCGCGCACGTTCGAGTAGCCCGAAAGGTCGACGTCGTGGTTGCCGGGGACGAACACCAGCGGCTTGTCCAGCGCGTTGGCCAGGAACTCCAGGTAGTCGAAGGGGAGATCGCCCGCCGCCACGATCAGGTCGACACCGGAGTGCTGATACACCTGATCGGTCCACAGCTGTTCGACCACTTCGTCCGCCACCGCCAGAATCCTGGGCATTCCAGCAGCGTAATTAACCCTTCTCCAGATGACGCGGGACAGTGCGCCCACTAGCGTCAACACCGTGCTTGCCGAGCTGTTCGCCGCGGCCGCCCACGGATGCCGCGACCGCAGTCCGCTGACCCAGCGACTCCTCGACGACGCCGCCGAAGACCTGAGACGCGGCGGCGTCACGACCAAGATCATGGCGGGCTCCGAGCGGGAGCGGGAGGGCACTGTGCCCGGCCTGCGGTTCGCGGGCGCCGTCCACCGGCTCGTGCTCGAAGGCCGCGCGCCGGGCCTCGCGAAGCACTACCCGTCCGTCGGCGGCCAGCCGGACCTGCCGAGGCTCTGGGAAGACGCGCTGCCCGCCCTGAACGAGCACGCGGACCCGCTCAGGCAACGCGTTCAGGCCACGGTCGTGCAGACCAACGAACCCGGTCGCAGCGCGCCCCTCTACGGCGGCCTGATGGTCGCCGCGCAGGAGGCCGCGCAGGCCGCGGGCCGGCACGTGCCGTTCTGCGTGCGGCTGCTGGAGGTCGGCGCGAGCGGCGGGCTCAACCTGCGCCCGCACCACGTCGGCTACCGGCTCGACGACACCGTGCTCGGCGACCCGGACAGCCTGCTGGTGCTCGACCCGGAGTGGACCGGCAGGCCTCCCGCGGACCTGAGCCACCGGCTGCGGGTCGTCGGCAGGGCGGGCTGCGACCTCAATCCCGTCGACGTGTCCACAGAGGACGGACGACTGCACCTGAGCTCGTTCGTCTGGGCGGACCAGCTCACGAGGTGGAACCGGCTGCGCGACGCGCTGGACCTCGCCGCGACGGATCCGGTGAAGGTGGAGCAGTCGGCAGGCCCGGAGTGGCTCGCGAAACAGCTCGCCCGCGCCGAACGCGACGTGCTGACCGTGGTGTGGCATTCCGTGGTGTGGCAGTACGTTTCGCCCGCCGACCGGGCGATGGGCCGGGCCGTGCTGGCCGACGCGGCCGCGAAGGCGACGCCCACGACACCGTTGGCACTGCTGGTGTTCGAGCCACGGCGGGTGGACGACGACTACCGGTTCGAGCTGCTGCTCAAGCTCTGGCCGGCCGGAGTCTCGCTGAACCTCGGTCACGGCGAGGGCCACGGGGCACCGTTCACCTGGAACGTCACCCCGTGGGAATGACCACCGCGTTCACGACGTAGCGCCCGTCCTGCTCCTCGACGGGCAACCGGAAAACGCCACTCGTGCCAAAGCGGGTGTACTCCACGACGACCGCGCCGTCGCGGTAGCCGCCGCGGTCCACCTGGGCTCCGGCGAGGTGCTCGACGGTCGACTTCGCGACGTCCTCGCCGCCGAGCGCGAGCAACGGCTGCAGCTGGTGGAAGTCGTGTGCCCGCAACGCGTTCGTCACCTCAGAGGCCAGCTCGTCAGGTGACGCGGCGCCCGGTGACGGCCAGATCGCGATGGAGATGAACACCATCGCGAGCCAGCCGATCGGGAAGACCAGCAGCCAGAACCTGAGGTTCGTCAGCCGCTTGTACACGTCAGGGCGTTCCGCTGATCAGCACGAACACGGTGGTGATCCAGCAGAGCAGGAACGCGAGGATCCAGAAGCGGATGTTGGTGAGGATTCTGGTCATGACAGGGCCTCTCGACAACGAACAAAGCGAGCGAAACCAGGACTAGAGCCAGCGATTTCGGCGCAATATTCGGTAGAGCGTGAGGCAGGCGATCAGGACCAGGCTCATGATCAGCGGGTAGCCGAACTTCCACTTCAGCTCGGGCATGTAGTCGAAGTTCATGCCGTACACACCGACGACCATGGTGGGCACGGAGATGATCGCGACCCACGAGGTGATCTTGCGCATGTCGGTGTTCTGCTGCAGCGTGATCTTCGCGAGCGTCGCGTCGACCAGCGTGGTCAGCAGTTCGTCGAACGCGGTCACGCGCTCGGACACCTCGGTGAGGTGGTCGTCGACGTCGCGGAAGAACGCGCGCACCTGCTCGGGGATGAGCGGCGTGTAGCCCTCGGCCAAGCGGCGCAACGGGTTCGCGAGCGGCATCACCGCGCGGCGCAGCTCCACGACCTCGCGCTTGAACATGTAGATCTGCTCCGCGCTCACCTCGCTGCGCGGCGCGAAGACCCGTTCCTCCATGCGGTCGATGTCGTCCTCGATGTGGTCGGTGACCTCGAGGTAGTTGTCCACCACCTGGTCGGCGATCGCGTGCATCACCGCGGCGGGGCCGATCTCGAGCCGCTCGGGGTCCTCCTCGAGGACGTGGCGCAGCTTGGACAGCCCGGAGTGGTTGCCGTGCCGCACGGTGATGACGAAGTCCTTGCCCAGGAACACCATGATCTCGCCGGACTCGACGATCTCGTTGGCGGTGTCGGGCGACTCGTTGGTCACGTAGCGGACGGTCTTGAAGACCATGAAAAGCGTGTTGTCGTACCGCTCGAGCTTCGGGCGCTGGTGCGCGTGCACCGCGTCTTCCACGGCCAGCTCGTGCAGTCCGAACGTCTCGGCGATGCCCTCGATCTGCTCGGCGTCGGGCTCGTGCAGCCCGATCCAGACGAAACCGTCCTTGCGCTTGCTGACCTCTTTGACGGCGTCGGTGTGGGTCCAGCGACCGGGCAAGCGCTTGCCGTCGACGTAGACCGCGCAGTCGACCACGTAGTGCGACAACGGCACGGAGATGTGCGGCGTCGGACGCTGCTGAGCGCCACGGCCGCGGATCGAGGGCAGGCTGGGCATGTCGGGTTCCTCCAGGTACACACGCCGGCATGAGAGTGCGAAAGCGCGACGGGCGTCCTGACCAGGTGGAACTCGAACGTTCTAGATGGATCTAGAAAGCCACCTCGGTGAGGACGCGCTTGGTACTGGCAGGGTGGGGGTCCTTGCTCATTTAGGGGTCCTCACCTCCTCGGGGCGAAGTCACTGGTGGTGGAAATCCTCACACACCGGTTGCCGAGGGTACTCCCTCTCTGTTCAGACTGTCTCCCCACCTGAGGCAGATCTCGATCACACGTAGTTGGAGGCAGGGTGCAGTTCGGTCGGTACTACGAGGAGTTCGAGGTCGGAGCGGTCTACAAGCACTGGCCGGGCAAGACGGTGACGGAGTACGACGACCACCTGTTCTGCCTGCTCACCATGAATCACCACCCGCTCCACATGGATGTGAACTACGCGGAGAACACGACGGACTTCGGCAAGAACGTCGTCGTCGGCAACTACATCTACTCGTTGCTGCTGGGCATGTCCGTGCCCGACGTCTCCGGCAAGGCGATCGCGAACCTGGAGATCGAGTCGCTGCGGCACGTGAAACCGACGTTCCACGGTGACACGATCTACGGTGAGACCGAGGTGCTCGACAAGACGCCGTCCAAGTCGAAGGACGACAGGGGCGTGGTCTACGTGGAGACTCGCGGCTACAAGCAGGACGGCACGGTCGTGTGCGTCTTCAGGCGCAAGGTCATGGTGCCGAAGCAGTCCTACGGCGATGCCCGCGGTGGCGAGCAGCCTGGACGGCCTGAACCCAAGGAGTGAAGTGACTTCTCTGGATCTTGCACAGCAACGTCTGCGTGCGTTCGCGGAGGAGGCATCAGCGATCTCGCCGCTCTACGAACACCTCGCGTCGCGTGCTGCGGAGGATCCGGAGGTCGCCGACCTGCTGACCGCCGCCGGCGAGGAGAACGCCTCCGGTGAACTCCTCCTGGCGGCGGCGCACCGGCTGGTGCAGGCCGAGCCGTTCCACCAGCTGTCGAACTACTACCCGTCGCTCGGCGGCACTTACGGCGCGGACGAGAGCACCTGGCCGCTCTTCCGCGACTTCCTGCTCGAGCGGGGCGAACGGGTCCGCAAGCTGGTCAGCTCGCAGGTGATCCAGACCAACGAGGTCCGGCGCGCCGCCCTGCTCTACCCGGCGGTGGCCGCGGCGGCGAAGCAGGCGGGCGGGCCGATCGGGCTCGTGGAGGTCGCGACGACGGCCGGTCTGCTGCTCGGGCTCGACCAGTACTCGTACCGGTACCAGACCCAGGAGGCCGGACAGCTCGTCGCCGGGCCCGCGAAGGCCGCGCTGGGCCTGCACTGCGCGCTCGAGCTCGCACCGGGAGCGGTGCTGCCGAAGCTGCCCAAGACGGTCAAGGTGGCCGCGAAGGCCGGTATCGGGGTGGCCCCCGCCGACCTGGCAGACGAGGACGCCTACGCCTGGCTGGAGGCCTGTGTGTGGGCCGACCAACCGGAACGGCTGCGTCTGTTCGGTGTGGCCTGCGGGGTGCTGCGCAAGAACCCGCCACGCCTGGTCGCCGGCGATCCGGTCGCGGACCTCGCCAAGGCGGTCGAGCCGATCGACGCACCGCTCGTCGTCATCACGAGCGGGTCCGGACTCGACCTCGTACCGGCTTTGTCGGCTTTGGGAAGAGACGTCTGGTGGGCGGCACACGAGGGCGGTGAGCTGCGGCTCATCCGTGTGCGTGACGCGGATGTGGAGACGACCACTCTGGCGA